>DASSJE010000104.1:0-12530 GCA_035691365.1 Terriglobia bacterium
CTGCACCGGATCTTTCTACTTTGCTCAGATAGGAACTTCTCACTTTGCAGCGACAATGGAATTTTTTCGATTGACTATTTCTTTGTGCTGCACTCACGAGTCCATAAGGAAGCGGTTTCGTCGCTGTTGTTAAGACACATGGGTCGTGATAGACGTCTGGGTCAACGGTCGAACGTGTGCTCGATCCAGGATCAGGCCGAGTCCTCGGCTGCCTGTAAATGTGAAGATCAGCGGACACGTGCCGTCCGTGAAAAGAAGACCTTTGAGTCCGATGCTTGTCAGGACTGCGAGTCGTACCCGTTTATCTTTGTATCCCACGCTTCGATGCCCCGCGCGCCTGGCTAATGTGGATTAATATACTGAATCCAACGAATTGCGAATACTCGCTGGAAGAAGTTTTAGTGAACGGGCCCAAACCTCGCGGGCCCACGGCACACCATCAGTTCGAACCACCCGGACACCTCGCGCCGGGCGCCAACCTTCAGATCCGCCTGTAATTTCATTACCGAGTTGTTCTTCCGCCCATTGATGAGAAGGATGACTCGCCGTGATCAATCCCCATGTTTCCATGCCGGCGCACTTTAAAGTGTCTCTGCAAGTTAAACAATACAAGATGGGTATGGCATAGCTCTGCCTGGGTAATTAATGTCCTTGACAGCCTTCGCAATACTTGGTAAAAGAAACGTCAATTTGTCGTACGTAGTTCATCGTAGATTTGATGGCTATTATACGTACGTTGTTATTCGTAATGAATGAAGGATGGTTGCTCATAGTCGTAGATAGTCATTGTCACAGGGTTGCACAAGCTGAAGTTACTCCTCACCGGCTCATTCCCACTCCTTGACAGGGCGATCCAAAAAAACAACTAACTCAGGGGGGATCAGGTGTATCCACAAATAACGTGTCTTTTCAGGGAGAAGTGCAAGTGTGCATATTTAACTTTTGGTTTGGTTCTGATCTTATGTGGTCTCGGCGTGGGATGCGGGTCCGGACTGAATGTTCAACAGGTCTCAGGATGCCAGGGCGGGGGAATCGGGTGTAAGTCCACTGACGCGCCGACGTCGAGTTTGGCAGCTCAACCGGCGACGATTAACTCTGGGCAATCAACTATTCTGACCTGGTCATCTATGAACGGCACGACCTTCGATCTGCAACCGGGGATTGGGCAAGTGCAGTCAAAGGGTTCGATGACCATTTCGCCGCATAAGACTACCACATATACTCTAACGGTCACAGGCAGTGGAGGCACAAACACGTCGAGTGCGACAGTGACGGTAGGTAGCGCAACGCAGACCGCTGGGGTCGGGCTCAGTGCGGGCGATGATATCCAGGCGGCTGTGAATTCAAACCCTACTGGTACCACCTTCACCTTGGCGCCCGGCGTGTACCGAATGCAGACCGTGGTGCCCAAAGATGGTGACGTCTTTTCCGGCCAGAAGGGGGCTACGCTCGTCGGCGCGGCCCTGATCGGCGCGTCTTCCTGGACACAGTCTTCGTCAGGTGTGTGGGTAGCCGCGGTTAGCGGAATCACTCCCGAATCCTCCTACCGGGGTGAATGCGATGCGACGCATCCGGCCTGCATGTATCCGGAAGATCTGTTTTTTGATTCGAAGCCCTTCAGACGGGTGGCGAGCCTTTCTCTTGTGGGTCCGGGCAAGTGGTTTTTGGACTACAGTACGGACAAGGCTTACGTCGGCAGCGACCCCAGTGGGCACACTGTTGAGATCAGTATCGAACGCGCGGCCTTCTGGGGTAGCGCGAGCAACGTGACCATCAGGGGGCTGAGGATTGAGAAATATGCATCGATTGCAGGCAAGGGAGCCATCAATGCGCTGGATTCACTGGATGCGTACGGTCCGGCGGCGGACAACTGGACCGTGGATTCCAACGAAGTGCTACTGAACCATGGTGCCGGAGTCAGAGTTAACAACGGCATGGTGGTGGAAAATAATAAGATCCACAACAACGGCCAGATGGGCATTGGTGGCAACGGAGACCAGATTCTGGTGGAAAACAACGAGGTCTATGACAACAACTACGTGGGTTACTCCTTCGACTGGGAAGCAGGCGGAATCAAGTTGGCTTCCTCCGCCACCCATGTAACTATCAAGGGCAACTACGTGCATGACAACAAAGGCCCTGGCATTCACGCGGACATCAGTTGCAATCACGTCACGATTCAAAACAATCATACAATTCACAACCTGGCCATCGGTATTCACTACGAAATCAGCTACAACGGCGTGATCACAAACAACCTCGTTGAAGATGACGGCATCCTCAACGACCCCGGAGCAAGCACGCCGTGGTATGGAGGGGGCATCATTGTTTCAAATTCGGAGAATGTTGAAGTTTCCGGCAACAAAGTCACAGACTGTTCCAACGGCATCTTCGGGACCTATGCCGACCGCGGATCCGACAGCAAGACCGGGGTGCCTTACACCCTCAAGAACCTAGATGTCCACAACAACACCGTCATCCAGCAAGCTGGCATGGCAGAGGGTATTCTGAAAGCCAGCAAATTCGACGATTCTGTATACACCTCATGGGGAAACCACTTCAGAGGCGATACTTACAACCTCTCGAACTCAACCTACGCGTACTTCTATTGGCTGCTTCAGAGCTGGACGGAGGAGGAGTGGCAAACGTACGTATCGGAACACTGAGTGTGTCGACGAGTCGGGAAAGGTTGGGAATTTGTTGGTAACTACTCCGGATTTGCTGAGGTTCCGGAATTGCCACTCAGCAAGATTTTAGTTGGCGGAGGGAGGAGGATTCGAACCCCCGAGCCCCGTTAGGGGCTGACGGTTTTCAAGACCGCCGGTTTCAACCGCTCACCCATCCCTCCTGAAGCCAGTATTTCAAGTTACATGGACTTCCCGCTATCGTCAATTTGAAAAGGTCCAACGGAAAATGAGCAGGATGAGGGTGCGTTAAACTGCATAAGGTCCTGCGCAAATTAACTCCTATATCAGGAGCATCCCGATAACGAATTGTTTTGGCCGTAAGACGCCGGGATTTTTACACGGTTAAATTCGTCACCTTCCAAGACCGCTCTGCGAGCGTTTTCATGCGAGCTGGCTGACTGATCTTTGCGCTTGATAGACTGCCTTCGACGCCCCAGTTTGCTCATGCCATCCCACCGGAGTAGAATGGTAGTGTTTCCTGATGTCAGAGTTGCCTGACGAACCAAGCCTCAGGCCGATATCGGGCTGGGGTTACTGCATTAGCGATCTTCCAAAGTAGTTGCGGCCTCCGAGGGCTGTGGCGGGCCAACTTTCCAAAAGAGAATTCGATGAGCAAGGAAGTGAATCCCAGGCCGGAATCACCCGCAAATGAGCTTCCAGCCAATTCTCCCGCCCGCGTGGTGATCGAGAACGTGTATCCGGAAATCAACGGTGGACGTTTTCCGATCAAGAGGGTTGTAGGGGAGCGCGTTATGGTGACCGCGGCCATTTACACCGACGGGCACGATGCTGTTTCCGCGATCATTCAGTTCCGGCGTTCCGGCGACGCTGAATGGATTGAAACGCCAATGGTTCCTGAAGGAAATGACCGCTGGCATGGCAGCTTCACAGTGCTTGAGGTAGGCGAATACGAGTACACATTGCAGGCCTGGATCGACCATTTTGCCTCGTGGCGCAGCGGTTTTATCAAAAAGGTGGAAGCCGGCCAGGATATATCCGTTGATATTCTGGTCGGCGCCAATCTCGTGGAAGAGTCGGTGTCGCGCGCCGCGAATGGCAATGCAAAGGAACTCGAGGCTTACGCAGCGGCCATGAGGAAGAAGGATGGACAGGCACCCATGGATGCCATTTCGAGCGCCAGGGATGAGACTCTGGCCCGCTTGATGGCTATCTATCCTGATCGAGGGATGGCTGCCACTTATCACAGGACCCTGGTCGTGCAGGTTGACCGCGAGAAAGCTGGTTTCAGCGCCTGGTATGAGATGTTCCCCCGGTCGTGCAGTGCGGAACCGGGGCGCCACGCCACTTTCCAGGATTGCATCAAGCGATTGTCTTATGTGGCAGATATGGGCTTTGATGTTCTTTATCTTCCTCCTATCCACCCGATTGGCAGAGAGCACCGCAAGGGAAAAAACAACAATCCTTTTTGTGCTGAAGATGATGTTGGCAGCCCCTGGGCGATTGGGGCCGAGGAAGGCGGCCATAAAGCGATCCACCCGCAGCTTGGGACGCTTGAAGATTTTCTGCAGCTTGTGGAGGCCGCCCGGGAAATGGGCCTCGAAATGGCCATTGACATTGCATTTCAATGCACGCCGGACCATCCCTACGTTTCAGAACATCCCGTCTGGTTCCGGTGGCGCCCGGACGGGACAGTGCAGTATGCGGAGAATCCTCCGAAAAAATATGAGGATATTTATCCGCTCAATTTTGAAAATTCAAGGTGGCGCGAGCTGTGGGCGGAATTAAAGGACGTGATGCTTTTCTGGGCAGGTCAGGGAATACGCATCTTTCGTGTGGATAACCCGCACACCAAGCCATTTGAGTTCTGGGAATGGGCTATTCGAGAAATCAGGAAGCAATATCCCGATGTCATTTTCCTGGCAGAGGCATTTACGCGTCCCAAGGTGATGTATCGCCTGGCGAAAATCGGTTTCACGCAGTCCTACACATACTTTGCCTGGCGGAATACAAAATGGGAACTGGAGCAGTATTTCACTGAGCTTACGCAGAGTGAAGTTCGGGAGTTTTTCCGTCCCAATCTCTGGCCAAATACGCCGGACATCCTTACGGAATACCTGCAAACCGGCGGCAAACCCGCCTTTATGATCCGGCTGATTCTCGCCGCGACCCTGAGCGCGAATTATGGGATCTACGGGCCTGCTTTCGAGCTCTGTGAGAACCGTCCGATACGGCCGGGCAGCGAGGAGTATATGAATTCCGAGAAATATGAAATCAGGACCTGGGACCTGGACCGGGGGGACAGTTTGAAGGGATTGATTACGCGGGTCAATCAAATCCGGCGCGCCAACCGGGCGCTGGAAAGCAATGAGCGGCTGCGGTTCCACCCCGTCGATAACGCGCAGCTGATTGCATACAGCAAGACAACAGAAGACCTTTCCAATATCGTTCTGGTTGTGGTGAATCTTGATCCGCACTACACGCAATCGGGCTGGCTGGATCTGCCAATCGAGGATTTTGGACTGGATCCTCACCAGGCTTTTCAGGTTCATGACCTGATCACCGACAGCCGCTATTTATGGCAGGGTGCGCGAAATTTCGTGGAACTGAATCCGCACACAATGCCCGCACACATTCTCCGAATTCGACGGCGCGTTCGGAGCGAACGTGATTTCGACTACTTCATGTAACGCGCAAGGTCTGCGCGCCTGCTGATCAGAAATCGCGCGCGATTATTGAAGGAACTGGGGCTGTGAACACAAAGGCTGAAATGACAATGCGGGTCTTGCGCCAACTGGCCGAGGCCTACGGAATTCAGACTTCTTATCAGAACATTCTGGACGGAAGGAGGCGTCATGCGTCGGCTGAAGTGCTGGTGTCGATTCTTCGATCGTTGGGGGCGCCTCTGACGCGGCCGGAGGAGGCGTCACGCGCGTTGAAAGAACGCCGCCGGCAGATTTATCTGCAGGGGCCCGAGCCTGTTGCAGTAGCTTGGGACGGGCGCAGGGCGGCCGTCAGACTGCGGCTTCCCCTTGGCAAGGCTTTGCGGTCGTGGAAATGCCGCCTGAAGCTGGAGCCTGGCGAGGAACGCGTCTGGGAGATCAGGCCGGGGCGGACGGATTCCGTATTGCACGCGAAAAAGGTCAGCATGGAGGGCACTGCCTATTGGGACGTGGATTTGCGGCTGCCACGCGATTTGCCCCTCGGTTATCACGCCCTGACCGTAGAATCAGGGCCGCACTCATACCGGACTTTGGTGATTTCAGCGCCAGTAAAGGCCTTTGTGGGATCGGGGCCAAACGCGAAGAAGGCCTGGGGTATCTTCATTCCGGTATATGCACTGCGGTCAGATTCGAACTGGGGTGTGGGCGATTTTGGCGATCTCAGGAAATTGATGGAATGGGTCCACGGAAGAGGTGGCTCCCTGGTCGGAACGCTTCCGCTGCTGGCGTCATTTTTGGATGAACCATTTGATCCCAGTCCCTATTCGCCGGTCAGCAGGCTCTTCTGGAACGAGCTCTTCCTGGATATGAGGCTTGTGCCTGAAATGAAGGAATGCCGCGAGGCGAGGGAATTTATGGCGTCCGGCGATTTCAAGGCGGAGCGGATGCATCTGGAATCACATGCCCTGGTGAATTACCGCCGCGCAATGGCTTTGAAGCGGAAAGTCCTTGAACCGCTTGCCCGTACGATCTTTGAACGTCCTTCGGGGCGGCAGCAGGAGTTTTTCCGCTACGTCGAGTCGCATCCGAATCTGCGAGACTACGCGCAATTTCGTGCCACCTGCGACCGCCGGCGCGCCTCATGGTGGACCTGGCCCCAGCGCCTGCGGGAAGGGAAGTTGCGGAGCGGGGACTACGATCCCGATGCCATGCGCTACCACCTGTACGTGCAGTGGTTGGCGGAGGAACAGATTCGCAGCTTTGCCAAGGGGTGCGGCTCAAACGCTGAAGGTTTGTATCTGGACCTGCCGTTGGGTGTGAATTCGGATGGCTACGATGTTTGGCGCGAACGGGCCTCGTTTGTTTTGGACGTCGGCGCGGGTTCGCCGCCAGATGGTTTTTTTACGAGGGGGCAGGGTTGGGGATTTCCTCCCTTACACCCGGAAAGAATTCGGCAGGACGGCTACACTTATCTTCGCAAAGCCCTCCGGCACCATCTCGCCCACGCCTGCGTCCTGCGCATTGATCATGTGATGGGTCTGCACCGATTGTTCTGGGTCCCCAAGGGATTCGAGCCCAAGGACGGGACCTATGTCCGATATCCGGCTGAGGAAATGTACGCGATCCTGGCCCTGGAGTCGGTGAGGAACCGGGCAGTTATTGTAGGCGAGGATTTGGGAACAGTTCCGGGTTACGTCCGGCCGGCGCTTGCCCGCCACAAAATTCAGCGGATGTATGTGCTGCAGTTTGAAGCCAGGCCCGACGAAAAGAAGGCTTTGCCGGGTCCGCCGGAGGACTCGCTGGCCGCGTTCAACACGCACGATATGCCTCCCTTTGCGGCTTTCTGGGAGGCATTGGATGTGCAGGACCGAGTGGAACTGGGGCTGCTGGATAAAGATGGGGCCGTTGCAGAACTCCACAATCGCAGCAAACTGAGGAATGCCCTGATCAGGTTCCTGTGCCCCGCCGGGCGAAAAGGTAGCGACCCGTCGATTGTGGAGATCATGAAAGCTTTGCTGGAATTTCTTGGAAAGAGTCGCAACCGGATGGTCATGGTGAATCTTGAAGATTTGTGGTACGAAAAGCAGCCCCAAAACGTCCCTGGAACCTGCGAAGAACGGCCCAACTGGAAAAGGAAGTCGAGATACAGTCTCGCGCAGATTACAGAGATTCATGAAGTGGGAGATATGCTTGAATCGCTCGACAATGCAAGACGTAGAAAGGAGGTTTGATGAACAGGCCTGAATACGACCCCATCGAGGCGGGGCGTTCCACCGGTGAGGTTCTTCCCATCCGATATGACGCTTCGATGCTGACTGAGGATGATGTTTACCTCTTCAATGAAGGGTCACACTACCGGCTTTATCAAAAACTGGGGGCCCATTTGCGGAATATTAATGGCCAGGAAGGCGCGTGTTTTGCTGTGTGGGCGCCGAACGCCGAAGCCGTCTCTGTGATTGGAGATTTTAACGGCTGGGATAAAGGAAGCCATGTGCTTCGCCCGCGAGGAGGATCAGGAATCTGGGAAGGCTTTATTCCGGGGGTCCGGCGCGGCGACCTTTATAAATACCACATCGCATCCCGGTACCAAATGTACCACGTCGACAAGACGGACCCGTTTGCTCTCTACCGCCAGGTGCCGCCGGATACGGCTTCGCGCGTGTGGGATTTGGATTATGCGTGGGGCGACCGGGAATGGATGGACAAGAGGCACAAGCACAACTCGCTGGCGAGCCCGCAGTCGATCTACGAAGTGCACCTGGGTTCCTGGGCCCGTGTGCCGGAAGAGGGCAACCGTTTTCTGACATATCACGAACTTGCTCAGAAACTCACCGAGTACATCCTTCGGATGGGCTTTACACATGTGGAATTCCTTCCTGTTATGGAGCACCCGTTCAGCGGGTCATGGGGATACCAGACCACCGGCTATTTTGCGCCCACCAGTCGCCACGGAACACCGCAGGACTTTATGTTTCTGATCGACCATCTGCACCAGCACAGCATTGGCGTGTATCTGGACTGGGTGCCATCGCACTTTCCGACGGACGAGCACGGGCTTGCCTACTTTGACGGCACGCATCTTTTCGAGCACGCGGACCCCCGGCAGGGTTTTCATCCGGACTGGGGAAGTTACATTTTTAATTACGGCCGCAACGAGGTGCGAAGCTTCCTGATGAGCAGCGCGCTCATGTGGCTGGATGTCTACCATGCAGACGGGCTGCGCGTTGACGCCGTTGCCTCCATGCTCTATCTGGATTATTCGCGGAAGGAAGGCGAGTGGATTCCCAACCAGTATGGCGGGCGTGAGAACCTGGAAGCGATCAATTTTCTTCGCCGCTTTAATACGGACGTTTACGAGGCGCATCCTGACGTCCAGACGGTGGCGGAAGAGTCAACGGCCTGGCCCATGGTGTCGCGTCCAACCTATGTGGGTGGCCTGGGATTTGGAATGAAGTGGGACATGGGATGGATGCACGACATGCTGGAGTATATGAAGCAGGAGCCCATCTATAGAAAGTATCACCACAACTCCCTCACCTTCCGTATGCTCTATGCCTTCACGGAGAATTTTGTCCTGCCCCTGTCGCATGATGAGGTTGTCCACGGCAAGGGGTCGCTTGTGGGCAAGATGCCGGGCGATGAGTGGCAAAGGTTTGCCAATTTGCGCCTGTTGCTGGGGTGTATGTACGCCCAGCCGGGGAAAAAGCTTCTGTTCATGGGAGGCGAGTTCGGCCAAGTGAGGGAATGGACGCACGATGCGAGCCTCGAATGGCATGTGCTGCAGTATCCCAGCCATGCCGGTCTTCAAAAATGGGTCGAGGATCTGAACCACGTTTACCGTCGCGAACCGGCGCTCTACGAGGTGGATTCTGAACCCGCAGGGTTTGAGTGGATCGATTGCGCTGACGCCGATCAATCCGTCCTGATCTTCATGCGAAAGGGGTCTACGACGGACGACCTGGTCCTTGTCGCGTGTAATTTCACACCCGTTCCGCGGACCAATTACCACATTGGAGTGCCCCGAGGCGGCTACTGGCACGAGATCGCGAACAGTGATGCAGCACAATACTGGGGTGGTAACTGGGGCAACCTGGGCGGGGCGGAAGCGAGTCCGGCTTCACAACATGGCCGGCCGTGGTCTGTATCGTTGACGTTGCCGGCGCTTTCAATATCGTTCTTCAGGAACAAGGGACAACGCGGATGAGTTTTCCTTTGGGAGCAACTTACCTGGGTGACGGGCGTTGCCATTTTCTGGTGTGGGCGCCTGCGGCCGAAAAGGTGGACGTCCATGTTGCCGGGCCATCCGAGAGGACACTGGCGATGGAGCCACAGGAACGGGGATATCACGGAGTCCTTGCCGATGGAGTGGCTCCGGGGACCCGCTATTACTATCGGCTTGACGGTGGAAACGAAAGACCGGACCCTGCTTCGCGCTACCAACCTGAGGGCGTGCACAGACCTTCGGAAGTTGTTGATCTTAACTTTAACTGGCAGAATTCCGGCTGGATGGGGCTGGACCTGGCGGACTATATCATTTACGAACTTCACGTCGGCACTTACACCGAAGAGGGGACATTTGAGGCTGTCATCCCACACCTGGACGGGCTTTGCGAACTGGGCGTCACCGCCGTCGAGTTGATGCCTGTGGCGCAGTTTCCGGGTAACCAGAATTGGGGTTATGACGGCGTGTTTCCATATGCTGTCCAGAATTCTTATGGAGGTCCCGGAGGTCTGAAGGCCCTGGTTGAGGCCTGCCACGCGCGCAGATTGGCGGTGGTGCTTGATGTGGTTTACAACCACCTCGGGCCGGAAGGTAATTATCTGGCGGAATTTGGCCCCTACTTCACTGACCGGTACCGCACACCGTGGGGGCGGGCGATCAATTTCGACGGGCCTGCGAGCGATGAAGTCCGGCGTTATTTTATCGGAAACGCGCTTTACTGGACGAAAGAATTCCACATCGATGCGCTCAGGCTGGATGCAATTCATGCAATTGTGGACCCGTCGGCCCGCCCGATTCTTGAAGAACTTGGTGTGGCCGTTCACCGGCAGGCGCGGCAACTGAAACGCAAGATACATGTGATCGCGGAAAGCGACAGGAACGACTCCAGAATCATCAGGCGCCTCGATGCTGGCGGGTACGGCCTGGACGCCCAGTGGAGCGACGACTTTCACCACGCTTTGCACGCGCTCCTCACGCACGAGAGAAACGGTTACTACGGCGACTTTGGCAAGGTGGAGCAACTGGCCAAAGCCTTCCGGGAGGGTTTTGTTTATACAGGACAATACTCCACGTATCGGAGGCGGAGCCACGGGAACTCGTCGCAGGGACTGCCGTGCGAGCGGTTTGTGGTTTTCGTCCAGAACCACGATCAGGTGGGCAATCGATTGGAGGGCGAACGGCTGAGCACGCTGGTGTCATTTGAGGCACAAAAAGTTGCGGCGGCTGCGGTGCTGCTCTCGCCCTTTATCCCTCTGCTCTTCATGGGTGAGGAGTATGGTGAAATTTCCCCGTTCCAGTACTTCGTCAGCCATTCCGATCCGGATTTAATCGAGGCCGTCAGAAAGGGCCGGCAGGAGGAATTTGCTGCGTTCGAGTGGGCGGGGCGGATTCCTGATCCGCAGAGCGAGGAGACCTTCCAGGCTTGCAAGCTGAACCACGCTGTGCGGTCCGAGGTCGACCACCAGGCGCTATACAATTTCGTCCGTGAATTGATTCGGCTGCGGCGTCAGCTTCCCGCGTTTTCACAGGCCAGCCAGAATGAAACTGAGGCAATTGCGTTCGAAAGGGAAAACCTCCTCTGGGTCAGGCGATGGCGATGTGACGGTCAGGCCGTCATGATTTTTAACCTGGGCAGCGAACCTGCCACTGCGATGTTTCCATTTCCCAAATCGTGTTTCAAGAAAATCCTGGACTCTGCGGATCCGCGATGGAACGGCAGAGGGAGCTTGTGTCCCGACCTGCTGGAGACTGACGGGAATGCTTCCCTTTCAATTGCCGCGTGCTCCATTGTCTTTTTTCAGACTAATTCATAGAACGGAATGAGGTGTATGCCAGACCAGTACATTTGTATCCACGGACATTTCTACCAGCCGCCCCGCGAAAACCCCTGGCTGGAAGCCATCGAGGTCCAGGACTCCGCTTATCCCTATCATGACTGGAATGAGCGTGTTTCCGCCGAGTGTTACGGGCCGAACTCCGCCTCGCGAATCTTGGACGGCGATGGGCGCATCCGGAAAATTGTCAACAATTATTCGCGGATCAGCTTCAACATTGGCCCGACCCTGATGATGTGGTTTGAAGTGAAGGCCCCGGAAATTTATCGGGCCATTCTGGCTGCAGACCAGGAAAGCCGGAAATTTTATTCAGGCCACGGTTCAGCCATGGCCCAGGCTTATAACCACATGATCATGCCTCTGGCCAACGGCCGGGACAAGGAGACCCAGGTCGTCTGGGGAATTCGTGATTTTGAGCATCGGTACGGACGTAAGCCGGAGGGAATGTGGCTGCCGGAAACCGCCGTTGATCCGGAAACTCTGGACATCCTGGCACAGCACGACATCCGGTTCACAGTTCTCTCCCCATACCAGGCTTGGCGCGCAAGGCCCGTCGGCGCGCGGAATTGGCGGGATACGAGTGGAGGGCGCATCGACCCTTCGGTCCCTTACCGCGTGCGCCTCCGCTACGGCCGGTGGATCGACGTGTTCTTCTATGACGGACCCATTTCACGCGGCATTGCATTTGAAGGTTTGCTGGCCAGTGGCGAGAAATTTGCGGAGCGGTTGCTGGGAGTCTTTACCGAGGACCACGAGGGGCCTCAACTGGTCCATATTGCGACAGATGGTGAAACCTATGGGCATCACCATCCTTACGGTGATATGGCCCTCGCTTACGCGCTGGATTACATCGACGCCAAGGGACCCGTCAAGCTGACGAACTACGCAGAATTTCTGGAACAGCACGCGCCGGCCCATGAAGCGAAGATCTTTGAGAATAGCTCCTGGAGCTGTGTTCACGGTGTTGAGCGGTGGCGTAACGATTGCGGCTGCAACAGTGGAGGCCACGAGGGATGGAACCAGAAATGGCGCGCACCTCTTCGCGAAGCTCTGGACTGGTTGCGGAACACGATCAACTCCTCATTTGCCAGAAAGGGGAAACAACTTTTCAAGGACCCGTGGGCGGCGCGCAACGACTATATCAATGTCATCCTCGACCGCTCGC
>DASSJE010000105.1:0-3128 GCA_035691365.1 Terriglobia bacterium
CGGAGCCCGCGCCGCAAGCCACACGCAAGGTGTTCAACGCGCCGGAAAAGGCGGTGCAGGCCCCCTACAGTGACGGCATTCTTGCCGGGAACACGCTGTACCTGGCGGGGAGAATCGGGCTGGATCCCAAGACGGGAAAACCGCCCGCGGACGTGGAGGAAGAGGTCAAGCTCCTGCTGGATAGCTTGAAGGGAACTCTCACACAGGCGGGCATGACGATGGATGATTTGGTCTATGTTCAAATTGCGTGCACGGACCTCTCGCTCTACGACAAGTTCAATACGGTTTATAAGACCTATTTCACGACGAAGGATTTTCCCGCGCGTGAATTCATCGGAGCAGGATCGCTGCTGCGAGGGGGGCATTTTGAACTGCAGGCCATCGCGGTTCGCCGGTAGGTGAGATTCCTTGAGCAGCGTGGAAACGCGGAAGTGCCAAAGCCCGTACGCTTAACGCCGAACCGTCCAGGTTCGGAAAACGGCGACCATGTAGTCCATCGTCCGGATGAGAGCCTCGAGCTAGATCAGAACAATGTGGTTGTCTAACAGACTTCCGACTTCGTGGTAGCCACCTCCAAGAAGCTGAGAGCAGGTTACAGGATAGCGGCCAGCCGTCGAGCCGCGAGCGCATTCCTGCGGAGACAGCGCAAGACATTGGTCTAAGGAAGCAGAGCGTCGTGTAGCAAATGGCGGGCTTCAGATGGCGCCATGTGACGATATAATAGCAATAAATCATAGCCCTATTTTGGTCATATGCCCAAATAGCAGCACATAAGGCGAATTTAGAACGTCTTCACTTTGAATAACGCTAATGTATTCAATGTTTTACAGATGACCAAAATTTAACATCTTATGGTGCCCCTAATGCATCTATTGCGTACCGGCAGGACAAACAAAATGTTAAGAATCACCACAGAAAAGAAGCGCGGAAGAACGATTTTGAGTGTGGAAGGGAAGCTGGCTGGGCCGTGGGTAGCGGCGCTGGAGCAGTGCTGGAAAGAGCGGGCCCAGAGCGAGAAGTACAGCGTGGACTTGTGCGGCGTGAGCTTTATCGATGCCGCCGGCAGAGTGCTGCTTAAAGAGATCCACCGGCAAGGGGGAAAGCTGGCAGCGGAAGGGTGCCTCAACCAAGCCATTGTTCAGGAAATTGAGGGCGGCGAGCGGGCGGAGAAACCGGTAACCAGCGGCCACAAAAAGGGTTCGCACATTATTTTCTACATGGCGTTTTTCAGCTTGCTGGTAACGCCAGTGGTTGCGCGCGGGCAAGAGGATGGGAACAAGAGCCAGTTGCCGGGGAATGCAGCCGCGGGTGCAGTACGGCTTACATTGGATCAAGCGGTGAGCCTGGCGCTGAAGCAGAATCCCACGGCGCAGATCGCCATATTAGCGGCGGCACAAAGCGTTCAAGACAAGAACCTGGCGCTGGCCGATCTCCTGCCGCAGGTGAACGCCAGGATTAGTGATGAAGCCCAGAAAGTAAACCTGCTGGCGCAGTTCGGCGGCAAGACGCCTTTTCCAGGGTTCCCAAAGTCGCTGGGACCTTACCAGCTCTTTTCGGCCGGTCCGAGCGTGAGCGCGCCCGTTTTCGACCTGACGCTATGGCGGAAGTATCAGGCGGCGCGAGAGACGATGCAAGCGAGCAAGGCAAGCAGCCTGTCAACGCGGGAGCAAGTGATTTTGCTGGTGGTGTCGCAATACATCGGGACGCTGCGAGCTGTCGCGAACGTGCAGGCCTCGGAATCGCGAGTGCAGTTGGCGCAGGCGCTATACGACCAGGCGGCGGATCTGCAGAAAGAAGGAGTTGGGACCGGGATAGATACGTTGCGCGCGAACGTGGAATTGCAGAACGAGAAGCAGAGATTGCTCGAGGCGCAAGACGAGAAAGCCACTTCAACTTTTGGGCTGAGCCGGCTGCTGAATCTCGACCCACGCCAGGACATCGAGCTGGCGGATTCTCTGAGCTTCTTCGATACGCCGCAGCCGGAAGTGGGCGCCAGCATCGATGAGGCACTGGCTGGACGGGAAGAGTGGAAGTCGCTGGAAGCGCAGCTGAGGGCGGCTGGCGCGGAGAAGCAGGCGGCGCAGTATTCGAGGCTGCCCTCGGTGAGATTCGACGGAAATTTCGCCTATCTGGGATCGTCGTCCAGCACCACGCTGCCCACGTACAACTATGAAGCGAGCGTGAATTTGCCGCTCTTTACGGGGGGCCGGATACACGCGGAGGTCGTGCGAGCGGATCTGGAAATCCGGAAATTGCAACAGCAGGAAGACGACTTGCGGAACCAGATCGCGCTGGATGTAAAGACGGCGCTGATCAATCTGGACTCGGCACGCAATCAAGTGCAAGTGGCAAATCTGGGAGTGCAGCTTTCGAAAGAGGAAGTGGATCAGGCAAGGGACCGGTTCAAGGCCGGCGTAGCGAACAACATCGAAGTGATCCAGGCGCAAGATTCGCTAGCGAGGGCCAACGACAACCAGATTGCGGCGCTCTACCGATTCAACCAGGCACGCGCGGATTACGCGCGATCGATCGGGCAGATGGAAAAAGTTTACTCGAAGTGAGGGGACGATGAGCATTGAGATCGAAGTCGGGCTGGAAAACGCCACCAAAGTACGGCCAATGGTGGAAGTGCCGCTGGAGAAAGAAGCGCCGAAGGGGCTTGCCAACCCGAAGATGCAAAGGCTGGCGATTCTCGGCGGCGCGGTGGTGCTCGCGGCGCTGGTGGGGCTGTTTCTTTACTACCACAACCGCGAGAGCACGGATGACGCGCAGATCGACGGTCACATCACGCCGATTGCGGCGAAGGTTTACGGGCGTGTGGCGGAAGTGCTGGTAAACGACAACCAGGCGGTGAAAGCGGGACAGGTACTCGTGAAAATCGATCCACGGGATTACCAGGCCGCGGTAGACCAGGCGAAGGGGGCGCTGGCGCTGGCGGAAGGCGAAGCGCGGTCGGCGGGAGTGGACGTTCCGCGCACGGCGGAAAACGTGGCCAGCGGGACTTCGAGCGCCGACGCGCAATTGCTGGGAGCGCAGGCTGATGAAGCGAAGGCGCAGGCGACGTATGAGGAAGCGCAGACGGCAGATTTGGAGTTTGCGCAAGCCAACGTGAGCAAGAGCACCGCCAA
>DASSJE010000106.1:0-4763 GCA_035691365.1 Terriglobia bacterium
CATGAAGAACAGGCCAGGAGTTATGACCAGGGGCCGCACTGGAAGACCACGCTGAACAAGCACCAGGGCCCCGAATGGCAGGGTTGCGAGGCCTGCCACGGGCCGGGCAAGGCCCACGCCGAGGCGGGCGATCCGGACAAAATCATTCGCTTTGCCTCGCTCTCGCGCGAGGAATCTTCCAAGCGCTGCCTGAGCTGCCATGAATTTGGAGAAGAGCACTCCAACTTTCTCCGTTCCAAGCACTTGAAAAACAACGTAGGGTGCGTGGACTGCCATTCCGTACACTCGCCCAAGGTCAACCGCCAGCTCCTGAAGGCGGCGCAGCCGGCGCTTTGCTATAGCTGCCATCTGGAAGTCAAGCCGGATTTCTCCAAGCCCTTCCACCATCGCGTGAATGAGGGCCTGATCAACTGCACCAATTGTCACAATCAGCACGGCGGTTTCCTGCCGCAGCAGTTGCGCTCCACTGCCGCACAAGACATGGTTTGCTTTAACTGCCACACGGACAAGGCAGGCCCATTCGCATGGGAGCATGCCCCCATCAAGACCGAAGGCTGCGTGGCTTGTCACACACCCCATGGTTCTTCAAACCCGCGGCTGCTGAAGCGCAGCAACGTAAACCTCGTTTGTCTCGAATGCCACACGCTCACGGTGGACGCGCCCGCCCCGGCCGCGCCGTCATTCCACAACCAGGCCCAGAAATACCAGGCCTGCACAATGTGCCACACGGCCATACATGGTTCCAACTCTGACCGGGTGTTCTTCAAACCGTAAGACATGGAGGTGATGAGATGAATGGAAAATTGCACATTCCCAGTAAGTGGCCATCGCGCCTTCTGTTGATCGGAATGGGACTCTTTGGCCTGACGCTTTTTGCCCAGGCGCCTGATGATCAGGCGTCGACTGCGCCCGCGCAGCAGGCATCGGACAAGGACAAGAAACCTGCGCCCGCGGCCAAAAAAGCAGAAGAAAAACATCGCCAGCCGGATTTAGGCGTCGCCGTGGATTCCGGCCGCAAGTCCGATGTGCTGGCCACATGGATCACCACCGAGAATAACGAGGGTGAAACAGCCGGGCCGTGGGTGATCAAGCAGTCCGCCGAATTTGGCGGCCGCGTCACGGACTATACCGGCAACACCGGCACATGGGACACCATGGTCAACCTTGGCACCGGGGTGCGCCTGATGGAATACACCCTGGACCTGCACTCGCCCGATCACAAGGGATTTCTGTTTGACGATCTCAACTTCAGCAACTTCGGCTACGGCGGCGACCCCAATGACGTGAGCCGCGTGCGGGCGCAGAAGGGAAAAATCTATAGCTTCAACGGCAGTTTCCGGCGCGACCAGAATATTTTTGATTACAACCTGTTTGCCAATCCGCTCAACCCCTCTTCTCCAACCCTGAGCGTTCCCATCGCGAACTCGCCGCATGAGTTTCTGCTTACTCGCAGGATGAGTGACGCCAATCTCAGCCTCTTTCCGGTCGGCAACATCCGATTCAAGCTGGGATGGTCCAGAGTGGTGAATGAAGGCACCAGCTTCAGCAGCGACCACCAGGGTACTGATGCGTTGGTGGTGCAGCCTACGCTGAACACGACCGACAACTACAATTTTGGCGTTTCATTGCGCTTCATTCCCCGCACCAATCTCAATTACGACCAGTTCTACACATATTTCAAGGGCGATACTACGGCCAATCTTCCCACCACCGCCCAAATGAATATTTTCGGTGTACCCGGCTTTTTCCTGCCCGGCGGTATTCCCGTGAATCTGGGTCTGCCCTACAACTCGGCGGCAAACCAGCCATGCGGGCCGCTGTTCGTCGGAGGATTCGTCAATACGGCCTGCAGCGCGTTCTTCAATTACAACCGTTTCGGCAACACGCGAAATGCATTCCCCACGGAGCAGTTCAGTTTCCAGAGCAACTATTTCCGCCGCGTGGATATGTCCGGACGTCTCAATTATTCTGACGCCGAAGCAAGCAATCCCTCCACCGCGGAATTGTTTAACGGCTTGAGCCGGAATCGTCTGCGTAGCTTCGCTCTGAACGGCAGCTCCCTCGCCCACCGTATTTCGCTTGCCGGCGATCTCGCGGTTACCGTCCGCGTGACGGACAAGCTCCGGATTGTTGACAGCTTCCGCTATGACGGCTTCCGGATCCCCGGAAACTGGACCCTGGGCACAGCGAACCTTTTTGGCGCCAACCTGTTGTCAACTCCCAACGTGTTTACGCCGGCCACCTGTCCGCCGCCGTTCACCGCAGCCACCTGCCCGCAGCATGTCAGCGGCTCCGCGGCTGACCTTATTGTGGACTTCAGAAATGATTTCCTCGGCCAGAAGCGGACGGCGAACACCTTCATGCTGGAATACGATTTCACCAAGCGGGTCAGCGCCCATGTCGGCTATCGCTTTGAGCGCAAGGAAATCACGCAGCGAATTGACGGCGCCCAGATCCAGACTTTCTTCCCCGGCCCCACAGCAGCCCTGGCCAACCGCGGAGCGTGTGCTCCCGCTGTGGCCCATCCGTTAAACCCTGATGGCACCTGCACGGCGTTTGTCGCCGCTGCCGACGTGGGCGATGACTTTGTGCAGATCAACGGCCACACCGGCCTGATCGGTTTTTCCGCGCGGCCTACTGACAAGTTCCGCATGAGCGCGGAAGCCGAATTTTTTACCGGAGACAACACTTTCTTCCGCATCACGCCTCGCCACTCGCAGGATTACCGCGTCCGCGCCAACTACAAGCCGCTGGACTGGACTACCTTTGGAGCGGCCGTGCGCATCCTGGAAACCCGCAATACCAGCTTCGATATCGGCGGCCTGGGTCATAACCGCAGCTTCGGCTTCAGCGGCGCCTTTGCCAAGCCGGAATCGAAATGGGGTGTCGATCTTTCCTACGACTACAATGACATCTTTTCGCAGATCAACATCTGCTTCGTAGCCACGCCCAACTTCACGCCTCCGGGAACCATCAGTTGCGGCACGCCATTCCTTTCCGGCCTGTCGACCTACACCAACGTTTCGCACTTTGCCGCCGGATCGCTGGTGATGAAGCCATGGAAGCGGGTGACTGCAGGCGCGGGATATGCCGTGACGAGTACGTCCGGCAATACGCTGATCCTGAATCCCATCGCGCCCACAGGCCCGTTGAGTCTCAACTACCACCTGCCCACGGCTTCGATCGCGTTTGCCATTACCGAGAAGCTGACTTACAAGACCGGCTGGAACTACTACGACTACAACGAGAAATCCGATCCTGGGCCAACTCTGCCAAGGGATTTCCGGGGGAACATGTTTGCGATGTCTGTGCGTTACACGATGTAAGAAGTTAATTCGATTTGCGGAGGAAAGTCTGATGAAAGCAATTATCTGCGGAATGATCGTGCTCGGCTTGCTGGCGGGAGCGGCGCTTCCAGCCGCGGCCCAGGATACTCAAACGTTGTACAAAACCAAGTGCCAGATCTGTCATGGACCTGATGCCACCGGCGGCCCGGCCGGCAAGAAACTCGGCGTGAAAGATTTCCAGAGCCCTGAAGTGCAGAAACAGCCCGACTCAGAACTGCTGGAAGTGGCACTGAAAGGCAAAGCCAAAATGCCCGCCTATGAAGGCAAACTTACCAATGCTCAACTTACCGATTTGATCAAGTACATGCGCGAGTTGGCGAAGGATGCAGGCAAGGGCAAATAGCGGTAGTGGGTCAGTTTGAAAACTGAGGCACCAGCAGTATCAGCGTCTAGCGATTCGCTTGCCGGGCCCCCGACACGCGCGGTCTTTGCGCGGGTTGGGCTGGAATCGCGGGCCTGAGCGGGGTCGCCGACATGCGCCGCTTTTGCGCGTGGCGGGGTGCGAGGCAGACGTCATCGCGCAAGCGATGACAATTCAGCCAAACTGTACCACTACCCAAATAGCCGGCGTTTTTAGTTTCAGCCGGCAAGATCATAAAGATGTTTGGCAAGTTGGGCCCGCAGTTCAGTTCACTCTCAGTGAGGCGCAATGGCACCCACCGATCAAGGCATGAATCAACCCAATGGGCTGGCGACTACTCCGGTACGGCGTCGACGCTTTGTAGAAGCGCTGCTCGGCAGCGGCTTCTTTCTTAGTGCAGCGGCCTTTTTTTATCCCGTTTTGCGTTTTCTCATTCCCCCCGGTGAGTCCGATATGGGCAGCGGTTCAGTAATTGCCGCCCGCGTCGGCGAGTTAAAGCCGAATAGCGGCAAGGTGTTTCGTTTCGGCAGCCGCCCTGGCCTGCTGATCCACACCTCCACCGGCGAATACCGCGCCATGTCCGCCACATGCACGCACCTTGCGTGTACCGTGCAATATCGCGACGATACCCGCGAAGTCTGGTGCGCCTGTCACAACGGAAAGTATGACACCAACGGGCGCAACGTTTCCGGCCCGCCGCCGCGTCCGCTGGAAGCCTTTGAAGTACAAGTGCGTGGCGACGAGATTTTTGTCCGGCGCCGCCAGGAATCCTGACATGAGCGTCTTCGTGAAAGTCCACGACTGGCTCGACGCCCGCTTTGGCTGGAACGAACTGCTTGCTCCGTTGCGCAAGAAGACCGTCCCGCTCCATCGCCTGTCCTACTGGTATTTTCTGGGCGGCATTACGCTCTTTCTCTTTGTCATCCAGGTGCTGACCGGGATTCTGCTGCTGCTCTACTACCGGCCCGGCGCCAACGAGGCTTTTGAGAGCGTCCAGCACATCATGACCAGGGTGAAATTCGGCTGGCTGATTCGTTCCATCCATTCCTGGTCGG
>DASSJE010000107.1:0-4156 GCA_035691365.1 Terriglobia bacterium
CCCGTCCATCAGCCGCATCATGTGGCGCCCAGGCCATGAAGAAGTCAGTTACGTCCGTGACGATGCCAGTTATGGTTTGTGGCTTTATGACGTGGCAACAGGCCAGGCGCGGCAACTGAACATTCCCGCCGGCGTTGGTCCCGACACTTATCAATGGTCGCCTGACGGCGATAAAATCCTTCTCCAGGGTGGGAATGACTTGTGGGTATTGAATGTCCCGACCGGCGAAACCCGGCGGCTGACGCATGACTCGCAGAATGAAGAAGAACCTACCTTTTCTCCCGCAGGTGACCGAGTTGCCTTTGTGAAGCAGAACAACATTTTTACAATTTCGCTGAACACCGGCGAGACAACACAACTCACCAATGATGGGACCACGCTGGTGCTGAACGGCGTGCTGGACTGGGTTTACAAGGAAGAGCTCGCAGACCGCGCCACCGGCCGCTCCTACGAATGGTCGCCGGATGGGAAAATGATTGCTTACCTTAAGCTCGATGATTCTCCGGTCCCGCAATATCCGCTGCTGAATTTCCTGTCGCCGCACGTTCGTGTCAATCCCCAGCGGTTTCCGCAATCCGGCGATCTGAACCCGAAAGCAACTTTCCACGTGGTTTCAGTCGATGGCGGCAGCAAGACCTGGGTTTCAAAGGGCTCATCTGAGCAGGTTGAGTATTTTGCTCCCAGGTTTTCCTGGACGCCCGATTCAAAATCAATTTGTTTCCTCACCCTGAACCGCGACCAGACCGAAGAGGTCGCGCACCTGTGGAACGTGGATTCCGGCGCCAGCCGCACGCTGCTGGTTGAGCGTGACAAGTACTGGATCAATTCTCTCAACCCTCCGCATTTTCTGGGCGGTGGGCGCTTCCTATGGGCCTCCGAGCGCGACGGCTGGATGCACCTCTATCTTTACAACCCGGATGGCAAGCTCCAGAAGAAACTCACCGGCGGCGACTGGATGCTTGACCGGCCGCTCTTTTCCGACGTTCCCCTGTTCCAGGTGGCCGGCGATTCCGGCTGGGTCTATTTCCTTACGACGGAGACCGATCCGCGCCAGCGCCAGATCTACCGGGTCCATCTCGATGGGACCAACCTCGAAAGAATTTCCAGAGAGCCGGGGACGCACACTTTCTATCTGTCACCCGATGGCCGCTACTACGTGGACGAATTTTCGGACTACAGCACGCCTCCGGTGGCGCGGCTTTACAAGTCGGATGGCGGGGAAGTTGCCACACTCGACAAGCCGGCCAGTTATCTGGATGAATACCAACTCGGCGCCACTGAACTCGTTACGGTCAAGGCCCCGGACGGAACAAACCTTTATGCGCGCCTGGTAAAGCCTCCCGATTTCGATCCGCACAAGAAGTATCCGGTGATCGTGAAAGTTTACGGCGGCCCGGAAGTCCAGATGGTGACGGATTCCTGGGGCGTGACCTCGCTCGAAGACCAGCTTTTTGCGGAGCGCGGCTACGTGCTGTGGATCCTCGATAATCGCGGCTCGTGGGGGCGCGGCCACGCTTTTGAAACGCCCATTTTCGAGCACATGGGGCGCCAGGAACTCAAAGATCAGTTGGCGGGCGTGGATTATCTGAAGTCTCTGCCCTACGTCGATTCCAGCCGCATGTGCATCCGGGGCTGGTCTTACGGCGGCTACATGACGCTCTACACGCTGACACACGCGCCCAACGTTTTCAAATGCGGAGCGGCGGGCGGCCCGGTCACCGATTGGAAATTTTATGACAGCATTTACACCGAGCGGTATATGCGCACCGCGGACGCGAACCCTGAGGGTTATCGGGAATCATCGCCGCTCGAGGCGGCAGGGAATCTGACCGCCAATCTCCTGCTGATGCACGGCGTGGACGATGACAACGTCCACCTGCAGAACACCATCAGTTTCATTGAGGCCCTGGTGCGCGGCGGCAAGCAGTACCAGCTTTATCTGCAGCCCGGCGAAAAGCACGGCTTCAGCGCCTACTCAGCGCGGCTCTATCTCCTCAAAAGGCTGCTGAGGTTTTTTGATCAGAACCTGCACCCGGCGGGTGAATGAAGGCGAGAGGTAGCGCAGGCCGCCGCTGTCGCGGTCTGCGGCTTTTCTTCATCGCCGGTGTTTATCTGTAAATTCCACCAGCGCGCGAAGCGTTCGTTTAGCTGAGCCGGAATCGATTGACTCGGCCGCGATCGCCACGCCTTCGGGGAAACTGCCCGCTTTGCCTGCCGCTGCCAGCGCCGCGGAAGCATTCGCCAGAATGCAATCCCGCAGCGGATTTTTTTCTCCGTCAAGGATCTCGATCAGCAGGCGGGCGTTCTGTGCGGAATCGCCGCCGGCCAGCGTCTCGGCCTCCGCGCGCTCGAGGCCGAAATCTTCCGGCAGAATGTGGCGTGTTTCCGTCCGGCCGGAATCGTAATCGGAGAGTTTGGTTGGCCCGGTGATGGTGATCTCATCCAGTCCGTCCGATCCGGCCACAACGATGGCGCGCTTTGTTCCCACGGTTCCCAGCGCCTCGGCCATCATTTCCGTACGCTCGCCGTCGTAGATTCCGGTGAGTTGGTGCCTGGCTTCCAGCGGATTGGTCACCGGTCCCAGCAGGTTGAATATGGTTTTGCTCTTGATGCTGCGCCGCGCGCCCATCACGTGCTTCATGGCCAGGTGAAGGTGCGGAGCAAAAAGGAACACCATGCCCACGTGCTCCAGGCAATCAGGAATATGCTGCAGCGGCAGGTCGACGGCAACGCCCAGCGCTTCCAGCACGTCGGCGCTGCCGCAGCGGCTTGAAATGGACCTGTTGCCGTGCTTGGCGACGGGCACGCCGCACCCTGCCACCACCAGCGCCGTGGCAGTTGAGACGTTGGCCGTGCCCCGCCCATCGCCGCCCGTGCCGCAGGTATCCAGCAGCGCCTGCGAATCGATAAATTGCTCGACGCGCACTCCGGCGTCGGCCAACACCTGCCGCGCCTGCGCCCGCATCACCTCCGCAAAGCCCACCAATTCCGCGGTGGTTTCGCCTTTGTCGCGCAGGGCCAGAAGCAGAGCCACAATCTGTTCTTCCTGCACGCGCCCGGAGAGCAGTTCCTGCATCACGCTGTGGGCCTCCTGGCGCGCGAGGCCCTCACCGAGTTTCAGCTTTTCAATGGCTTCAGAAATTTGCATGACGATTCAAAAGGATTTTAACAGGCAGAGCTGTGATTCGTCTTAGGCGCCGCGGCAAAAACGCCGGAGCTACACGATCGCGATCAGCCCCGGCAACGCCTGCTGTTTGATTTTCGACCCCACATTGCCTATACTGGCAGATTCTGCAGACATCGCGCCGCTCTATTGTACGACGGAACGGCATCCTCTGGCAGGAGTCCGGCGCAATCAGGCCCGCAGGTGTGGACCTTTGCCGCCTCGGCAATTTTTTGGAAAATCTCATGACCGCGTAGACCAGCTATGAAGATTCACGAATATCAAGCCAAACAGATTCTGGCTCGTTTTGGAGTTACGGTTCCCAAGGGAGAAGTTGCTTACACGCCTGAAGAGGCGCGCGAAATCGCCACGCGCCTGGGCGAAACGGTGGTGGTGAAAGCGCAGATCCACGCCGGCGGCAGAGGCAAGGCCGGCGGCGTCAAGGTGGTCCGCTCGGCTGCGGAAGCCGAAACCGTTGCCGGCAAGATTCTGGGCAAAAAGCTCGTGACCGCACAGACCGGACCCGAAGGCCGCATCGTCCGGCGCCTTCTGATCGAAGAAGGGCTCGACATCGCGCGCGAGTTTTACCTGGGCCTGGTGATTGACCGCGCGGCCGCTGCGCCCGTTTTCATGGCTTCCAGCGAGGGCGGAGTTGAGATCGAAGTCGTGGCCGCCGAGCACCCGGAGAAAATCCTGAAGGAAACCGTCAACCCGGCAGTGGGGCTTCAGCCCTTCCAGGCGCGCAAAATTGCCTTTGGGCTGGGGCTTGATCCGTCCCTGCTGAAGGAAGCAACGCGGTTTTTCGCGGCCCTCTACCATGCCTTCCAGGCGAGCGACGCCTCGCTCGCGGAAATCAATCCCTTTGTGCTGACGCGCGACGGCCGCCTGCTGGCGCTGGATGCCAAGATGAATTTTGACGACAACGCGCTCTTCCGCCACAAGGACGTCCGCGAATTGCGCGACCTCGACGAAGAAGATCCGCTGGAAGTGAAA
>DASSJE010000108.1:0-2374 GCA_035691365.1 Terriglobia bacterium
TGTTGTACGTGGCATCCGCGACAATGCCCACAATTTCATAATCGCCCGCATACTTCTGATCAAAGGTTCCGAAGTGCCGCCCGATGGGATCCTCTTTGGGGAAAAACTTCTTCACGAAGGCCTGATTTACAACCGCAACCATGCGGGACGTGGCCGTGTCTTGCTCGCTGAAGCCGCGGCCGCGAATCACCGGTTGCCCGATGGTTTCGAAGAAATGAGGACTGACGCGATCCCAGGAAGACCCGTTGTGCTCTTCCGGTCCCGGCGCAGGACGGCCCTCGACGTAAATCCCTTCACCCCAGTTGTTGCCCTCCAGCGCGCTGTACAGGGCAATGCCCACGCTCTTGACGCCAGGCAGAGCCGAGAACTCCTGCTCCAGTCGCTGATTGAACGCGCCCACGGTATTGATGTTGTATCCAGCACCCATGGGGTCGATATGGATGACGTACCGGTTGGTCGTCGTGATGCCGAAGTTCTGATGCTCCAGATTGCGCAAGGTCTTGGTCATCAAGCCGGCGCCCACCAGCAGAACCAGCGACAACGTTGCCTGCAGCACGATCAGCGTCTTCTGCGGCAAAAGAGCGCGATCCCCAGTCGAGCGGTTGACTCCCCGTAGAGCCTCGGCAGGATCGGCATGGGAGGTCACCCACGCCGGGACGATACCGAAGATAATTCCGGTGGCCAGCGAGAGCAGGAAGGCAAAGCCGAGCACGATCGGGGACGGGCTGGCATGGATCGGCATCTGCGTGGCGTCGGGGAATGCCAAGGTAAGAATCATGCGCGCCCCTGCATAGGCGACGGCGATTCCGATCAGGCCTCCGCCCGCGGCCAGAAGCACGCTTTCTGTGAGCAATTGGCGAATCAGAACGGATCGCGAGGCGCCCAAGGCGGTCCGTATCGAGGTCTCGGCCTGCCGCGCTGTGCCCCTTGCCAGCAGAAGATTGGCGATATTGGCGCACGCGACTAATAAGACCAGGGCGGAAATCCAGGTCAGGAGACGAAGGCCGTCCCCTGTCTGTTGCTGCAGGTTCTGGATGCCCGCCCCTCCGGGAGCCAATACCACATGCTGCTTCGGAATCTCTTTGTCGCCGCCGTTGCTGGTGTAGGCGGTTTGTGTTGCCAGCCAGTGGCGCAATGTAGTGGAGATCTTGGCTTGCAAGGCGCCAGGAGCGATGCCGGGCTTGAGTCGGCCAAGGGCGTACAGCCAGTTGGAAGCAGGCTGCCTCAGAATGCTGGTTTCACCTTCCAGCACCGGTTCGGTATTGAGGGGGATCCAGAAGGCCGGAGGGTTGGGGCGAATGCGATCTCCAAAGAAGCCCGGAGGCGCGATGCCAACAACGGTGACCGGATGGCTCTGAATGAAAAATGTCGAACCGACGACGTTGCGATCGCCCGCATGATTGGCCTGCCAGCCGGCATAGCTGAGCACCGCGACCGGCGCAGCGCCGGGAACGTCATCGGAGGGCAGAATCATGCGTCCGGCGTAGGCGCCGATTCCAAAAGTGGTGAAGTAGTTGCCGGAGACGTATTCGGTCCGCTCAGCTTTCGCGGCGGTGTTTCCGACGCGGACGTTCATCATGTTCTGGCCGGACTGGAATGCCGCCAGTTGCTCGAACTCCGGAGTGGAATTCTGCAGCTCTCGGTAAAGATCGTAGGAGAATAGGTCGAAATCGCCTTCGTCGTTCAGGTATCCACCATTGACGCAGCAGTCGTCGTGGTCGCCGATGCGGTAAAGGGTGGCAGGATCGCTTACCGGCAGGGACTTCATCAGAACGGCGTGGACCAGGGTGAAGATAGCCGTATTCGCCCCAATGCCAAGCGAAATGGTGAGAATCACCGTGGCTGCAAATCCCGGAGACTTCTGGAATTGGCGGAAGGCAAATTTCAAGTCATTCATAGCTAAAGTATGGACGGATATGAGATGGAACGGAAAGCAGGATGGTTTACGTAAGGACGGCAGTTACGGTTGTCCACAGAGCAAAAGCCCGCAGACCTCTTGAGCCCATAGGCGCCAGCAGCGCTACGCCTCCCAATGCCGATTCAAGCGAAAGGCTGATCGTTTGTGTGGTATTTACGTTTCCAGGGAGCGGTTGCGCTCTGCCTATGAAGCCTGTTCCGCGCGATTCCTGATTGCCCTGAGCATGCCTGAAAAAATTAGTGCGTGAACCGGGTACAAGCCGGTCCAATACATCTCTCCGGCCAAACCGCGGGGCTGGAACCATGCGCAGCACCGCAGAAGCGTGCGGCCGTGCGGTTGGGGTGTGAGGCTGAATTGCAGCCATGCTTCGCCGGGCACCTTCATCTCTGCCCGGAGCAACACGGCGCCCGGGACGTCGGCACGTTCGACCTGCCAGAAATCGATGACATTGCCAGC
>DASSJE010000109.1:0-6079 GCA_035691365.1 Terriglobia bacterium
TGGCCATCGTCCTGGTAAAGGACGTGATTGTCATCAATCAGAGTGAAAATGGATTGGTTGCCGGACCCGTTGTTTTTGGAGGGAACGGTATAGACATGAAGGAGCTTGAGCGTTTTGGGGTCGTAGACAAGGACACGGCTGCCTGGCCGGTGCTGTCCCTCAATGACGTAACGGTCACTGACCAGCGGCTTGGGGAAGACGCCCGGAGTCTGGTATTGCTTTCGGGTGATGGTTGAGAAGCTTCGCGTCGCAGGGTTGTAAGCGATCACGCGCCCCAGCCGCGGTCCGACGCCGCAGAGCACGATTCCCTGGTGCGTAACTGCCACCCACCGCAAGTAGTTTTCATCGGCAACCTTGCCAAGATCGGTCACCGACTTCGCATGGGGATCGTAGCGAACCAGATGGGCGCCAGGGTAGGTGCCGTAATAAATATCTCCGTTTGGCCCCTGAGCCAGATCACAGATGATAAATTCCTTCTTTCGGAATTCCGGAGACGCCTGGGGAACCTTCAACCACTGCTTGGTTCGTGGGTTGAAGCACATCAGTTCACCCTGGTTGTATGATCCCATGTAGATGTTGCCATTTTCCCCCTTGATGATCCCCCAGGAGCCGATCCCGGCCGGCATGGCCCAGGCCTGGGCGCGGTTGTGAAGATAATCCAACTCAATCAATTGGCCCGTCCGCTCCGGCTTGCCTTCCGTTACAAAGAATTGGCCGCCACCGGCTTCGTTGAACGATGTAACGTAAAATACCTCCGATTTCAGAGCCGGGTCGTACAGGTTGAGGGCATTAAAGGTCCAAAGGTCAGTGGTCATGGGGCCAACGCGCGTGAAACCCGGAGAGACGGACCGCGGCTGCAAAGTCCTTATTCGCACGAACGATTCCTCCTTTGCTGAGTCCGAAGGACGCGGCACCGTTGACGGCCCGGAGCATGATGTCATTACCAGGAAAAGAACGGGAAGGGCCGCCACGCCAAGCCTCCCGCCAATCAACGACCAATCCTTCATCACAATTCCACCTCGGTGGTTCTGCCCTCTCGCGATTGATCGCCACTACGCTGCACCGTTCTCTCGGTGATCGATCTGGAACCGAAGCAATTCATGGCTGAACGCGTTGAATCGGAGCAACCCCTGCGGATTAATTGGACTCGCAGATGGCGAGTCGCTCGTTCTGCTACTCAGAACAGTTTTACAGCAGAAGACGGCAATCCGTTTCGTGCCGTAATTACATATACTGCCTTGAAAGTTACAGTCAAGTTATAATTTGGAGAACGCTGGCGAGTTTCTGCCGCGTTGTTATACTAATCGAAATCAAATAATGTTTTCTGAAACGCAAATACGGCTTTTATCCATGTACTCCTGCGCGTTATGGTGGAACGCCCGCTTGATCGGGGTTCGGCGGCAGTTGTTTATTTGAAAGGGTTAAGTGCCGAAGGGTTTGCCTATGTTACGCGGCATCAACGTCGTTGCATGTTTAGAGATGGTCCGCTTGTCGTACTTGCGAAGATGGCGGGCTGTGCTTTTGACATGCTCCATTCTGATTAGCGGGATAGCGGTTTATGGAGCCCAATCTTCAGCGCAGAAAGCTCTGGTTGACTGGCACGCGCTCGGTTCCACTCCTTGCGTCTGGTCTCCAGCGGTGGCTGACGCACAAGGTGCCATTGATCCGGGCGCAACAATCAAAATCCTCAAAGCCAATGGCCTTGGCTGCTACGGGGCGCTGATCTGGCTGCAACGAAAAGGTGGGCCGCCAACATATGATTGGAACAGTTTCAAAACTTTCGTCGCCAAGGCACAACCTGCAGGAATTATCGTCTGGGCAATTCTGATTCCTCCAAGCGAAGGAGGCAATTCGCCGCCGTTCAATAAGGATTACGTTCGATGGGTACAGGAGTTGGCCAGGCTGTCACTGAAATATCCCTGCCTGAAGGGCGTGAATATTGACGATTTTTACTGGGACACCAAATTTTTTGCGCAGCAATACACCTGCAGCATTTATTCGGCAAAACAGAGCATCAATCCGCGGCTGCAGTTTGCGCCTACCATATACGGGTTGGATGCGAATTTTGCAAAGGAGTATGGGAGTTGTATCGACGGGGTCTGGCTTTGGTGGCGAAATCTGGAGGGCAACGTCGGGCTGGACATCTGGCTGAAGAACAGCCGGCAGGTAATCAACAACCGGTTTCCCATTTATGGTGGCGTTTATGCCGGAAAAACGCACTGGCATAAGGACGGGAGGCCGGAAGCCGGCGTGGTGCGCGGAGCGCTGGACACGACTTGCCGGTCCGCCAACGGGGCGGTCCTCTGGCAGATGGCCCTCACTCCGCACAATCCGCTGCTGGACGTCGCCCGGTCTTTCGGGGTCAACGGTTCCTCGCCTGACGCCGGCAAGTGCGGGACGTTGGTGGATAAATCCGGCAATTCAGGGAAGAGGTAATCTGTATTGTTGCGGGACGAATCGCCCCGGCGGGATGCACAGAAGCGGCAGAAAGTGTGCCGAACGATCTATCGAATCCGGATTGCCTCAATAATGGATCCGGAAAATGTGTTCTCCCGGGCCGATTCCCTTCAGCACAAATGGGCTTTTCTCAATGGCGGTATGTACCACTCGATTGTCCAGCAGGACGGTTGCAGGCCTGCGTGGAAGTGTCACTTTCAGCGTGGTATTCCTTTGGTTAAAGAAAGTAATCGTCTCGTCACGGTCTGCGCTGATCAGGCACAGATCGACCGGCATGGTCGATTCCAGCGAGAAGTCCTTATTACCGCGCAACGACGTAATACCCGTGCCGAAGATCTGCAAGCTGCCGGAGCTTCTATTTACCCCCAGACTCTCGCCTTGAGCGCTGATGCCACCCCTTTCGAGAGTGCCCGGTTCACGGCCTGCAATCCAGCTCCACCCGCCGCTCGCGTCAGTAAAACCTTCCTGGCCACCTTCCTCGCGTGGTATCAGCTCTCGCAGTGGCTGCCCGGTTCCTCCAAACTTCATGCCCACAAGGAAACTGGCGTTCGCGGACTTGTTTGAATCAAGTACAAACTCGTAGGGCTGGCTAAGCCGAACACGGTCCAGATCAGTGTAACGGTCACCTGCCAAAGGAGTCTTTTGAAGTGTCCAGCGGTTGTTCGGCTCGATGGAAGTGATTGTGGCTGAGGCATTATCAGCGGCAATCGCAGCGTTTGCACCCCGGATGCCTGTCTTGTCTCCCAGCGGCACATGCAGGAGCCAGTCGAAACGATGTGGCAAGGGTGACTGCAACTGGTCACGGATGATCAGGACGTCCGGTTTGAGGAAGATGAATTCACGTTGGAAATCGGTGAGGACGCCTCCATAAGCCCGCGTCAAATCAGCTGACAGATAATCCACGGCCGGAGAGAGCAGGTGTGCCGTAAAGTAAGGGTAGTGGGCCAGTGCTTTCCAGTAGCGGCCTTCCTCTCCCGGCTGGCTGAAGGGATTGCCATCAATCAGGATCGTGTTGTGTCCCGGCGCCTGCTTAAAGTAAGTCTGGTAATTGGGGTCCTTGTAATAATCTGCATAGCCGGCTTCACCGATCAGCTCTTGCCCGAAAGCCGCAACCTGAAACGTTCCCTGGTCATGGTGCTCGTGGTTGAACCACGGCCCCACCCGAATGGAGATCACGGTGTCCGTGGGTTTCCAGCCGCTGCGCAGGACCGCACTGCCACGGTCGGGGAAAATCCTTGACGGTGGCGGTATAGGGGCCGGCGCTGCTGTCCGTGAACAGCATGTCAAGTCCAACAGCCCCGGGACTGCTTCCAGCGTCCTTCCTGTTGCATGGAGCTTCGCCACGCCAAGCAGGCTTCCAACTTCGGCGGTGTCATAAAAAGCCCGCAAGGAAGCATTGTTCGAATGCTCGGCTTCCCAGGCAAACCCGGAGAGGGCGCGAAGTTGCCCGCCGAAGTCGCCCGTGTCCAATACCAGGGCCGGACTGACTTCCGCATAGCGGGGCCACCAGAACGATTGGAACACTTTAGCCGCCCCCGGAGGCCTTACGCCAAGCGAGTGGAGGGCCGCCATGCCGAATGAGATGCCCTCCATGGCAAATTCCTGGTATCCGGCTGGCTCCGCTTCACTGCCATCGCCGGGAAAAAGTCCGTTCAATAATCGATCGTAGGCCACGGTCAATTCACTCAAGGCCGTTCCCATGCGCGCGTTCCAGTTTGGCAAATCGCCATACAAGGCGACAACGGCGGCAAGAGCACCGCCCACTGAATTCGCCATCCAGTTGCTGGCAGCGATGGGCATCCGGTTGTTTGTGAAATACTCCTCAACCGTTGGATTGATGGCGTTTCGCCACAGTCCGCCGGTAATTTCTTCTCTCTCTGCAAGAGACAGTTGGTCCGCGATCAGGTCGTATCCAACGGCCAATCTCTGAGAAACCACTCCCACCTCATAATAGGTGTGCAAGCCGTGGGCCTTAAACCAGGGCGGGGTCCACGTGGGCCAGTTCGAGATGGTGAGCAGCCCTTTGCGTGCCGCGCTCAGCGCTGCCTGATCGCCGTCCAACCGATATTCAACGGCGTTGAAGGCAATCGCGTTGCTGTAATTTTCGAGCAGTGAGAAATACTGCGGGAGGCCTGGAAAAACCGAAACAGATGGCATCAAAGAAATGTTCTCGCCAGCGAAAGAGTTGTAGGACAGTCTCGAGCGCAAGGTCCGCGCTTTTGCCGTCAGCGCCGCCAGAAAGGGGCTGGACGCGGACATGGAACGAAGTTCTTCAATCCGGCGAAGAGTCAGCAAGACGCGCGGGTGCGCCGGAACATCGCCCAACACAAGAAACTGGAACTCATTGCCCGCCCCACCAGAATTAACAACCGCCCGGTACAGTCCGGGCTGCAATTCTGGCGGTATTGAAACTTGATAATTTGCCTCTTGTCCAGAGCGTTCGACACGTTTTCCTTTGAGAGGAACTTCTTTGCCGTGCGAATCGTAGACGGAAATCCGGAGCGCCGCCAGCGAACGAACTTCCACCGTTAAGTGTCCACCGGCCTCCACAGGATGCTCGGCAACAGGAAGCTCTTCGCCGGCGGAATGCGCGAGTTGCGGTTTGAGCAAAGCCAGCGCGCTGCGCCGCTCCGCAACTATTCCAAGATGGCGGAGTACCAGCCTGCTGGAAGAGTCCAGGGCGGGAGATTTTACGGTAGCCTCGATCAGGATCGCCTGGACGCTTGCTCCCGCAGCCGGAACTCCCAGGTTCATTCCCCGGATGGTTATGGTATTCACTCGCGTTCGGGACACCCGCAGCAGTGGGGCTTTGTAAAGCCTGCCATTCTCTCCTGCCAGCATGAACGTGACGGCCTCGACAGACCCGCTTATCTTCAGTTGAAAAGTTAAATTGAACTGAGATTCTCGCGTCGCGCGGAAAGAGAGCGGCTTGATCAATCCAATGCGCAGGGTTTCCTGGCCATAGGACTTAACCTCGCGCACCAGGCACTGCGTTCCGTTGAGGTTTGCCGTATAAAGACCGGGGTCGAATCCAATATCCTGCGCCAGCGGGTAGTTCAGCCAATCGCGAATGCCATGCGAAAAATCAGTCGTCCACGTCCAACTCGCATAGGATTGTGCGCTCGCGCCTGATTGCGCGGCCCGCGAGAAAGCAGGCACACACACAATTAGACATAACAAAAGGACCGTTATCTGAAGGAGTCTAAGAGAAAGCTTCAATGCCACTCTTCCGCGTGTTTGCCCCGCTGAGTCGTCAGCAAGTCTTTGGACATTGCCTGGATCTTGCTGCACGCTTCAATGATGTCATCGATGTCGCCGGCTGTCCCGAGGAACAAGGTTTGATCCAGCCAAATTCCGTCGCGACACAAGCGCTCGCATTCAGGGAGATTCAAAGACTCATAATCCTGGGCGGGTTCCCATCTGTCACAGGCGCAAGGAGGCAGATTCTTCCGCTGAAAAAGCGGATTGCGGTAAAGCGGATAAGGATAAGGCGCCTTGGCGGGGATGCCCTCGGCCTGCAGAGCGCTCAGGAAAACATCGCGATCCAGCCCATTGAATGCTGAGGGATCGTAACGCAAAGTAACAAGGTAATTCGGCTGGGCAGTAACTCGAGCGTCGTCCG
>DASSJE010000110.1:0-3828 GCA_035691365.1 Terriglobia bacterium
CCTCTGCGGTAAAGGCTTCGATGCGGGCGCCCTTTTTCCAGGCGCCCGGGGAAAGCCCCGCCTTCAGGCATGTGTCTTCCAGGAACTGCTCACGGTCCCAGTTGCAGGCAACAGGAACCTGCGGCAGGAGCAGGCCTCGGCACCAGCCCTGGGTAACGATCAGGCCGTGACGTCCGATCACGATCTGGTCGGGAACAATTTCGGCCGGCATGCTGAGGACTGAGATTTCCAGGTGCAGCAAAGGGGCTTCTTCGGGGGTTACGGGACGAAATCGCGGGTCGGAGAGCGCTGCAGCTACGGCGCATTCCTGCACTGTCTTGTAAAGCGGGGCGGAAGTCTGTACGTGACCGATGCAACCACGCAGTTCTCCGTGCTTGTGGAGAGTGACAAAAACTCCACGGGGTTCCAGCAGGGCCGGCGCGAGATCCGGAGGTTCCTTTGGTTCGATCACCCCGCAGACGCCTTCTTCCAGCGCCTGCCGGGCCAGCTTCAGCAGAATCTTCCGGTGCTCCTCAGTGAGCGGCGGCATCCTTCTCGCCCTCTTTATCCTTACCGCCCGGTATCACCACCAGTTGTCCGGGAATCTGGTACTTTAATCGGGCTTCCATTTTTCTGCGGAAATCCCAGAAGTATTGCGTGCCGGAAATGAGCGCAAACACCACAACCGCCCAAAGGAGGAGCATCCCGATGAGCAGCGTGGACGGGAAACGGGGCTCGAGTGTTATGACGCTGATGGCCGCCACCTGCAGAACCATTTTTGTCTTGCCCAGCTCGGAGGCCTGAAGCAGGATTCCCTGCGCCGAGGCAATGGAGCGAAGCCCGGTGACCGCCAGTTCGCGCCCCACAATGATGACCACCATCCATGCCGGAACCAGATGAAGCCAAACCAGCGAAATAAAAGCGGATGCCGTCAGTAGTTTGTCCGCAAGGGGGTCCAGAAGAATGCCTAGCGCCGTCACCTGCCCTCGCTTCCGCGCCAGATATCCGTCCAACAGATCGGTAGTTGACGCCAGCAGGAAAACCACCACCGCCCAGATGTCCATGTTGTTTCCCTTCGTCAGCATCAGAACGACGATAAGGGGAACAAAAAAGATCCGAAGGACCGTCAGTGAAAGAGGCAAATTCATATCGATTTGGAGTTTGCGTCCCCGGCAGAATATCACGGAAGAAAGGCCCTCTCGCCGAGGAACTCAACGGATTTCAGCAGGGAGCCTGACTGACACCACCCACTATAGCCAAGGCGGTGCAGGGTGTCAATGAAAGTCAGTGAAACTGAAAGAGAGATTTTCGCGCGCTTCCATTCTGCACTGCCTGGCTGGACACTTCTGTTTCCACTTTGCAGGAGTTACGAATAAGTTGCATCTCCAGACGAGTCTGCAAAGTAGAAGGCCGCAAAATGAAAAAGGGTTCTGCTCTCAAGACAGCCCCCGGCCCATCCCCGCCATCTGAGCCACTTCCATCCATGGCTGCGGCAAGCAGGCTATGGCTACCGAAAGAGCCTATAGTCCGGAAGGATTGATTAAACGGCAAAAACAACGGGTGGCAGGCTACAACTACAGGGGCCTCTCCGGCACGCCATTTGTGCAAAACTTCGATACGGTTTCTCAGCCCGTCCAGACCGTAAATCTTGTGTATTCATTAAGGAATCTCTCATTAGCCGACGCTTAAGCCACTGAAATTAAAGGCCTTTCAGAAGCGTCTCAAAAAATGAGATTTTTGGCGCCATTTCCCCCGGCCGCGATTGGGGCCGCCGCCGATTTCTTTTCCACAATTTTTTCCACAGGTTTCCAAGCCGCAAAAATACAGGGGTTTATTGATGGCCCCGAAGGCCTGAGCCGGGGCCGTTTTGGGATTCCAATCTTTGCCAAAGTGACTTTGCCAGGCGTGCACGGACCCTTACACGATTGTTCTTGTAGCGCGTAGAGAGGACGTTACCCGCACGATGAAGGAGCGCCAGGAGTTCGCCATCGCCAGCGGAAAACTCAAGCTCTGTCTCGACAATAGGGTCTTCTTCGAGGGCATTGTCAATGGCCTCCAGCAACGCTCCAAAACCTTCGCCGGTGACGGCCGAAACTTCTACCTGATTGGGTCCCTTAGGCAGTCGCGCCCGCAACAATTTATCCAGCAGGTCAATTTTATTCCAAATCACCAATCGGGGTGTTTCTGCAAGGCCCATTGATTCCAGTTGTCTCTCTACGGTGGCTTCGTGCTGTTGGCGCTGAGAATGGGAGGCATCCATCACTTGCAAAAGCAGGCTGGCGCCCTCCAGTTCTTCAAGAGTGGCGCGGAAGGCCGTCACAACGTGCGGAGGAAGGTCGCGAATGAATCCTACCGTGTCGGAAATCAACACCTGCCGACGGGAAGGGAGCTGGATTGCCCGCACCGTAGGATCAAGCGTTGCGAACAGGCGGCTTGAAGTTGAAACATGTGCTCGCGTCAAAGCGTTGAACAGGGTTGACTTGCCGGCGTTCGTATAGCCCACCAATGCCACCGTAAGAAACTGCTGATCGCGACGGTGGGCACGGTGCAGGGAACGCTCGGAGCGCACTTTGGCAATTCCCCGCCCCAGCCGTTGGATGCGGTCGCGAATCCGCCGCCGGTCAACCTCCAACTGCTGTTCACCGGGGCCTCTTGTTCCAATGCCTCCGCCGAGCCTTGACAGGTGTGTGCCGCGACCGGATAGCCGGGGCAGAAGATAGGTTAACTGAGCCAACTCCACTTGCAACTGCCCTTCACGGCTTCGGGCGCGCCGGGCAAAGATGTCAAGGATCAACTGAGTGCGGTCAATCACCTTCGAGTGAAGCACCGATTCCAGGTTGCGAAGCTGTGTCGGGGTCAGGTCGTGATCGAAAAGTATCACGTCAGCGTGGGCGGCGCGGGACTCGGTATATATCTCGCGGGCTTTGCCCCGGCCCACCAGGGTTGCCGCGTCGGCTTCCGGAGAGCGCTGAAGCACTGAGCCCACCACGCTAACGCCGGCGCTCTCAGCCAGATCGCGCAATTCCTCCAGACTCTCTTCCGGGTCGTAATCAGCAACGGTTCTCCCCCTCCGCGTCTGGACCCACCCCACCAGAAACGCTCTTTCAGAAGCCTGTTGCTGGAAAATTCCCAACTAACCTCCCGGGGAAGCCGATGAAGATGAATTATTGTTGGAGCGGTTCAACAGCACGGTTGAAATCGCGTGCTTAAAAATCAATTGTTCCATGCCATTACTATCCAGAATAACGGCGAATTTGTCGAAGCTGCGAATTCTTCCAGTGAGCTTTACACCGCTCATCAGATAAATCGTGACCACCGATTTTTCTTTCCGCAGGGAATTCAAGAAGCCATCCTGTATGTTCTGTTGTTTTTCCATAGTGATCCTGTTATTCGCCAATGCAGTCACGGTCCTGCCTTCCCTTACAAGGATACAACTTTAGGCAGGCAGGAAGCCCCTCTTAAGTTTGATGCAAACCAGACTTTCAAGGCGTCGAGAACCCGCCGCTGAATGGCCGGGTCGTCTCCAAAACCGGAAAACCACTCCATTTCCGGTTCCCGCCGGAACCAGGTCATCTGGCGTTTGGCGTATTGCCTGGTAGCGATTTGAGTGTCGCGAACGGCATCCTCAAGCGTGGTTTCGCCCCGCAGAGCCGCCGCAACCTGGCGGTAGCCTAACGAACCCAGCCCTTTGAGAACGCTTGCATCCGGCCGCTCCAGCATGCGGCGGGTCTCATGCTCCAACCCCGTGGAAAACATCTTTTCCACGCGCCGGTTGATGCGTGCATAAAGCTTGTCGCGTTCCGGGTTAAGGCCGATCTTGAAATGGCGGTACCCCGCCAACGGTTCACG
>DASSJE010000111.1:0-15809 GCA_035691365.1 Terriglobia bacterium
TGCTTCTCGCCTAACACGTCCTTCACATTGGGGGGTAGCAGATACCCCTGGTCGGGATTGTAAGGAAGAAATTTCATTCTCTCGCCTCCTCTCCCCAGCATTATACAAATCCGTCAATCCAGGTTGTCACACAGACTCCCCTCGGAGAGGGCTTTTTGTTTGAGGGGCGGCCGAGGGCGTGGGTCATTTTGGTGTAGGCGCGCCGGGCGGGGCCACGATCTTGCGGCAAATTCGGATGAGTCTGGCGTGGGGAATCTGGGACGGGGAAGGCAGCATGACGAGTTCTCCCTGGCGGAAGCTGCTGTAATACCATCGGGAAAACAGGCCCAGATGCTCCCAGGAAGTTGCCGAGGCGGATTCGTCCGCCTGGCGCAGCAACCCATCGAATAGCAATCGAAAACGTTCGTCGAGCGAAAGCGGCGAGGAGAAGTTTTCTCCCAGGTCCATCGATGCAGGCCCGAGCAGTCTGCCAGCGCGCATCAGAAAAAAAGAGACGGTCATGGGCTGCGGACCCGGCAGAACGAGGACGGCGTGAAGGTCTTGAAGATTTCGCACCGGCTCCGGCTTGAGCGCCAGCGCGTCATGGACCTTCCTGATCTTGCGATGCAACTGCGCGGCGTGCTCAAAATCAAGCTTCTCGGAAGCTTCATCGCGCTCGGCCTTGACGCTGCGCTCGAGCGATTTGCCCTCCGTCGCCAGAAACTCGACGACGCGCGCCACCTCCTCGTGGTATTCGCTGTCAGTGCAGCCCTTGAAACAGGGCGCCAGGCACATGCGCATCTGCGAGTAGATGCATCCGGGATGCGCGGGGTCCGGATCGAGGTCTTCCACACAGCGGCGGATCTTGAAGAGGTCCAGAAACTCGCCTGCAAACCGCTCGGCGGCCGCGCGGGAAGGGAACGGGCCGTAGTAGAGACACCCGTCTTTTGAAATCCGCCGCGTGGGATAGAGCCGCGGAAAGCGGTTCCGCAGATTCAGCTTGAGCAGCGCAGGGGCCTTCAGCCGCAGGCGCGCCCGGTATTGCCGGGGATAGTAGTGGCGGTTCAGGTGGTAGACTATCCACTGCATCTCGAAGCCCGACCCGGCATATTGATATTCAATGCGGCGGGTCATGGCGCGCAGGTTCAGGAGGCGCGAATTGCCCTCGGCGCTGCGCAGCACCCGCCTCAGCCGGCGCTGCAGGTCGCGCGTGCGGCCAATGTATGGACGGGCGCCGGGCGTTGCGCCCTGGTCCGAAAAAAGCGCAAACACCGCGGAGCGATGTTCGAACCCCTCAAAGAAGGTTTCGCTCTCGCCTTTCGGATCGAATTCCAGGGTGTTCTCAAGTTTCATGCTTTATCCCGGCGCCTGAGGCGATTTTAGGTGCAGGGCAAAAGGGCGGTCAAGCCGCCGCGGGATTTCCGGGCCTGGCCCGATTTGAGCGTAGCGGCGGCTTTACGCCGCCAAATGGCGAGGTGAACTCGCCGCTACGATTCGAAAACAGGGCCGTACAGGATTTCCGGGAATGAACCGTGACGGGCCATACAGACCCTTGCCCGGAGGCATTCTCTACTAAATACTTCACAAACCCGACATGCTGGCGGGCCGCCCCTCAGGCGAGGTGGGCTTGCAGAGAAATGCCCGGACTGTCATCCGGGCTTTTAGGCTCGACAGGGAATTTCACTATCAGGCGGGGCCTTGCCTATGCCAAATCTTCAGGAGCCTCGGCGTCTGTCAACCTTCCAATTACGGCATCAATTGACATTTCAAATTCCGCGATGGCTTGATTTGTTTCAGCGATGTCGCGCTCGAGCTGATCAACTTTGATCATCTGCCCATAAGCCGGAGCGACGGCGAGGAGATCACGCTGCACTGCAAGCAGGCGCTCCTGAGTGCGGTAAGCCTGACGGCCGATCACCTTGAGCTGGCGATAAACATTGGCAAGGGCATATCGAGTGTCCTGGTCCATGCAGGTCCTCCTTCGAACCTATTGGGATTTTTTGAATTTTGCGGCCGGCTCCGGCCCGGCCTCGCGGATTTTATGCAGGGCCTCATCGAACGGAACATTTATCCTGAATGCGCCTTTTCCGCCAGGCCGAGGTCCTTCCGCAGCTTGTAAATCCGATGGCAGCTTACGCGCCCCGGCGCAATCATGCCTTGCTTCCTCGATCACAAGAGGAAGCCTAGCAGGATAGCAGGGGTTTGTCAGGCACATAATCCCGGAGGCGATTGGCGGCGGCCCGCTAAGTATTTTGAAATTCTGGTTGCAATGGGGAAATTCAGGCGTACACTTAAATCAGGTAGCGGGGCAACCGGGAAGTCTAACAGAGTTATACCATCTCAACGTTCTACAGCGCTGACGAGTCTACCTGCCCACGTCCAACTCTTCCCGGGTCACAACGGGGAGCCTGCAAAGTTCCACTACGAGCCATGGGGGTCCTTTGAGAGCGCGCGGGGAAAGATCTGCCGCCCGCTCTGGCGGGGTCCTTTGAGCTTGCTGGTCCGTTGGACCTGAATCTGAATATCAAAGCGGGGCTTGGGCCATAACCGGGCGTTGCTTTTACCGTTCCTCAACCGCGGGCAACTGTGGGCAGGGGTCACCATAGGGGCGTGCCTCTTATCCTGCACATAGGAGGTTCGGTATGGGCAATAACAGAATTATTACCCTGGTTTTATGTCTATTCCTGCTCAGTTTTACAATTCCCGCCCTTTGCCAGACTTCAGCGGTAAACGGGGGCTTGTCGGGTACCGTGTACGACGCCTCGGGAGGCGTCGTACCCGGAGCGCAGGTCACCATCACAGGCCCAACTGGAAGCCAATCCCAGGCGACGGACACAAGAGGGAACTTTGTTTTCCACGCGCTGACTCCCGGCACTTACGGAGTGGACGTGGAAAAGGCGGGGTTTAAATCCTACAAAGTTTCTGATGTGGCCGTAAACGTCAACCAGGTGTCGGCGATCCACGTGATGCTGACGGTGGGCGCCACAACGCAGACCGTGGAAGTCTCTTCTCCAGCAGTACGGATCGACACCAGTTCAACCAACGTCACCACACACATCACCAGCACCGACTACTCCAAACTTCCCCTGGGCCGTAACGTCTCGTCCCTGTTTTATGTGGCTCCCGGCGTAGCCAGCGGCCTTGGCACGGGAGAGGCAAACCCCTCCATTTCCGGTGCATCCGGCCTCGAGAATACCTACGTGGCCGATGGCGTCAGCATCACCGACGCCGGCTACCACGCCTTCGGTATCTGGAGCGAGGAGTATGGGCCGGTCGGGGTCCCCATCAACATGGCGTTCGTGAAGGAAGTGAACGTCAAGACGGCCGCCTTTGGCGCGCAATACGGCGGAGCAACCGGGGGCATCGTGCAAATCACCACCAAATCGGGTACCAGCAACTACCACGGGGACCTCACCGCCAACTTCGCCCCCGAGGATTTTGAAGCCACGCGCCTCCAGGCCGAGGACTTCGGGCTGGTCACCAAGTCAGGTCGCGGCCTCCACCTGGGTGGATATGACGTGGCGGGAGAGTTCGGTGGTCCCGTTCCCGGCATCAAGAGGCACCTCTTCTTCTTCGGTGCGTTCGATCCCACCTGGAACCGCCAGTGGGAACTGGCGCCGCCCACCTCCAGCCTCATCGCCCATGGGCCGTATATGATGCGGACCAACACTTACAGCTACGCCAGCAAGCTGACTTACCAGATCAACGACAATCACCGAATCGATTTCTCGTATGTCGGCGACCCGTCCCACACCGGCAACAGCCCCTGGCGCAGCCTGACGGCTGACAACACCACCCGCTTCAGCAATTGGCAATACGGGTCCAGGAACCTGGTGGCCCATTACACCGGCACGCTCTCGCCTACCTGGCTGGTGGCCGCGGACTTCTCCTGGAACAACACGAATTTCGCCGAAATTCCCGGCACAAACCTCAGCGAGATCATCGATGAGACCCAGACGGCCGGCCTGCCGGGGCAGCGAGGCGAGTACACCCCGGTGGGGCTGGGCTTTGAGCAAAACACCAGGGCCAATACCTACGCCGCGGATGTGTCCACCACAAAGATGTTCAACTTCCTGGGCGGCCATACGCTGACGATTGGTTACCGCTTCGAGCAAGACCACTACAACGGTGACCGCCTTTACAGCGGCCCCACCGCCCCCATCCCAGCCACTAACGCCGCCGGCGACCCCATCACCAATTTCGGCGTGCCACAGAATGCCGTCGGGCAGCAGACCGACGCTGAATTCATGCTGCTGGCCATGCCCGACTGCCCCATCTGCCCGCAGATGAACGTGCCAGGCCTGGGAATGACGCCTGTCGTGCTCGAGCATTATAGAGGCATTTGGGGACCCACCAACTTTGCGACGAGCAATGAGTACAACGCCGCTTATATCCAGGATTCCTGGAGGATGAACAGGCACATCACCGTCAACCTCGGGTTGCGAACCGAACAGCAGCGCATGACCGGGATCGCCACCCACTACTCTTTTACGGGTAATTACACGCCGCAGCTTGGAGTGGTCTTCGACCCGACGGGCGACCGCAAAACCAAGCTCTACTTTAATTACGCCCGCCTGGATTACGTGCTTCCGCTCGACATGGCGCTCCGGTCGCTGAGCACGGAGCTCGACTTCCAAAGCGCCTATTGGGCTCCGGCGTCTACCACCTCGGGCGGCCAGAACGTGGTCACCATCAATCAGTACGGCACCGTGACCCCGGTGATGGACGCGGCACATCTCCTGACGGGAGTGCAGGCGGCCGGCCCGACGATCTTGAACGCGGGCATCGGCGTCTCCCAGCAGGCAGTCGGCGAAGCCATCGCCGCAGGGACAAAGATGGAATACAACGACGAATATACGGCCGGCATTGACCAGGACATCGGCCACGGCGTCATCTTCAGCGCCCGCTACATTAACAAACGGCTGAAACGGCTGATTGAGGATGGGAGCCAGATGCCTCCCGAATTGTTCAACTACAGTCCCGTGTACGATTACGTGATCGGAAATCTTGGCCCCGGCACCGACCTGTTTACCAATGCCATCGAGCACGTCTATACGCCGCAATTCGGTCCCAGCGGCAATCTGCTGCTTTCGAGCGTTCCATCGGCTTGCTTCGCGCCCGATGGCAGCGTGCCTTATAACGACGTCAACCAGACCAACTCCCTCGGGGCCGTCGTGGGCAGCGCCTGCTTCAACCCCACCGGCGCCAACGGCCTGACTCCCGGCGTGCCCGTTCCAGACGGCGTTCCGGATGGGTTCCCTCAGGCCGTCCGCGACTACGACGCGGTGGTCATCTCATTCAACAAGTCTTTTGCCAATAACTGGCTGATGCTTGCCAACTGGCGATACTCGAGGCTTTTTGGAAATTATGAGGGCGCCTTCCGCAATGACAACGGCCAGGCCGATCCGGGCATCAGCTCTCTCTTCGACTTTACGACGGGCAAGCTGAACCTGCTGGGAGATCAGTTCAAGCCCGGCCCGCTCAACACGGACCGCCTTAATGTCCTCAACTTCTACACCGCTTACACGGCCCCCGACGGACTGGCTAAAGGCCTGACCATCGGGCCGAGCATCACTCTGGAAAGCGGAGTCCCCATTAATCAACTGGCGGCCCATCCGGCTTACCTGAACCCGGGCGAAGTCCCCCTCGGCGGCCGCGGCGCGCTGGGACGTATGCCCGTGACCTGGGCCGCTGACGTCCACCTTGACTATACTCATCCGCTCACCGAGCATACGGCCATCGATATCGGCTGGGACTTCTTCAACATCGCCAACCACCGTGCGATTCAATACGAAAACCAGAACATCGACCTCGGCTACCTCGTGCCGAATCCGGACTTCCAGAAGCCCGATATCGGCTCGGGCTACCAAAGCTTGTTTCAATCATTCCAGCAGCCTTTCCATATGCGTGGAATGGTGCGCCTGGAGTTTTGAGGCATCGGCTTACACAGGGAAAAGGGAGGGCGGAAATCGCCCTCCCTTGTTTTTGCGGCGTCCATTGATGAAGGGCGCGAAGCGGGCGAGCGCAGGGGAGCGTGAAAAGTCAAAGACCCCCAAAGCGGAAAGTTTTACACGCTGTAGCAGAATTGGACATCTTTCGAAAACATGCAAACCTATAAACTATATAAACCATTGATAATAAATGGTATATTTTATAGTTAAAAAATTAAATAAAACTTCCAAAATTGTGGTTTCTGAGCGGCCGGCCACAACGAGTGGTGTACAGTGAAGTAGCCTACGTTGCTCAGGATTCTGGCGCTTCCTGCCGTTGCAGCGAAGCGCGGGGCTCGCCGGGAAGCTCGGGGATGTCGCTGGTCTGCCGATTGCGGCGACTGAAGCCGTGATGCGTGTCCGTGGTTCATGGTGAGCCCGCCCGCGGCGGAAGGTGGAATTCTCGTGACTCGAAGCAGGGATGTTACTTTCGAAAGTGGCCGACCAGCTTGTCGTAGGTGGTCGTAAGGTTTTCGGGCTCGACCCTCGTTTCTCCAACCACGGTCATGAAGTTTGAATCGCCGGTCCAGCGGGGCAGAACGTGCATGTGGACGTGGTGCTCGACGCCGGCGCCCGCGCAGCGCCCCATGTTCAAGCCGAGATTGTATCCTTCGGGATGATACACATCTTTGAGCGCACGTTGAATTTGCTGGGCCAGGGTTATCATCTCCGCCAGCGTATCAGCGGGCGCTTCAGTCAGTTCAGCCACGTGCGCGTACGGAACAACCATGGCGTGGCCCACAGTGTAAGGGTAAAGGTTCAGCAGAACGAAGTTCGCCCGGCCCCGGCAGAGGACAAGATGCTCTCTGTCGCTTGAGGGATCCGCGGCGGCTCTTTCGCAGAAAATACACCCATCACTTCTGGTTCCCGCGCTGACGTAATGAAACCGCCACGGGGTCCACAAATAATCCATGTCCAGTAACCTGCCGGTAGAAAATTACTCTTCGGGAAAGGCTGGCTTGGCAGGCGCTTCGCTCGAGGGCGCCGCGGGAGAATCCGCCTGGGCCGACTGGCCCGTCTCCTGGCCGCTGTTTACAAGGTCCTTCAGCTCTTTGCTGGGTTTGAAGTAAGGGATATCTTTGGCGGGCACGTCCACGCGCTCGCCGGTTTTCGGGTTTCTCCCTACGCGGGAATTCCGGTGGCGCGTTCTGAAACTTCCAAACCCCCGAATTTCGATCTTATCCCCGCCCCGAAGTGACTTGACGATACCCTCGAAAATGGTATCGACAATCACCTCAGAGTCTTTCCGGCTCAACTCCGTCTTTTGAGCAACGTCCTCAATCAAGTCAGCTTTTGTCATGCTCGACTCCTAAGGCTAAGATTTAGACCCGGGTATTCTCACCAGCAGCTTTTCGGCCGGTCCGGAAGGATGCGCCGCCACCGGTTGTTTCAGTGCGAATCGTTTCTATGCGCCGAGGCGCTAGCCCGCGCCATCGCCTCGGTGGTAATACCCGCAGAAGAAAAAGCTTCGGCCATCCTGGAGAGCGGCGGTGGTTCAGGAATTCTTTCCCGCTGCTGTGTGGCTTTCCAGTTTTCAGACTTTGTGCTCAGGCTGATCTTCTTTTCTTCCGGGTTCAGCCGGATAACACGAAAGTTGAGTTCTTCCCCGACTTTAGGCATGCCTTCGTCGGTGCCGGGATGGCTGCTTTCAATCTCCGAGATATGGCAAAGGCCTTCGATGCCCTCTTCGATTTCAGCAAAGACCCCGAAGGATGTCCGGCGGGTGACCTTGGCATGGACCATGTCGCCCACGTGCGTGCTGGCAAAGAAGCTTTCCCACGCATCAGGCTGGAGCTGCTTCAACCCAAGTGAAAGGCGGCGGTTCTCGATATCAACATTCAGAACGACGGCCTCAATTTCCTGGCCTTTTTTCAGAATCTCAGAAGGATGTTTCACGTTCCGCGTCCAGGAGAGATTCGAAACGTGGACCAGTCCATCCACGCCCTCTTCCACCTCGACAAAAGCTCCGAAATCGGTAAAGTGACGGACGCGGCCCTTCACGACGGTTCCTGCGCCCATCCGTTCGCTGAGGCCGTCCCACGGATCGGGCAGCGCCTGCCGCAGACTGAGGGAAATGCGCCTTTGCTCGGGATTGACATCAAGGATTGCGACTTCCGCCATCTCACCCGGCTTCAGAATTTTCGAGGGGTGACGGAGCCGCCTTGTCCAGCTCATTTCGGAAATGTGGATCAACCCCTCGACGCCCGGCTGCAATTCCACGAAAGCCCCATAATCTGTGACGCTGACAACTTTACCCGTGACGTGGTCCCCGGCGTGGAATTGGGCCGTCACGTTTTCCCACGGGTCCGCAGTCAACTGTTTCATTCCCAGGGAAACGCGCTCCTTCTCACGGTCAAACTTGAGCACCTTGACTACGACTTCCTGTCCAGCCTGCACGACTTCCGACGGGTGCGCCACACGCGCCCAAGAGAGGTCGGTCATGTGCAACAGACCATCGATTCCGCCAAGATCCACGAAGGCGCCGTAATCCGTCAGGTTTTTAACCCGGCCGGTCAGAACAGATCCCTCGACAAGGTGCTCCATCAGCGCCGCTTTCTGCTGGAGGTTTTCTTCTTCCAGAACTTTCCGGCGGCTCACCACAACATTGTCACGCTTGCGGTTGAGCTTGATGACTTTGCACTCGATCTCCTGGCCGATCCATTCTTCCAATGTCGGGTGAGGTTTCAAGTCTGCCTGGGAGGAAGGCATAAAGGCGTGGACCCCGATGTTGACCTCGAGCCCGCCCTTGACTCGCTGCACCACGCGCCCGCGAACAGGCTTTTCTTCGTAAAACGCGCGCTCGATTTCATCCCACACTTCTTCCTGCATCGCTCTGCGGCGGGAGACCACTGCAGTTCCGGTGAGCTCGTCGAACTTCTCAACCAGCACCCCAACTGTCTGGCCCGCTTCGACGTTCATTTCGCCGTCTTCTCCTGCAAACTCAATGCGGGGGATTACGGCCTCGCATTTCAAACCCAAATCAACCAGCACTTCTTCGGCGGTCACGTTCACGACATGGCCTCGGACGATTTCGCCCACGGTCAGAGCGGGCGTTGCTTCCATGCTTTCCATCAGGCTTTCAACCTCGGCCATGCCAAAGGTTTCGTCTTCAGGTGCTTGCCCGTTCTCGGTGTGTGCAGAAGGTTCAGGCACTGATGATTCTGTTGCATCAGCGATGACCGCCTGGGCTTCCGGCGCAGCCGCCGATTTGGCAGTATCCCCGGAGCTTTGGATTATGGCCTGTTCTTCAGCCTCGGGACCTGCGGCGGTTCCGCCGGCGTCAGGGGTGGATAAAGCAGCAGGAGCTGCTTCGTCTGCCGCCGGAGTCTGGATAGCGTCCACTTCGGGCTGGGCCTGGGCGTCGACGTGGTTTGTCGAATCCCTGAGGGGAGCAGTACCAACACTACTGTCCGGCTCTGGTGAGATAATGACCTCACCTGAGTTGAGGTGATTTTCTTGCGAAGACATGAACTTACCTCCCTGCCCTTACCCAACGCATGTTCCGACTGAGATTGTATTTTACCGTTCTATGAAAAGTGAAGTCAAACCAAACAATAGACTTGGCAGGAACTATTTTCTATTCAATATGGAACCGGAATCCAGCCTGCTTGATGGCTTTGCGGTAATCATCCGATTTCATTTCCACCAGCTTGCACATTTCATAGAGCCGTGACGAAAGCGTGGGACCCAGCAGCGCCAGCGAGTGGTCGATTTCCGGAATGGCTTCGCCTGATGGAGCGCGGACTTCGCTGGGCCTGGCGCGCCCTGAAGAGAGCGTGGTGGTGATCAGCGTGACCCTTTTGTCGTTGTAACGCGAACTGATGATGTGGGCCAGTGTTTCCCGGACCCAGTCGGTGGGGTCCGAAGCAGTCAGGTCATCAAGCATCAGAACTTCCACGTCCAGAACCGGTCCGAGCACGCGCAGTTCCGAAGTATGCGAAACCGGGTTGTAACTGTCCCTGATGTCTTTCAGCAGCTTTAGAAAGTCGTAATAGAGGCACCGGACGTTCTTCCGTATCATCAACTCCCGTAGCACCGCGACACCCAGATGGGTTTTGCCCACGCCGGTGGGTCCAGCAAACAGCAGGCCGAAGTCCGTTGGGTATTCTTCCACAAGTTTCTGCGAGTAGAGCTTGGCGGCCACCAGGCTGCGATTGGACTGCCCTGTCCGCGGGTCCTTGCGGATGTCAAAGTTTTCAAAAGCGCAGTGCTCGTACCGGCGCGGGATTTGCGCCGCCTTCAACAGCGACTCGGAGTGCTGGGCCTTCTCACACTCACACCGCGCTACAAGGCGAACGCCGTCTCGATCAACCGGACGCCAGCCCGTTCCTCCGCATTGGGTACAATCCTTCCTTGCCATCGCGCAACCCGTAGCTGATTCTAAATCACCTGAGACAAAAATCGGAAGTGAATAGGGCGGGAAGCGGATTTGCAGCGCTCGAAGCTGAAGCTTTGGGGTGATCTCCGGCTGAACGGCGGGCGTAACTGCTCATTGTTTTTCTCTGGGGCGGTTCATCCGGATCAGATAGGGCGGGATCACTCGAACCAGGGCATTCTGCGCTTCTTCATGCGACTCGCCGACGCGGGCCATGATCTCTTTCTCTACATACTTCACGAACGCCTGCATCTCATTCTGCATCTCTGCCATGCGTTTCCGCATGTTCAGAATAATTTCCACGCCGGCCAGGTTGACACCCAGGTCCCGGGTCAGGCCCAGGATGGTTTCCAATGCTTCGAGGTCCTCGTCCGTATAAAGGCGGGTGTTCCCCTCACTCCGCGATGGGACCAGAAGCCCCTCGCGTTCGTACAGGCGCAGCGTCTGCGGATGGATGTCATACATTTCCGCTACGGCGCTGATCATGTAGCCTGCCTTGCCTCGAGTTTTTCGGCCTCGTTTTGCCATTTGCTTTTCGAGCGTCCCGCATCCGGGAAACTCGCCTTTACGGCCGGGGATTGAAATACTTTCGCAAATCACTCCGAAGGTCTGCCGGATTCAGCCGGTCGAGTTCCCGCAAAAGTTCCTTGCTGCGCTCATCGGCCACACGAGGAACTCTGATTTCAATCTCCACGAACTGGTCTCCTCGCACGCTGGCCCTCAATGAGGGAGCGCCTTTGCCGCGAATTCGCAGTTTCTGCCCGCTCTGCGTGCTGGGAGGAATCCGAATGGTTGTGGGCCCGTCAATGGTTGGAACTTCTACTTTGGCTCCCAGCGCAGCTTCGGCAACGCTGATCGGGACCCTGACATAAAAATTGTCTCCCTTACGTTCAAAGAACGGGTGGGCTTCGACGTCGGTCAGGATGTACAGGTCGCCGGGAGGCCCGCCGTGGGGGCCCGCGTTTCCTTTGCCCGGCACACGCACTCGCGACCCCGTATCAACCCCGGGTGGAATGCGCACGTCAAACGTTTCAGGCTTGCGAATGTGTCCCGCTCCGTGACAGGTGGGGCAGGGAGTCTGCTGGCGCCCGGTCCCGCCGCACTGCGGACAGGTCATGGAAAAGCGCATGGCTCCTGCCGCCCGCTGGGCCTTACCGCTTCCTCCACACATGGAGCAGGTGACCGAGGGTCCGCCCAGCGTGCCTTTGCCCTTGCAGGACCCGCAAACCTCTTCTCTCCCGATCGTGATGCGCACCTGCGTTCCACGAATGGCATCCCAGAATCCCAGGTGCATGTGGTGCTCGATGTCGCGCCCGCGTGCCGGGCCCGCGGCAGTTTCCCGGCCTTCTCCACCGCGCGTGAAAATCTGCGAAAAAATGTCGCGGAAGGTCGAGCCAACACCCGAAGAACGTTCCTGCTGCGGGATGAAGTCGGAAAAATCGAAGCCGGAGAAGTCAACGCTCGGGCCGCCTCCGGCAGGCTCGGCCGGTCCGCGGGCATAAGCCTCATATGCGTCGCTGGGGATGTTGTCGGAGTAGAACCCGTACTGGTCGTAAATCTTGCGCTTTTTATCGTCGCTGAGGACGTTGTACGCTTCCTGGATTTCCTTGAATTTCTCTTCCGCTTGTTTGTTTCCGGGGTTAACGTCGGGATGATACTTCCTGGCAAGCCGCCGGTAGGCTTTCCGAATCTGGTCAGCCTTGGCCTTGCGGTCGACTCCCAGCGCGCCATAGTAATCCTTCTGTTTAGTCCCCACAGGCATAGCTGTTTCCCTTTTTTTTGGTCTGCTGCGCCACGCCATTTCTGGCCGTGACTCACATTGTGGAAGGAGATGGGCAAATAAAATCAGCGATCACAGCGGACGAAAACTCGCGCTGGAACGGGAGATTGAAATTTCGCATCCCGTTCCAGGCGCTCTTAAGGCCGGTTCTCCGCACTTCAGTTCATGCTTGTTTTCAGCACGGGTCCAAGGTGATCGGGGCATCGGGAGGCGATCCAGAGTTCGAGTTGCTGGCGAATTTCATCGGCAAATCGCGAATTACTCACCGGACTTTCAAGCTGAATCTCCATGAATTGCCTGGCATGGCAAGTGGGACATTCGATGCCCACCTGCGCCCGGTGCGCCACAACCTGTTCCGGTTGTTGCCGTTCTGTTTGTTGTTCCATCGGATCGCCTCCTTTCTTCCCTTAAAGCCCGTTGTTTACTTAGATGCACATTTGGGCCGTCCGATTACTTCTTGTTCTTGTCCTCTCCTTCCACTACTTCGGCATCGATTACTTCACCTCCCGCCTTGCTTTTTTCTTCACTGTCACCGCCGGCCGTGCTGGCTTGTCCTGCCTCAGGCTCACCTCCCGGCGGCGGGGCAGAGGGGCCAGCCTGCTGCTTGTACATGGCTTCGGCCAGCTTGTGAGAAGCCTGGGTCAGGCGTTCCACTGCCCCATTGATTGCTTCCACCTTGCCTTCCTGGATGGCCTTCTTCGCTTCCTCCACGGCAGCTTCGATGTTTTTGGCATCGCTCTCTGAAATCTTCCCGCGGTTCTCCCTGAGCGTTTTTTCCACGGAGTAGACCAGCGAATCGGCCCGGTTCTTTACCTCCACCTGTTCCTTGTACTGCCGGTCCTCGTCGGCGTGCGAATCCGCTTCCTGTTTCATCCGTTCCACTTCATCCTTGGAAAGTCCGCTGGATGACGTGATGGTTATTTTCTGTTCCCGGTTGGTACCAAGGTCCTTGGCTGCCACGTTGAGGATGCCGTTGGCGTCGATGTCGAACGTCACCTCAATCTGCGGAATGCCGCGCATGGCGGGTGGAATTCCAACCAGATGGAACTTGCCGAGTGTCCGGTTGTCCTTGGCGCTCGGACGCTCGCCCTGCAGCACGTGGATTTCAACCGACGTCTGATTGTCCGCCGCGGTTGAAAACGTCTCGGTCTTCCGCGTCGGGATCGTCGTGTTGCGCTGGATCAGGGGCGTCATTACGCCGCCCAGCGTTTCAACGCCCAGGGTCAGCGGAGTCACGTCAAGCAGCAACAGGTCTTTAACTTCTCCACCCAGCACGCCGGCCTGCACTGCAGCGCCGATAGCGACCACTTCGTCCGGGTTCACGCCCTTGTGGGGTTCCTTGCCGTTGAACAGGTCCTTCACAATCTGCTGGACGCGCGGGATGCGAGTGGACCCGCCCACCAGCACCACTTCATCGATCTTGCCGGGGTCAACTCCGGCATCTTTCAACGCCTGTTTCACCGGACCCACGGAACGCTGGAAGACGTCTTCGCACATCTGCTCAAAACGTCCCCGGGTCAACTTCAGGCTCAGATGTTTGGGGCCGGAGGCGTCTGCGGTAATAAACGGCAGATTGACTTCCGTCTCGAGCACCGTCGAAAGTTCCATCTTGGCCTTTTCAGCCGCTTCCTTAAGCCGCTGCAGCGCCATGCGGTCCTTGGAAAGGTCAATCCCCTGGTCCTTGCGGAATTCTTCCACAATCCAGTCGATCACGCGCTTGTCAATGTCGTCGCCGCCCAGATGGGTGTCGCCGTTGGTGGATTTCACTTCCACTACGCCTTCGCCCACCTCCAGGATCGAGATATCGAAGGTCCCGCCACCGAAGTCATAAACCGCAATGGTTTCGTCTTTCTTCTTGTCCAGACCATAGGCCAGCGCCGCCGCGGTCGGCTCATTTACAATCCTCAGCACTTCGAGGCCGGCAATCTTGCCCGCGTCCTTGGTTGCCTGCCGCTGGCTGTCGTTGAAATAGGCCGGGACTGTAACCACCGCCTGGTTCACGCTTTCGCCCAGATACTGGGACGCTGCATCCCGCATCTTTTGCAGAATCATGGCGGAGATTTCCGGTGGCGAGTACTCCTTGCCTTGCGCCATCACCCGGCAGTCCCCGTTGGTGGCGGAAACCACCTTGTAGGGAACCGTCTTGATTTCTCCCTGGACCTCGTTGAAACGGCGGCCCATAAACCGCTTGATCGAGTAAACGGTGTTCTCCGGGTTCGTGATCGCCTGGCGCTTCGCCACCTGACCCACCAAACGTTCGCCGCTCTTCGTAAACGCCACCACCGACGGGGTCGTGCGGCCGCCTTCCGGGTTCGTAATAACCTTCGGGTCACCACCCTCCATCACCGCAACCACCGAGTTGGTGGTGCCCAGGTCAATGCCAATAATCTTTCCCATCGCTAACGCCTCCGTTAAGAAACTTGAAAAATCTTGTTCAGGGCCCCGACAAGCCCCTCTAAGCCCTTGCCCGTCCCCTTGCTTGAGTTAGATGCACAACCATTGCTTTAGTTCACGCATATAATAAAGTCTTAGCGTATCATTGTCAATATATATTTGTATCTGTCTCATTTACAACTGCTTATTTGTTTTGGAAAAGTCGAAAATATCCAGCCTCTGGCCACAAGCAGAGCCCAAATTGCCATTCCCACCCTAACTGGTTCGCAATTAGGCCCCTCCTAGTGCTTCATCTTGTCTTAAACTAAGGGCTTACCGGTTTGACGAGAGGAGAGGCCTTATGCCCAAGAAGAAGTCCAAACGCGAATACACGCCGCTGCACGCTGCTTCAGGCGTCTCGGCAGAACTGCCCGAAATCGAGACCTGGGAGAATAATTATCGGGGTTACGAGATCACCATCACGATTCCGGAATACACTTCCATCTGCCCGCGCACTCATCTGCCGGACTTTGGCACCATCACCATTCATTATCTTCCCGACAAGCTCTGCCTGGAACTCAAGTCGCTGAAGTACTACATCCTTGCCTACCGGAACCTCGGCATCTTCTACGAGAATGCGGTCAACCGCATCCTGGATGACGTTGCCCGGGCGTGCCGTCCCAAGTGGGCGGTGGTCCGTGGGGAATTCACCACCCGCGGCGGCATGCACACCACGGTCGAGGCCCGCTACCCGCGCAAATCGCGCTGAACTGAATTTTTAGACGCTGGCCGGGGAAATAGCGCCTTTCAATGACTGCTTCGCCATAAATTCCCGAGAGTCTATTGATTGCGGAGTGTGTTTGGGCATTGGTTCAGGTGGCGCGGACAACAAAGGCTGTCATGTCGTCGTATTGGCGGCGCTGGCCGGTAAAGGCGCGCACGCTGGTGAGCAATCGTTGCAAGGTTTGATCTGCGCTTTCACGCGGGGCAGCTTTCAGAAGATCAATTACCCGCTGCTCGCCGAACTCTTCCTCGCGCCCATTCACGGCTTCGATGAGCCCGTCGGAATAGATCAGCAGCAGGTCTCCGGCAGCGAGCGTGATCTCTGTAGTGAGGTAGGGCGTGCCCGGGTTGATCCCCAGAGGGAGATCGCCGGCATCGAGGCGCTCGAATTGTCCCGCTGAGCGCACGAGGAAAGGCTCATTATGCCCTGCGCGCACGTAAGCGAGCACGCGCGTAGTGGGATCGTATTCGGCAAAGAAAGCCGTGGTAAAGCGCCGTCCTTCCATGCTGTGGGCGCAGACATATCGGT
>DASSJE010000112.1:0-3591 GCA_035691365.1 Terriglobia bacterium
CTGGGAAAACACCTGGGCCAGTTTCGATGATTACACGGTTGGCGCATTCCGGAAGGAAACAGGCCTAGATGCGCGGAAGGATGTGAAGCTGGGAGATTTTTCCGATCCGAATTTCCGCAAGTGGGTGGATTTCCGCATCAAGACCATGACGGACTTCCTGCACGAAATCGCGGAGAACGCCAAATCTGTCAATCGGAACATCAAAATCATTCCGGAAATTTATCCTGGGATCGAAGAGGAAGCAGTGCGCGTCGGCGCCGACCCGTACCAGATCTATCCCGTGGTCGATGCGATCGCACACGAGTACGAGTTCGGAGAAGGCGACCACACCGCGGCTGCGCGAACGCCGCTGACCTGGTTCCATTATCAGGTGGGAATCGCCTCCTTCCGCGCTTTTGCCGAAGGCAAGCCTACGTGGATCCTGAACTACTCATGGGATGGCAACAAAGGCGTCGACCCGAAGCAGGCCATGCAGAACCTTGCCATGTCTGAACTGATGGCGGGAGCCAATGTCTGGGACGCCAGGGGGCACGTCATGAGCGGGTCAAACGACCTGCCCACGCGCGTGAAAATATTTTCGTGGATTAAAGAGCACGAGAAGGTGTTTTACGATCCGCGCACGCCAATGCACCCAATCGGCGTCTACTTTTCTCCCGCTAGTCGCAACTACTTTGTGAATGACTTTCTCCCCTCATACGAGGGCGTGCTGATTCTCCTGATACAAAGCCACCTGGAGTACCAGGTGGTTACCCCGCGCACAGTCGCGGAGTTTCATGGGACAACTTTGGTTTTGCCCAACGTGCAGGTGCTTGGGGACTCGGAGAAGGAGACGCTGAAGAAATTTGTAGGGCGAGGGGGAAGGGTGGTCGTGACCGGAACCGACGTAACTGGCTTCGGCAACTCACCTCAGGTGATTCGGTTGCCCAGTCGTCCAGGCCAGCGTTACATGTCGTCCTTGGAGAAGGGCTTCGGCGCCACAACGCCTGAATCCGAGCACGAGTTTCTACAAAGCTTGCCAGCTGCGCAGGACCTGGTGGTGAAAGCCTCGCCCTCGGTGGCCACGCAGATCGCGGTCGTAGATGGGCAGCCGCACGTCTTTTTTGCCAACTTTAAGGGCCTGGTGGCGAATAAGAATCCCGTGCAAACTCCGGAAGCCGGCGTGCAGATCACTGTAAAAGGGCGCGGGAAGGCACACTTCCTGCCCTTTCTTGGAAGCGAGCAGGAGTTAACAGGAAAATCAGATGGGGACCGCAAGACTTATACCCTGCCTCCAATCACCAAGGGCGCAGTCGCCTGGTTTGATTCCGCTGCCAATTGAAGTTTTGCCGGTCTTCAATAGGCACTGGGCTTCGGTCCACGTTTAAGCACCAGAGGCCGGATACCGGCTGTCAGGCGGGTTTCGCTGAGCCTTTCCGCTCGGCTAATTTGCGCAAATTTCGCAGAGCGCCGTCCATGGCACAATGTTCGCCCAGCGCCGGATTGTGAATGCTCTCTTCGATCCGATTGAGGATGGCATTCGTGGCAGCCGCGATTCTTTCCGCCAGCTTGCGGCTGTCGGTTTCGCGCATCGCCGCTTCGTAGAGAGCGTTCCATTGGGAACTGGACCTTGGAGTCTGGGCCGGTGAGTTCATTTGGCTGGTGTCCTTCGTCGTACTAGTCGCGCGGCCAGAATTGACGGTTTGTTGTTGTCTGGGACAAACGTGACCCACGACAGACGTCCACGACAGTGCTTGAATGGTTACACGCCAGCGCGCGGCGATCAATTCCACGAAAGTTGTAGGTAAGTACACCGGCTGGGATTGGTTCAGCGTGCCCTATGGCTGTTGAAACTTGCGCTGGCATCTACAGGGATGTAAGAAATGCAGGGCCCAAAGCACGGCCCAGCGCCCGTTATAATCAATTCCTGGACTCTTCCTCGCAGGTGATCTCGTGAGCGCCCATATCCCCTCCCGTCCTGGACAGCCGCCGCAAGGTCCTCAGCCGCTCCCTGGCGTCGATGCCATCGTCGCTGTCGGTTCCGGCAAAGGCGGGGTGGGCAAGACTACGCTCGCCGTCAACCTGGCGCTGGCTTTGTCGAAACTCGGCCACAAAACCGGCCTGCTCGATGCCGATGTTTACGGCCCGAACGTCCCGCTCATGCTGGGCACCAATGCTGAGCCGAAAGTCGTTGGCGCAAACCGCATTGCGCCCCTCGAGGTGCACGGGCTGAAGGTCATCTCGGTCGGCCTGCTCAATCCGGGGGACAAGCCGTTGATCTGGCGCGGCCCTATGCTGCATTCGATCATCCGCCAGTTTCTCGGCCAGGTCGAATGGGGGCTGCTCGATTATCTGATTGTCGACCTGCCTCCGGGCACCGGCGATGTGGCGTTGTCCCTGATTCAGACGGTTCCGCTCACGGCCGCGATTGTGGTCTCCACGCCGTCTGACGTGTCTTTGCAGGATGCCCGCAAGGCCATCGAAATGTTTCGTCAAATGAAGGTCGATATCGCCGGCATGGTCGAGAACATGAGCTATTTCGTCTGCCCCCATTGCCAGCACGAAATCGACATCTTTTCGCGTGGAGGAGCGGAAAAGACCGCCCGCCAGTTCGGAGTCGATTTCCTGGGCAGCATTCAACTCGATCCTGAGATTCGCAAATCCGGCGACCAGGGCAAGCCGGCCGTGCTGGAAGGGGAGACCTCCGCCTCTGCTAAGCCCCTGTTCGACTTCGCCCGGCGCGTGGCCGAACGGGTTGGGCAAATCCGGTCCGCGGCTCCTGAGGGCGTGATCCAAATCCAATAGGCGGCATTGCTCATCCAATAGAGTGGCTCGTTTCGGCTACTGACATCCCGGAGCGGAGCCATTTAAAATAAGGCAGGTAAGCGGTTTCTGGAGGAGTTTCCCTCATCGCGACCCGGGGCACCTGCGAATCCCTATCCTCTTGCTTTCAAAGTTATTGCGGGTGATTCGCGGGGTGACTCTGTTGGGGAGCGGTTTTGAGGTATATAGAAAGGTATGGCTGCGGGTCCGAATATCGGCGACCGTGAACGGGAGATTCTGACGGCGATTGTGGAGACCTTCATCTCCACCGGCGAGCCGGTCGGATCCCGCGTGCTTTCCCGGACCAGCCGCGAGGGCCTGAGTCCAGCCACGATCCGCAATGTCATGGCTGACCTCGCCGATGCCGGGTACCTGGAGCAGCCGCATACCTCAGCCGGCAGAGTTCCGAGCGCGGCCGCCTACCGCTACTACGTGGAGCAGCTTAGCGGAAAGACGCAGCTTTCGCCGACGGATGAAAGCATGATCCAGGATTCGCTGCGCGGCGTAACCGATGTTCAGGAGTTCATGGAGCGCACCTCGCACGTGCTCTCGCTCATCTCGCGAAACGTGGGCGTGGCTTTCGCAGCCACGGGTCCAAAGAACGCTTTAGAGCATGTGTACTTCTCACGCCTGGGCGATCAGAAGGTTCTGGCAGTGGTGGTGACGAAGTCCGGCCTGGTGCGGGATCGCGTGTTGCGGATGGATTTGCCGCAGGCCGACCTCGATGCCGCCGCACGTTTCATTAATGACAACTTCCGGGGGTGGACGCTGGAAGCGGCCCGCTCGGAACTC
>DASSJE010000113.1:0-3344 GCA_035691365.1 Terriglobia bacterium
CTCGACCAATGGCTCGGCCTGAACGAAAATTACCGCGCCAAAATGCTGAGCGAGATTGTGGGTTTTGAAATTCCTGTCGAAAGGGTGGAAGCGAAATTCAAGCTCAGTCAGAACCGCCCGCGGGCCGACCAGAGGCGCATCATCCAGTCGCTCGAATCGAGCACCGATTCTGCCATCTCCGGCGTCGCAAAGCTGATGAAGGACCATGGCCTAGGCATGAGACTCCCGTAATTTCGGTCTGTTGCTGCTGCTTCATCTTGATGACGATGGAGTTTTGGAATTGATTATTGGGACCTATGTGCAATAGCTATTTCATTCTGAAGGACGAGAGATAAACCTAATCGAGGAGACATAATTAAATTGCGAATCAACAAAAAGTTGTTTGGTTTCTTGCTGGTTAGTGTTGGTTGCGCATGTGGAGCATTCCCTCAGCATCTGAAGGCCTCATCGCGATGGATTACGCTTCCTGACCCGAAAGTAGAAATAGACGGACTGCCTTGGTATCACGAAAACCACGGAGAATTATACCGGCTACCTGTTTCACTCAAAGATACCTATCCCAAGCTTGTAAGTGCGCTCGCAAAAGATCCCTCTGGTGGGCGCATTCGTTTCCGAACGGATTCGACGGCGCTGGCTGTGCGCTTGGAATACCCTTATCCGCCCGGGAGGCCAAACATGCAGTCCTATGGCGAAAGTGGAGTGGACTTATACGTGAACAACACGTACTGGGGTACTGCAATAGCGGGCAAAAACGCGGCCCCTGGGAAAATATATGACCATGTATACTTCAATTTTGGTGATGGTCCGCGAGTTGTGCGTAACATTACAGTCTACCTCCCCTTATACATGGGAGTAAAAGTTCTTGCCCTAGGAGTAGACTCAAAAGCAGTTGTCAAGCCGCCGCGACCTTTTGCTGTTGCCAAGCCGGTTGTTTACTACGGGACGTCAATCACTCAGGGTGGTGTTGCCTGTCGGCCGGGGATGAGTTATGAAGCCATCGTGGGCCGGCGCCTTAATATAGATTTCGTGAATTTAGGATTTTCTGAAGCAGGGAACTATGAGCACTCACTCGCCAAGGCGGTGGCGGCGATTGACGCGTCGTGTTACATCCTTGATGGGACCAATCTGCATACCGCGGAAAGCATGCGCAAAGTTTTCCCCCAGTTCATCGAAACAATTCGCACAAAACACCAACTGACTCCTATTCTTGTGATCACGCCGATATTTTCATCGTATGAGTTGATTCGAAGGGCTGGTGAAGCTAATCAGGAGGACATGCGAGCTTTTATGCGAAGAGTTGTTAGCCAGTTCATAGCTAAGGGGGACAACAACATACAACTCATCGAAGGAACGGACCTTCTCGGTCCTTTACAGGGTGACGGTTTGACTGATGGGGTTCACCCAAATGACCTTGGTCTTGGATGGATAGCAAATGGCCTCACGCGACGGCTTGCAAGTGTGCTTCGTCTAAATTCTCAGGAGGACGAATAAACCAACATTGCGATCCGACTATGCCTTCGGCTGCTAATAAAACGAGGGTACGAGAATGTCAAAGAAGAAGGTTTCGCCAAGGGATTGTCCCAGACCGACGCAATCAGCCCTGTGTGGGGTCTGAAAATCAAGGATCTCATATGTGAAGCGAACCGGGCAATTCACATCCACCAAACCCGGCAGTAATCGTCAGCGTTACCGACACGTTGAGGGGGCATTATTCTAATATAGTCCGCGCAGAACGGTGCTCAGTTCAATCTCGTGCTCGGAGAGACTCCTCGAGCCGTGGATGTGCTGAGTGGGCATAGAATCCTGACCTTGTGAGATAACCCTTTCGCTAAGGAATTTCTAGGGTCACCCGCTTTCGCGCGAAAGGCTGAGAGTTTCTAAAGTGGTTAAATCGGACCCCAGCAGATTCGAACATATCCAAAATTCGGATAGACAGAAATAAATTTGTTAGTGAATTGCTGAGCCTGATGTTCAATCGTCCTCCCATGAGTGACACGCGCCGAATTCTCAAAGCACCCTATGTTGCCGCACGAGACCGAATTGGAGGGAAGATGATGCAAAGGCGAAGTTTCTTGAAGAACGCAGCCTTTGGTGTTGGGACACTGATATCAGGTTTGAGCACTGAGCAACTCGATGCCGGCGCTGGAACGGGCTCAGACCCTATGAATGGCGGCAATCCTTTGCCGGCGGCATTGGTTGAAATCCCCGGCACAAGCCATGAAGTTACGGATACACTTACCAAAGTTCCCGTAACAATCACGGTCGGAAAATTCCTTGTCGCGCCAAAAGAACTCACGCAGCGCGAGTTCGAAGAAATTATGGGTTACAACCCGTCATTCCACAAAGGCGATGACTTGCCGGTAGAAACAGTTTCCTGGTGGGAAGCAATTCGCTACTGCAACGTTCGAAGCCTGCGGGAGAATCTGGAACCCTGTTACAACCTGGAAACCGGATTCTGCGATGTGAGCCGGAATGGATATCGCCTGCCCACCGATGCCGAGTGGACCCAAGCGGCGGGCCCCGCTTTAAACCCCAACGGCGCAAATCTGGGAACTTCAGACACCAAAGATATTGAACGCCTGGTGGACGAATTGAAAAGTGCGGGTACCAAGCGGGTTGGTAGCTATCCTCCCAATTTTTTTGGCCTGTCCGACATGTATGGCAACGTCTGGGAATGGACGAATGATTACTTCAATCCGGAGCGCACGCCGCAAGCTTCGTACAATCCTTCCGGCCCCTTGCGTGGGCTGGCTCGCATCGTTCGGGGAGGTTCATTCATCAGCACCTCATCGGATTGGGCTCGCGGATATCGCTCATCGATCGAACCCCAATACAAGAGCCGGTTTACCGGGTTCCGCGTCTGCCGTACAGCGGCACCACGGGCCACGTTGCCACCTTCGCAGCACTCAGCGAACTGGTTTAAACCTTACAATAATCCGCCGGCCGGATTTGAATCCTCGATGGGCGATCTGTCATCCCTTGTTTCCGGAGTCAGCACAGTTCCAGAGTGGAAGGCGCGCTGCGAGGCCATCGTGCCAAAATGGCGCAAGTTGCTTGGGTCAATGGAATTGACAGCCCCACAGCCACAGGCGCGCCTGGTTGAAACGGTTGAAGATCCTAATTACACCGCCCGGTTGATGTACCTGCAGGTGGAAGCGGACTGGTGGGAAAAGATCCTGGTCATGATGCCGGCGGGAGCCCTGGAGCGCCCGCGCCCGGTTGTTATTGTGCCGTTCTATGACGTGGACACGCCGGCGGGCCGGGACCTCTCAGGCCGCGAGTTCCTGGGGATGGGGGTTGATTCATACGCCTACATGGCCGTCCAAAAGGGATATATCGCGGTG
>DASSJE010000114.1:0-4653 GCA_035691365.1 Terriglobia bacterium
TCATCAGCAAGGTCTAACCTGTGCAGGCAACCTCGTGCTCCCAACCGGAATGCTTCTTCGAGCGCCTCGGCGGAATGGTCCACGGTGATGAAGAGAATTTTTGGTTTAGGGGAAAGTTTGAAAATTCTCCGGCAGGTCTCAATGCCGCCCAACCTGGGCAGATTAGTTCCCAGCAGGATCAGGTCTGGCTGTAATTCTTCGGCTTTGCGGACGGCCGCCAACCCATCGGACGCTTCGCCAACAATTTCAAAATTGCTCTTTCGCTGGAGCACACGGCCGATGAGCTTACGGTACTGCCTATCAGCATCAACAATGAGTATCTTTGTCGCTTTCATGGCGATAATCGGGAACCTCAAATGCCCTCAAAAACTCGCCACTCACCCTGGCGAACGCCTATTCGGATATTCTACAAATAAGGAAAATTATACGTTGAAATCTATCCCTGCTGATATTGTCTACCTCCCAGGAACGAATTACAAGCTTCTCCCGATGAAATCCCCTGCAAAGTAAGAACATTGGTCCGTGAAAAGAACTTTGATCATTGCCAGGCAATTGCGTTATTCGGGGACGGAAACTCGACGCAGGTGGACAAGGAGTTTGACCGGGAATCCGCCCATGATGCTCTCGCTCCCCACATGGTCCGCCCTACATTCCATTGACTTGGCCTGCGGGCCTTTCTATACTCGACTTCGAGGACGACATGGGAAGGAGGCGTTGTGGCGGCACTTAGCAAGAATGAAATCCAGTTGAAGCTTAAAGATATGCGGGGTTGGACGCATCAGGGAAAGATTATTCAGAAAAGGTACACGCTAAAGTCCTTTATGCCTGCCATTGGGCTGGTCAACGAGATCGCCGAAGTGGCTGAAAGGGCGGGGCATCATCCCGACATCACGATCAATTACAACGTGGTGGGCATCGCGCTTTCCACGCACAGCGAAGGCGGGGTTACCCAAAAAGACTTTGAACTTGCGCAACAGATCGACAAGCTGGCTGCAACCCACTCTTGATGCCGGCAGTCGTTGCCTTGCCTGGCAGCGGAAAGGCCGGCGTTACGGCCAGAGTTGTGCTCCGCGCCTCTCCTGACTCACTCAGCTATTTCAATCCTGACGTTCCTGATTGCGGCCAACGGGATCCAGGTCAACCAGCGGCAAGTCAACAGTTGGTGTAAGGAATAATGAATGTCGACATTCATGCAGTGGATCCACCTGAGCGCAGCCGTTATCTGCGTGGGCGGCATGGCGTTCATGCTGCTTGCTCTTTTTCCCGCCGCCGTCCGACTTGACCAGGAGCAGCAGGACAGTCTGCTGAATGGTGTCCTGGGGAGGTTCCGGTGGGTGTCGTGGTCGATGATTCTCCTTCTGCTGGGTTCAGGACTTTACAACGTTAAACTCGTGTGGCTGGTCCCCTGGGGTCCTTACTGGAGGTTCCTTGCCATCAAGATTGCTCTCGCGCTCGCTGTTTTTGTCATCATCATGTGCCTCACCATTCCCCTCCGCATCTTCGACGGGTTCAGGAAGCGCCGCAAGCAGTGGCTCTACTCCGCGTTCTGGTTGGCCTTGATTGTGATCCTGATCTCTGCCTATTTGCGACGCGGTTAACCTGAGCCGGAGCCATGGGTAAATACGAATCAGTTCTGCTTGTAAGTTTCATGGGCACGTTTTTCCCCGCGTTCGCTCTTTACCACCTTATGACCTTCAGAGTGAACCGTAACCTCCCGCCTGGAGGCAAAATTCCGCATACATTGACCGCCAGGTGGTCGAGTCGTCTCTCAGCAGCGTACAAAAGACTTTATCCACGAAGCCGGCTTTACCAACTGACGATGGCCCTTGTCGTTGCTGGCCTAACAATCGCCCTATTGTTCGTTGCTCTGCGCGTGTGGGAGCAGGTAAACGGTAACTGAAAGGCCAAGGCAGAAAATGCGACTCGGGCGTAGTTCACGGTCGCAGCAGGATTTTTCCAAAGAAATCCCGGCTCTCCATTTTCCGTTGCGCTTCGGCCGCTTCCGCCAGCGAAAACACCGAATCGATCACCGGCTTCAGCTTGCGTTGCCCGATCAGTTTCAGCACGTCCATCAATTCCCCTTTGCCGCCCATAAATGAGCCCAGGATGGTCCGCTGCCGCCCGAACAGCGCCTGCAAATTCAGTTTGACTTCGCCGCCGCTGGTGGTGCCGCAGGTCACGAGCCGGCCGTAAGTAGCTAACGAATTGAAACAATCGTCCCACACGGCTTGGCCCACATGTTCCACGATCACGTCCACGCCGCGTTTGTTGGTCAGCCGTGCAACTTCCTCAGCGATGGATTGCTTATTGTGGTTAATGCCCTGGTCAGCGCCCAGCGCGTACGCTCTCTCCAATTTCTCGTCCGTTCCGGCGACAGTGATCACGCGGGCTCCCACAAGCTTCGCCACCTGGATGGCGGCGCTGCCTACGCCGGAGCCTGCGCCGATTACAAGCACGTTCTCGCCCGGCTGCAATTTTGCCCGGGTGAAGAGCATGTGCCAGGCGGTGAGAAAAACCAGTGGCACAGCGGCCGCTTCATCAAAATTCAAATCGCCGGGAATTGGAATGACGTTCATGGCTGGTGACTTCACATATTCGGTATAGCCGCCGTCAACCATCACGCCAAACAACGTGTAGCTCCTGCAGGCGCTGTCGAGCCCCTTCCAGCACGCCTCGCACTGGCCGCAACCGATGCCGGGGGCCAGCAGCACGCGGTCGCCCGCTTTTGCATTAGTCACCAGCGCGCCGGCCTGCGCAACTTCGCCTGAAATGTCGCTGCCCACAATGTGCGGCATGGGCAGCTTCCAGGCGCGCACGCCTGCGCGCAACCAGAGGTCCAGATGGTTCAGGGCGCAGGCTTTCACCTTCACCAGAACTTCATCTGGATGGATTTCGGGCTCCGGCGCGTCCTCGTATTTCAGAACGTCCAAACTGCCGTGCTCATGGAATCGGACAGCTTTCATATCAGACCTCACAATTATGATTCAGCAGGATGTTAACAGGCCTTCGGTAATGACCAATGGCCTGGGAGTTATCGATGCTTCTCACGAACAGCAGTTTCACGCCAGGCCGCATAGGCGCGAAGGAATGCGCATCAGGCTCGACATTTATTCTGCCATTTTCTTTGCGCCTTCGCGCCTTGGCGTGAAATGTTTCTGCCTTGTATACAACCGCGCCGGGAGCGCACATTGACATTGCCCGTTCCGGAGTTTACCCTGAAAATAATTTTATGAGCGACGTCTTCAGTGAAATCGTCAAGCTTCGGAAAGAAGGCCGCAAGGCTGCCCTGGCTACCATCATACAAGTGCAGGGATCCATTCCCAGCTACGAGTGCTCCAAGATTCTCATCCGCGATGACGGCTCGATTGTCGGCACGGTGGGCGGCGGCTGCGTCGAGGCGGACGTCTGGTCCGCAGCGCAGGACGTGATGCGTGAAGAGAAGCCGCGCCGCCTGCACTTCAATCTGAACGCCAATCCGGAATACGACACGGGCTTGGTCTGCGGCGGCTCGCTCGACATTTTTATTGAGCCCATTCTGGCCACGCCCACGCTCTATCTTTTCGGCGGCGGGCACGTTTCGCGCAGCATCGCGAAGGTGGCCGGCCTTGCCGGGTTCGATATCGTGGTCTCAGACGACCGCGAAGCGTTTGCAAACAAGGAACGTTTTCCTTCCGCAATTGCCACGCACGCCGGACCGTGGGAAGAAATCTTTCCTAAGGTCACCCCGAACGATCTTTCTTACATTGTGATTGCCACCCGTGGCCATAAGGGCGATCTCGATTGCCTCCGCTGGGCTGTTACGGCCGGGGCGCGCTTCGTGGGCATGGTGGGCAGCAAACGGAAGCTGGCCGAGTTTTTCAAGATTCTCTCCGCGGAAGGCATTTCGAGCGAAATGCTGGGGCGCGTCCACTCGCCCGTGGGCCTCGATATCGGCGCGCTCACGCCGGAAGAAATCGCTGTATCCATCGTGGCGGAAATGATTGCGGTGCGCCGGAACGTTGCCGCTTCCGCCCCTTCGCTCGCCTGGAAGCCCCGGGTCCAGCAAACCTCATGAGCTCCGAACCAAAAGAATCCCACTCGTCATCATCTCAAGCTCCAGTGATGGCTGCTGTGGTGCTTGCGGCGGGTGAATCTTCCCGAATGGGGGCCGATAAGGCGCTGCTGATGTATCGGGGCAGGACGTTTTTGGAAAACATTATCTCGGTATTGCGCGACGCCGGCATCACAAACATCGTTGTGGTTCTGGGCCACCACGCCGAACTCATCCAGCAACGAGTCGACCTCTCATCGGTTGAAGTAGTGGTTAATCAGGATTACCGCCGCGGCCAGACTTCCTCTCTCCAGGCGGGCCTGCGTGTGCTGGCTCCGGACGAGCCCGACGGCGTGGTTTTGTGCCTTGTAGATCATCCAGTAATTTCAGCGGATCCAGTTCAAAAGCTAATCCAACGCTTTAGGTTGTCTGGCAAGCCCGTTGTTATCCCGCAACTCAATGGCAAGCACGGCCATCCGGTGCTGCTGGGCCGGGAAGTATTGAGCCAGATTGCAGCACTCGGTGCCGAGCAGGGAGCGGACATTGTTATCCACCGCTACCGCCCTCAGACTGAGTTTATCGAGGTCACCGACCCCGGCATCCTCATCGATGTTGACGACCCT
>DASSJE010000115.1:0-25006 GCA_035691365.1 Terriglobia bacterium
CGTATTCGACGCGATCACTATTCTAAAGGTTACCTGATTTCAAAACAAAATCATAGTATGGTTCCAGTCTCATCCCTTCAGGATCAACAGCAAACCGTTAGCGGCCGCTGGCCTAATTAATCTTTGCAAGGGCGCCGGAGGCCGGCAACCGCCCGAAAAAAGCCAGGGTTTACAAAACAATAACTCAGGGAGGTGGCAAATACGGGTGCACTTTCCCCGTTTGTAGCATACTAAAGCGCTTAGCGGAATCCATTCGAAAGATGGGAAAGGAGTATTGATGCAGTGGGCCACCCTGGTGTGCTGGTTTGGGTGGCATATGGCTAAGCTGCGGATTCCAAGTACCTTATTTTAGAGGTATGCTGGATCCACCGAATTACATTGAACTGGCCACGCTTTGACACGCGGCTGACGCGCTGGAAGCGGTGGTTCTATTTCACATTGATCGATTCGCAAGGCCTATGGGAGAATGCATCCCGAGACAGGCCGCAATATGGCTCTGTCTGGGTGAACGGATGAAGATAGATTTTCGACTGCCCACCCGGATGCTGCCTGGGGTGATGCTTTTCGTCCTCCTCTGGAGCGTATCCTTGAGTGCGCCCTCCCTTTCAGGTCAGGCAGAGCGTGGCAAGGACCCCAACACGCTTGCTGAGCAGGCACAGGCCGCGCTGAAAGCCAGGGACTATGGGCTGGCGATTGAGCGCCTGAAAGAGCTTGCCAGGGCTGTTCCCAAAGTGGGCGAAGTTCATGCCAATCTTTGCATCGCGTATTACTCCTCGGGACAATTTGCTGAAGCCGCCGGCGAGTGCCGGACGGCGTTGGGTCTGAAACCGGGCCTTGCCAACGCGCACTACTTTCTTGGAGCAAGCCTGGCGGAGGGAGGCTACTGCAAGGAAGCGCTGCCTTATCTCGAAAAGGATTTTCAGCGTGTGACGGATAAATCCCTCAAACGCATCATTGGCACCGATGCTCTGAGATGCCACATGGATTCCAGTGAAACGGACAGGGCGATCGACCTGGATCGATCTCTTGCACACCAATACCCCGACGATCCTGAAATCCTCTATCTCACAGCTCACCTGTTTTCGAATCTTTCGGCCAGCGCGTCGCAGCACCTGCTGGCAGTGGGTCCCGGATCCTATCAGTTTCATCGGATGAATGCCGAGGTCCTGGAAATCCAGGGCAAGCTGGACGATGCGATGGCGGAGTTCCGAAAGGTGCTCGAAATCAATCCGCACGTTGCAGGGATCCACTATGCGATTGGCATGTTGTTGGTGCAGCAGGGCCCTGCAAGTCTGGGCAAGGCGCGTGAAGAGTTCGAGGCGGAACTGAAAACCGATCCAGGAAACGCGGCCGCTGAATTTGAGCTGGGTAAGATTGCCGCCAGCCTTCGGGACAAGGACGAGGCCCTGGCGCATCTGCAGCGTGCTACCAGGTTGAATCCGGACCTGGTGGCGGCCCAGATCGCGCTGGGAGAAGCGTACGTCTCTGCCGGACGTGTCCAGGAGGCCTTGGCTCCGCTCGAACGCGCGGTGGCAGTGGCGCCGGGCAACCCAACCGCTCATTACAGGCTGGCGTTTGTTTATCGGCGCCTGGGACGCGCGCAGGAAGCTGCACAGCAGCTTGCCCTCTACAGAAAATCTGAAAAGGGCATCCTGCAAACCAGGCAGAAAATCCGTAGCGGCGTTGCCGGTGGTTCTGAAGGGGAATCGAAGGACGATTAGCCGGCAGCTTTATCCCGAACCGGCATCAGCACAACAGTCGAATGGACCGAAGGCGCTTTATCACGGCCCTGATTGCTTCAGGAATTTCTCTTGGGAATCTGCCGAATCTGTGCGGGCAGGGGATGGCATCACGGGGCGTCCCGCCCGCGCCGCGGCCCAGGTTCTCCGGCCGCCCGTGGAACGTTGCGTTCACGGATATCGCTTCGAGCGCCGGCCTGACGCATCCAACGGTCTACGGCGAAGACAACGCCAAAAACTTCATTTTTGAAGCAAATGGGCCGGGCATCGCCTTCTATGACTTCGATCACGACGGCTGGCTGGATGTTTTTGTGCCGAGTGGAACGCGGCTGGGCGGCCTTGCTTCCGATCAGAAGCCGGCAACAAACCACCTTTACCGCAATAACCGCGATGGGACATTTACCGACGTCACGGAACGGAGCGGGCTGGCGCACACAGGCTGGTGCTACGGGGTCTGCATCGGCGACTACGACAATGACGGTTACGATGACCTTTTCCTGACCTACTACGGGAAGAACGTCTTGTACCACAACAACGGCGACGGAACGTTCGCGGACGTTACGGAGAAAGCCGGACTTGCACAGCCAAACACGCGGTTTTCTACCGGCTGCACTTTCGTTGACTATGACCGGGACGGCCACCTGGACCTGTTTGTATCCCGATACATTCAAGTGGACCTGAAGAAGCTGCCAGCCCGGGGACAGAGCCGCGCCTGCCAGTTTGAAGGTGTTCCTGTGGCTTGCGGTCCTCTCGGCTTGCCGATGGAGACCTGCTCCCTTTACCGAAACAATGGCAATGGGACTTTTACGGAAGTCACGCAAAGGGCCGGCATCGCCAAACCTGGTGGCCGGTATGGCCTGGCAGCCGTTGCCCTGGATTACGACAATGATGGCTGGCCGGACATCTTTGTAGCGTGCGACTCGTCTCCCAATCTGCTTTTCCGGAACAATAAAGACGGGACGTTTTCCGAGGTCGGCATGGAAGCCGGTTGCGCCGTCAACGGTGACGGCCAGGAGCAGGCCGGCATGGGTGTGGCCGTGGGCGACTATGATGCAGATGGCTTCCTCGACCTTTTTCTGCCTCACTTCAGCGGCGACACACCCATTCTTTACCGCAACGTAAAAGGCCAGTTTTTTGACGACCTCACCTATCCTGCCGGTCTGGCGGTAAACACCGGCTACGTGGGCTGGGGAGCAGGTTTTGTGGACCTGGATAACGACGGCTGGCTTGACATCTTTCACGTCACCGGGACCGTTTATCCGGAAGTGGAAAAGGTTGACAAAAATTACAAGTACAAGACGCAACGGGTGGTTTTCCGGAACCTCGGCAACGGGCAATTCGAAGAGGTTTCCAGCCTGTGCGGGCCGGCGGTGCTCGCTCCGCATTCCAGCCGTGGTTGCGCGTTTGGCGATTTCGACAATGACGGCAGCCCGGATGTGGTGATTCTCAACATGGGCGAACCTCCCTCACTGCTGAAGAACAACAATTCAAGTGGTAACCAGTGGCTGGTGGTAAAGGCGATTGGGACCCGGTCCAACCGGTCGGCCATCGGCGCGAGGATTTCTGTGACGGCCGGAGGGCTTAGGCAGGTCAGGGAAATCCTGAGCGGGTCCAGTTATCTTTCGCAGAGCGACCTGCGCCAGCATTTTGGCCTGGGAAAAGCGCACCAAGCTGATGAGATCGAAATCCGCTGGCCGAGTGGAGATATTGACCGGCTATCAAAAATCCCTTCCAACCAATTCATAACTGTCAAGGAAGGCCGCGGGCTGATAAAGCCTTAGGCTTTTGCACTGGAAGCTTGCCGCTCAAGTTGATCTAATGGCCCTCTCCTGAATACCTGGGGGCCGGCAAAACGCCTGACATGTCGTTTTGAAACGCGGTCCGGGCCTGGGCTTGCAGGCGGCCGGCCTCAGCGATTTCCTTTTCAGCCTTTAACTTGTCGCCAACTTTCAGATACGCTTGTCCCAACTGGAAATGCATTTTGGCGCTGCCCGGTTGGAGGTCCACAGCTTTTTGCAAATAGGAGATCGCTTTCGCGGGCTGTCCGTTTTGCAGATAAATCTTTCCAATTCCGCCAAGCGAGTTGGGCAGCCGGGGATTGATGGACAATGCCTTGTTGAACATTTGAAGCGCCTCGTTCTGGTTGGACTGTTGAAGGTAAATGGCGCCAAGGCTTTCATAGCTCCAGGGCTGGTGAGGCGCAATCGTCATCTCTCGATTGAACTCGTTCACAGCCTGAGCTACCTGGCCCAATCGCTGGCAGGCCACGCCCAGATTGTAGTGCGCAAACATCAGGCGCGGGCTCTGGCTGACCGCCTTCTCAAGTTCAGTCCGGGCTTTCGAGTTCTGTTCAAGGCTCAAGTAAGCGACGCCAAGCAGCAGGTGCATCTGGGCTGTCTCGCCGCCTGCCTGGATCATCCGCTCGAACGTCCGCACTGAATCCTGCGGGCGATTGCACTTGCCGTAGGCGACTCCCAGTTCAAAAAGATAGTCGGGATTGGCGCTCTCGGTCTCCTGAAGCGGTTCCAGAGCAGCCAGTGCCTGCGGCCACTGCTCCTGCATGAAGTAACTGACTCCCAGAAGATACTGCGCCTGGTGGCTGCCCGGGCTGGCCTTCAAAAAATTTGAGAATTCCGGGACCGCTTTCCCGAATTCCTGATTCTGGTAATAGGCCAGCCCGAGATTAAGGTCGAGCTGAGGAACATCGGGCGCCAGTGTTTTCGCCTTCTGAAGAGTAGCGATGGCGGCCTCAAAGTTTCCCAATCGCAGGTACGCCACGCTCAGGTTGGAAAGCGCGGCCACAGAGCGGGGATCCATTTTCAGGTACTCGCGGAAGCCTGATTCGGCGCGCCGATAGTCATGCTCGGCCAGCGCCTGCTGTGCTGTCTGGAAAATTGCTTTGGGGCTGGCCGGCTGCTGTGCCAGTGCTGCATCGGCCGCCAGCGCGAGAGGCACAAATAACAACAGGCCGATTGCCCAGGTTCGGATCACTGAGGGGTCTCCTGATGAACTATCATAAGGGCGGATAGCGGCGGCCCGCAACACTCAAACGGGCAGCGCGCTACGAGCGCATTCCAGCGGAGAGGACCTGAATGAAAGATCGCTATGATGGAATTATTCTCGGGACAGGACATAATGCGCTGGTTTTGCAGGCCTATATGTGCCGCAGTGGCCTGCGGGTGCTCGCCGTGGACCGCGCCGAGGTCCCCGGCGGCGGGCTGGCAACCATTGAGAATCCGAGATTGCCAGGGTTCCTGCACAACACCCATTCCTTTTTCCATCGGGCCCTGACGGCGATGCCCTGGTATCGCGACCTGGAATTGGAGCGCCATGGCGCCCACTACATCGAGCCGGACCTGAATGTTGCGTTGATTTTGCCTGACGGCCGCTGCCTCGAATGGTGGACGGACTTCAACAAGACGGTCCAGTCGTTTGAAGAATTTTCGAAGAAGGACGCAACGAAATTGCGGGAGTGGGTGGAACGGTTCAGGCCCATTGTTGAGCAGATTCTGGTTCCTGAGGCTCAATCTCCGCCCTTGCCTCCGCAGAAAAGGCGGGCGCTGCTGGAACAATCATCGCTTGGGCAACTGCTGCTGAAAACTTCCGCGCTTTCGCCGGTTGAATTTGTGATGCAGGAATTTGAGAATGATGTCGTTCGCGCAGGACTGCTGTTTTTTAACGGATTGCGCGAAATCGACCTTCGGCTGAAAGGTTTTGGCCATTCGATTCCCGCCCTGCTTGCCGGACGGCATATGGCGCAGATGTGCCGGGGTGGCTCTAACGTTCTGGCCAGGGCGCTCGTGGCCGATATTCGCGAGCACGGAGGCGAAATCCTCACCGGCTGCGGCGACATCAAGGTTGTGGTTGGGCAAGGCAGGGCGGTTGGCGTCCGATTGCAAGACGGCAGTGAAATCATGGCAAAAGCCTTCGTCGCCTCCGGGCTTAACCCGCAGCAGACGTTTCTGGATATGCTGGATTCGGAATACGTTCCGTCTGAGCTTCGTAGCAAAGCCTCAGGTTTTCAGTACAATCTTCTTGCGCCCCTATTTGCATTGAATCTGGCACTCCGCGAGCCTCCTCATTACCAGGCGGCAGGGCAACGACCCGAGTTGAACAGGGCTTTCATGGTGATTCTGGGTCTGCAAAAGATTGACCAGTTTCATGAGATTGTCAGGGCGCATGAAAACGGCAGAATTCCGCAATCCACCGTGCTGTGGGGCGCGTGTCCAACCTTGTTTGATCCCTCGCAGGCTCCTTCCGGCGGCCATACGCTATTTATGTGGGAGAAGGTACCCTATGCTTTGAATGGGACGGCTTCAAGCTGGTACCATGAGAAAGAAGCTCATGGCCGGCAGTTGCGCGACCTCCTCGCCCAGTTTGCTCCTAATCTTTCAGACGAGGTTGTGCTGGACGCATTCGTCCGCTCACCGCTGGATACGGAACGCTCATTGCCGAATATGAGGCATGGAGACTTGCTGGTCGGGTCGTTCGCCAACCGGCAGGTGGGTTACAACCGGCCGTTTGAAGGTGCGGGTGAGTACCGCACACCGGTCAACGGCCTCTACCTTTGCGGAGCCTCGACCCATCCTGGCGGAAACATAACGGGACTCTGCGGATACAATGCTGCGAAAGTTTTGCACGCCGACCTGGACTTGCCCGTCTGGTGGAATCCGTCGACTCTTGCAGCGTGAGTTTAGCGCAGGGCCGCAAATAGCCTGGTAATACGGATACTGCGCCCGTCCTTTCCGGTCAACTAGATTGCGTCTGGCACTCGCCCGGTGGTAAATTGGGCCTGAGGGGCAGGTACAAGCGGCTCAAAATCAAGAGAAGGTGTGTTCCATGCGCGCCGCATCTTCGGATCGTTTATTACACCCGGGTTCTCTTGGCAGCGCCTGCAGGGTTTTTATCGTGGCACTGGTACTTCCCCTCTTTTGGAGTTCTGCAGTGGCGCAAACCCGATTGGGCCTGAGCGGACGGGTAACGACGAACCAGGGGGTGGCAATTCCGTCTGGCGTGACGGTCCGGCTCGAGACCGACGAAGGAATGCCGGTTGCCCAGCAGTCCCTCGACAGCAGCGGACAGTTCTCCTTTGAAGGCTTGCGGGTAAGGAATTACACGCTTACCGTGACGTGCAAAGGTTTCGAGACCTACACGAAAGACATCCAACTCGGATTCGGCGCCAACCTTAACAATGTGAATATCTACCTTAATCCTCTGAACCCCACAAAGACGGCCAAGACCGCTCCCCTGCTTTCAGACTTGTCGGCCAGCAAGAAGTCCGTGAATTCTTTCGAAAAAGGAGAACGGGCACTGCAGAAAAAAAAGCTGAGCAATGCGCGCAAGCTGTTTGAGGAGGCGGTCACCGACTCGCCCTGTTATGCGCGGGCTTGGGGAGAGATGGCGCTGGTGGATGTCGAGCAGAAGCAGATGAAGGACGCCGAACTTCATTTTCACAAGGCGATTGAATGCGACGGCCAGTTCCTGGACGCCTACTCCGGCCTGGCGGAACTTTACAAGGACGAGGGCAGGGCGCCGGACGCGGAGGCCGTCCTTCGGCTGGGGATCCAGCGGTCGCCAACCACCTGGCAGTTTTATGATCGTCTAGGGCTGCTCCATTATTCGCAGAAGGAGTTCAGCAAGTCTGAAAACGATTTCCAGCAAGCCCTGACGATTAATCCCGGCGCCCCGCCAGATGTGAATGCCCATCTGGCCAACGCATACCTGAAAGAGGAAAAGTTCGATAAGGCCTACCGCCAGATGATGAAGTACATGAAGTTAGACCCAAACGGCAGGTTTGTGCCAAGCATCAAGCGAGTTACCAAAGTGCTGGAGGAGCATCGGCTGGTTTCACCAGACACCATCCGGGCTGAAAGCCAGGTGAGTAACTCAAGCCATTGAAAATAAAAATGATATAAGTCGTTTCAGAGATTTTTTGAGCGGTGTCAACAGGCCTCTTTATCCCCCCGCCTTGTCTAGTCGCAAAGCCAAACTATTGATTCCAAAGCACGTTTTATCATGCTGCTGGCTTGAAAATTATTCTCCAAAAATCTTACGATTAAGATATAATTGCAAGGTTTTTTCAAAGGCGGCTTGCATAGCGCCGGCCAATTTTCTTTTTTGGCTTGACAATTAAGCTATTTACAGTTATCTTCCGCGAGTCACAGATGATTGTCTAATGATTGAAAATCTCGTCGACAGGGTACACAGAAGCCCATAAATTTTACCGCCTTAATTTGTCTGTTTTTGCTTCTGAATGTCTGGCGTCCAAGCGATTTTCAGGTCAGGTTTTTTGTGAAATCTAGTTCTACCGTGGCGATTCGGCCAGGCCATCAGGGCAGTGCGTTTTTTGTGGGTTTTGGAGTCCGACGGAGGTTTCAAAAAAATGCTTCACAAGTTTACTCTCGTGTTGATGGGCCTGCTTATTTTTGCCGGCACATGTTTCGCCCAGGATACCGCCACCATCGTAGGAACGGTAACGGACCCTACAGGTGCGGTCGTCCCGGGAGTCAAGATAACTGTTTCAAACCCTGACCGAGGATTTGTCCGGACGCTGGCTACGAACTCGTCAGGTGCGTATGCGGCTGTCAGAATTCCTATCGGTAACTACGTGGTGACAGCCGACAATTCAGGATTCAAAAAAGAGGTTCGGACAGGGATCAGCCTCTCCGCAGGTCAAACTCAGCGTGTTGATCTGAAACTGACGCTAGGGCAGGTCTCGCAACAGGTTGAGGTCTCGGGGAACGTCCCGCGCGTCGACACTGAAAACGCGACCTTGTCCGGCGTGGTAACCTCCAAACAGATTCAAAACCTCACTCTGAACGGGCTCAACTTCGGGGCCCTTACCTTCCTTGTTCCCGGCGCTGTACAAGACAACGGTTACTCTGAAGCGCAACAACTAGGCCACGCAGGTGCCGAAGTTGGTGTTTCATTCAACGGCACGCGCGAGGAATATGGCAATCTGGAACTGGACGGCGGAAATAATTCCCAGGAAAGTTCAACTTCCATGGGAGGCGCCATAACACCCGCGATTGATTCCATCGCGGAATTCCGTATTTCCACCTCCAACTACGGCGCGGACGTCGGGCAGCATGCCGGGGCGCTCGTGGAAGTGGTGACCAAAGGCGGCACCAGAGAGTTTCATGGCAACGCCTATGAGTTCGTGCGAAATGACGCTCTTGATGCTAACGACTGGTTCGCTAACCAGCAGATCAATCCGCCGGGCGGCAATGCTCCGAAGACCCCGCTGAAGTGGAATATCTTTGGATATACTTTTGGCGGGCCTTTCTATATCCCCGGTCTCTATAACACTCACAAGCAGAAGACGTTCTTTTTCTGGTCCCAGGAATGGGCAAAATATCGCCAGGCCTCGCTGATCACCGGTGGCGTGCCGACGCCGCAGATGCGCAATGGAGATTTCAGCCAGTGCGATCCAGCCTCGCCCAATTTCAGTTCTCTCCTGGTCAGTCAGGGTTGCGTCCTGCCAACGGTTAACGGCAGTACGGTGGATTCGGTATCCGTCGATCCCAACGCGGCCGCGATGATGAACGCGTATGTCCCATTGCCAAACAACGGAATTGACGGCTATGTGGCCGCTCACAGCGTCCCCACGAATTTCGGTGAGCAGATGATTCGAGTCGACCAGAACATCAGCGACAAGACATCGCTGTTTGTCCGGTTCACTCACGATTCATGGACAAAAACAGTCGTGCCGGCGTTGTGGTCGGGTTCGAGTTACGACACAACGCAAAGTGTTTATTCCGTCCCGGCCCGGCAAACCGTGCTCCATCTCAACAGCAACCTCAGAAGCAACCTGCTCAACGAGTTCATCTTCAGCTACACGGATACGCCCCACACGATTACACCGGGGCCTGGTCCGGGGAACAAAGCCGGCTCAATCCTCAAACCCTCGTCATGGACCGCCTCCAACTTCTTCGCGGCCAACAGCACCAACCAGGAACTGCCGGGAGTCTCGGTGGGTGGTGGAACGCCCTTTAGTTTCGGCATTGACAATGGAAACTACGTCGGCAAATACGATGCCGAGCCGATCTATGTCTTCAAGGACAACGTCGCATGGTCAAAGGGAAATCACACCTTTAAATTCGGCGTTTTCTTTGAAAGGTTCCAGTTGACCGAACAGTTCGGGTTCGATACTCAAGGCTTCTACACCTTCAATAACGGAAATCCAATCACCACGGGCAATGCGCTGGCGGACATGTATCTGGGGCGGATTGCTCAATACCAGGAAGGAACTCTCCAGCAAAATGGGGTTCCGGTGGGTGGCTACGGCGTAGGACATTGGCGGCGCACAGACTTCGAGCCGTATTTCCAGGATGACTGGAAGGTCAACCAAAGGCTCACCCTGAACCTCGGCGTGCGTTACTACCTCCTGGTTCCTCCGCACGACGTAACCAAACCGACGGTGGATTCCAGCTTCATCCCCTCCTTCTACAACCCTGCGGCCGCAGCCGTGCTGGGTGCCGATGGAAACTTGCACAAAGATCCCGCAACCGGCCAGATTTATGATTTCACCGGGTTCGGGAATGGGCTCGTCCAATGCGGTTCCGGGCCGATCCTGCCGGGCTGCCAGAAGACGTACTACAAGAACATCGGACCAAGGTTTGGATTTGCATTTGATCCAACCGGTTCCGGCAAATGGGCAATCCGCGGTGGCTACGGCATCTACTATGAGGCTGGCAATGGAAACGACGCAAATGTGATCGGCCTCGAAGGCAATGCTCCCGCCATCCTGGCCCCAGTGGGATACAACCTCACCTCCTATCAGGCGCTCAGCCCTGGTTTGTACGGACCGGCCGGCATCCAGGCCATTCCGTATTACCAGAAGAATCCTTCCATGCAGCAATACAATTTAAGCGTCCAGCACGAGCTGACGGGCAACAATCTGGTAACGGTTGCCTATGTCGGAAACGTTGGCCGCCATCTGGACACGTCGCGAAATGTCAACCAGATTCCTGTGGGCGTTGGAACAATGAATGTCCCCGCGCTGGCTGGAAGCGGTTGCGATGTTTCCGGCAATTGCGATGTCCAGTCGCTGCTGATGACGGACCAGGTCAATCCCAACTACTTCTCCCCCTATCAGGGATTCAGCCGGATCAACCAGAAACAGTTCACTGCCGTATCAAGTTACAATGCCCTGCAAGTTGACGTGCGGCACACAACTGGCTTCGGCTTGACTCTCCAGGCTGCTTACACCTGGGCGCACACCCTTGACAACTCAACTTCCAGCTACTTCTCAACCGGCGTCGATGACAACTTTGATATGAACCGCTGGAAGGGCACCTCTGACCTGAACCGCGCGCAGGTTTTCGAGGTGAATTACGTCTATACTTTGCCGTTCTTCAAGAACTCCACCAGCCGCGTTGCGAAGGAAACGCTGGGCGGTTGGCAGATCAGCGGCATCACCACCTTCTTCACCGGCGTACCGGTGGATTTCGGCTGCGGCGTAAACGGATTCTCGACCGGCATCGGCACCGGGGTCCGTTGCAACACTGTGGGACCTCTGCAGGTCCAAAAAGGGACCTACAATGATCCACAGTTTGGCCCCATGGTAAGCTGGTTTAACCCGGCAGTAATTGCCCAACCGTTGCAAAGCCAGCTCCTGGCCAATGGCCAGGCCGGCATGTTCGGGTATATGGGACGCAACATGCTCACAGGACCGGGTCGGAACAACTGGGACCTTGCTTTACACAAGGACTTCACTTTCCCCTGGTTCCGGTCAGAGAGCTCCACTCTGCAATTCCGGGCCGAAACGTTTAACTCTTTCAACCATCCCCAATGGAATTCCGTCAACGCTGGTTGCAGCGGATCCATTGGCTTTGGCCAACCCTGTACCCAGGTTGGAAACGGGGAAGTTAATAGTGCGTGGAATCCCCGCAATCTCCAATTGGGAATGAAGTTTATTTTCTAACTTGATTGGAATTTGATCTACCTCAGGCCCTGGCCAGCCCAAGAAACTGGGTGGCCAGGGCCTTTTTTTTAGCGCCGACGGGAGTCAGCCTGGGGCAGGTTTCTGTATAGCTTATGATGGTGGAGGCGGGGGAGTCGAGTTATGTAATCGCGTTGAAAACAAATAAGTTATTGAAAACGCAAGACTCAGAATCCGCACCAGTCTCGCATTACGCGGTTTTAACGCACACCATACACACATCGCCTTTTCTTCGCCTGTAGTATTGCCTGAAGCCGACGATGTCGTTCCACGGACCTTCGATGCTTTGGTTCATTCAGTCATGTACCTCCATTCCAGGGGCCCCTTTCCAAGAAGTGAGATTATCTGAAAGTCAGGAATAGTGTCTGAAAAGCCGACTAGAACCGTTAAGGTGGGTTAGTAGTCGCCGTGCTCTCAGGCGGGGTTGATGGCTTTCGGCGACACTAAGGATCGTCGCCGCTAGCCCGATCGCGGGATAATTTCTCAATGGTCCGTCGGCCTGGACCGCAACAGCAAGGTCCGTATGCACTAGTTCGCGACGTACGATCAAGCGGACTCTCGCTCCGTCACTTCCCTCAGTGATCTCCGTCACAGAATATCCGTGTGGCATGGGCATATACATGTATGTGTATATATGGAACACCCTTCATTGCGAACGGGAGTTGGGGAATGAAAGAAATGGAACAGATTTTTAAAGCGCTGGCCGACGCAACCCGGCTGCGAATCCTTAATCTGTTGCTGCATGGGGAATTGTGCGTATGCGACATTCAATTCGTGCTGGATTCTCCCCAGCCCAATGTTTCCCGGCACCTCACTTATCTCAAAAATGCTGGCCTCGTCGAGGACCATCGCGAAGGACCCCGGATGTACTATTCCCTCGCACGAGACACAAGAAGTGTTCACAGGGATGTCTTTCCCTTTTTGCTGGAGTTGTTTGCGCAGTCCAAGACTTTGAAAGACGACCTGCGGAAACTTAATAAGGCCATTGAGCGTGGAAGTTGTCACCCTCAAAGCCGCCCGGAACCATCTGGCCTCCAAAAGGGACGGAAGCAGCCCTTGTTGCAAAGGAGGGTTGACCAATGGAATCGCGGGTCTAACGGCCGAAGCACCGCGCGAGATGTAACGCAGACCAGTGTTTCGAGGACCATTGTATAGCAGGATGGCCGGCACGCTCGATATCTGCCCCTGGCCAGGGAAACAGAATTGGACGTGCTTCGGCACGCCATCCCAAGCAGATATGGAACGACTCAGGAAAAGCGGGAGGATTACATCATCGTAAGGAAGGAAACCATAGCGCGCAACCGGGCGCTTAACGCTCTGGCGAAGCTACAGAATTTCAAGCTACTGCCCGCATTTGTGCTCGTCAGCATGGCGGTGGGAATCGGGATTGGCAAAGTTTACGGCATCTCGAACTTTGCAATTACGCCGCCTATTGACGCGATCAAATCGATTTTCTACGGCAGCTATGTGTTTAATCTGCCCAACTCGCTGGCGCTCGGGGTCGTGGCGGGTCTGTTTCTCATGATCTATCCCGCTATGGCCAATATCCGTTTTGGGGATTTCGGCAAGGCGATTAAATCGCCGAAACAGCTCCTGGTGGTCCTCTTCTTAAATTTTGCCCTTGCGCCTTTCTGGATGTACCTACTGGCCGGCTTGTTTTTCCCCAAGGGTAGCGACTTCCACACTGCGCTGGTGCTTTACGGATTGGCGCCTTGCATCGCCATGGTGATCGTTTTTACGTTTCTCTCGCTGGGTAACAATGCGCTGGCCGTGGTTCTGGTAGCTATGAATTCCATTCTTCAGATGGTCCTCATCCCCGTCTACGCTAAATGGCTGCTGGGCGCAGTTCAATTTAGTGTTGCCGTGGTGGCTGAGAGTGTCGTGCTGTACCTCGGCCTGCCGCTTGTGGCGGGATATCTCACGCGTCGCTGGGGTGTGGCGCGTTACGGCGAAGAGGGATTCGGCAAGGTCAAGGCCTTACTCGACAGTCTCTCAATTCTGGGCCTGCTGTTCACGCTGGTGGTGATGTTTTCTCTCAAGGGTGACCTGATCGTCAGCAGGCGTCAGGTGATCCTGCACCTGGCCATTCCGATGATCCTCTTTTTCTGGACGATGTTTCCCCTAGCTTACCTGGCCGGATGGAGACTACGTTTCAGCTACGAGGACTCGGTGGCCGTGGGCTTTAATTCGACCGGCCGGGACTTTGAAATTGCCATCGCTATTGCGATCACGGCATTCAACCCCACGGTTGCGCTGGCGACCGTTGTCGGGCCGCTAATCGAAGTACCGGTCATGCTAGTCCTGGTTTGGTTTGCTCGCAAGACCCGGACGGTATTGTTTGGACGGGTGAAGGCTATCACTGCACCCGAGGGATACGTTCAGAAATCCGCGCCCTCTAAGGAGGTAACACTATGAAGACCAAAGCGGATTGCTACGGCAAAATGTTCCCTGACGTTATTCACATGATCCACAACGAGGCGGTCACGGGGAAGGTGTTTGGTTATCGGGTGGACCAGCCCGGCATAGGTGTGACCAATCGGGCCACAACCGTAAACCGCGAAGAGTGGCAGCACTGTCTGGAGTGCCCTGAATTCGACGGCTGTTACTGGCTGTCCATGGGAACGATGCTCATGGAGCGTGCGGTGAAGAGTTGACTGGTAACACTGCTTCTGCCCACAAGCGTACAGGCGCCCATGGCAGAGCGAAGCGTGGCCATGCCGTGTCACTAAAGAGGGTTGCAATGAAGATTCAAATTCTGGGAAGCGGTTGTTCCCGGTGCATAAAATTGGCGGCAAACGCGGCGACAGCCTTAAAAGAACTTGGGCTGGAAGTGGAAATCGAGAAAGTGACTGCAATTGAGGAGATCACGGCTTACCACATTTTCGCCACTCCGGCTTTGGTGATTGACGGAAACATCAAATCGGCCGGCCGAATCCCGAGTCCTATGGAAATTGCCGAGTGGGTTACCACGGCGGCAAAGCAGAACGCAGAGGCCTGACGGTCGCAAGCATGAAGGCTTCCACGTCTGGTGCATGGAGACAACATGCCTGAATATCTTGAAACAACTGTTGATAAATTTACCTTCCGCGTAGCAAAGGGCCGCTTCTACACACCCGAAGGTGCGTGGGTCGATGCGCGCGAATCCGGCGGGCCTCTTAATGTCCGGCTTGGGGTTACGGACTACTTTCAGCAGCACAACGGCGATGTTGCATTTGTCACCGTTAAGCCTCCTGGGACCAGCCTCGATTCCGGCAACGAGTTTGCGGAAATTGAGAGCATGAAAGTCACACTAGAGTTGCCCTCGCCCGTAACGGGCGCCATTGTGGAGGTCAACAAAGCCCTTGAGACGAATCCCAAACTCGTCAACCAGGATCCGTATGGACAGGGTTGGCTGGCACGCGTCGAGCCGACAGGCTGGGAAACGGACCGTGCCAAACTGCTCGACGCGGACGCTTATCTCGCAATTGTGCAGGCGCAGGCGGAAGAGGAGTTGAAATCATGAACGACGTAAAGCAAACGATTGTGGTCGTGCCATGCAGCGGCATCGGAAAATCTCTGGGTACGGTAAGCCGTGAGACAGCCTATGAACTGTGCGAAACGCTACGCCCCGAGACAACGCAGTTGGTCGCTCTCTCGAAGCTGGTTCTTGGGGACCCGCAGGCCCGCGAGCAAGTCAGTCACAGCCCGGCGGTCACTATCGACGGATGCAAGCAGATGTGTGCGTCGAAGCTGGTGAAATACAGTGGCGGGACAGTCGTCCGGGAAGTCGCGGTGTTTGAAGAGTTCCGCCATCACCGAGATCTCAAACCCGAGGGGATTGCGGAGCTGAACCAGAAGGGGAGGCAACTCGCGCGGGTGCTGGCCGAGGAAATTGCGGTAAAGATTGACGCCATCGGCCGCTCTGGTGATGGACAAGGAGGCCAACATGCCTAAGCTTCCTGAAAGAAAGGTAGGGATTGTGGCTTGCTCGGGCGAGGAACTGGCAGAAGGCACGGTTGCAAGGCTTGCCGCGCTAAAAGTGCTGCACGAATTGCGCCCGGGCAAGACGGTTACCATCTGCCTTCCCCTGTTTCTTGTCGGCGGTGAGGGGGACCGCGCCTTCGCGCGTTTCCATCCAACCGTTACCATCGACGGATGTGAACTTCGCTGCGCGGCGCGCGGGACAGCGATGTATTCCGGCAAGCCAGCCGAGAGTATCGTCATCACCGAACTCGCCGCGAATCATCAACTTGATCCGATAGAGGGCCGTCGGCAACTGAATGAGGCTGGCAAGCAGGCGGTGGAGTTTACAGCGCAGCGCATCACAGCAGTGGTTGATAAGATTCTCGGACCACCGGCATTTACGATTCTCGATAATATGGCGGCCAGTCCCAGCGCACCATCATCGAAATCATCAGTATGCTCTTGTGGCACGCGCATACCGAGCACGAAAATCCTTGTCGCCGGAAAGGAAGAGGAAATCCTGGCCCTGCCCCTGATTTTTCAGCAGTTCAGGCAGCTTGGGAAAAACCCGGAACGCGTTGGCAATGAACTCCTGGCAGCCGTCAAGCTGTACAACAGCGTGCCATTGGAAAATGAGCCGGTCTACCGCGAAGCGATCGTTCGTGAGTATGCACAATTCTGCCAGGAGGCAGGACAATGAGCCGGACCGCTACCTATCACACCGATGTCCGCTGGACAGGAGAACACTGGGGCCATCTCGCCTTGGGGAATGGCTCGGAAATGAAGTTTTCCGCTCCCCCTGACGCACAGGGACACGCCGGAGTCCTGACGCCGGAGGACGCGTTTGTGGCGGCAGCAAACACCTGCGTCATGTTGATGTTTATCTGGGCAGCGGAAAGGTTCAAACTCAATCTTTTGTCGTACGAATGCCATACGGAAGGAACAAAGTTGATCAAACTTGACCGGACGGAACTTTTCACACGGCTCAGTTTCCATCCGGTCATCAGGGTTCAATGTGGGGCTGGCGAGAAGAACACCGTCGAGGGCAGGATTCGTCGTGCTTTGCAGGCCGCACAGAAATACAGCCTAGTGGCCAATTCCGTTAAATCCGAAATAGTCATCGATGCCGGCGTTGACGTGATTGAAGAGACGGACACTGCAATAGCAACAAACAAACGACGAGGAGGCTTTAGAGAATGAAAGTTTCTTGACGCGATGGCCACAGCGGAAGATTTTACTTACCGATCGAGCGAACCTAATTTAATGGCAATTGCACCAACCGAATCATGCAACGACACGATCCGATTCACGAATCCTCCCGCATTCATGGCAGTCCGCAGATGGAAACAAGTTGAAAGGATTTCAAAATTTTCTAATCCTTCGTAGGTCAAGAGATCCAAGGACGCACGAAACGTGCAAGTTTGGAGGTCGCAGCTGATCATAAGTCATTGATTATAAATAATTTTAATGGAGGCGGGGGGAGTCGAACCCCCGTCCGAAAAGCCTTACGCTCGAAAGCCTACACGCTTATCGCGTTCACTTCCTGCTTTCGCCGGCGGCCCTCAGGAACGAGCAAGAACGAACCGCCAGCTAGCCTGGGTCCGGTTGCCCGGTCTCGCCAGGAACCCTCAGGCGGCAGGTTCCAGGCCAGCCCGCTGGATGACGCCTCATTCCGCCCTGCGGGCGAGTGGCGGAGGAGACGCGCTAGCCTTGGTTAGGCAGCGTAAGCAAACTGCGTGTTGGCAGTTATGTTGTTCCACTCCGATTACGGGTGGTGTGGACCCCCGACGTGCCTTTCGAACGCGAGAGCTTCCGTCGAAACCGGAACGCCCCCTCGATTCAAGTATGTCCCTGCCGGAAAACCGTGTCAATACGCCGGGGCCCGGCAAACCCGCCGGGCAACTCCAGCAAAATAAGGACATTCTTATATTCTTGCAATGTCTGGAGATGTCTGTTGACACGCCCTGTTTTGGCGTTAGGATAAGAGGGACGCGAGGGGGAGCAAGGTCGAGGACTTTTTCGGTTGAACACCACACAATCAAACCATACATCCGATGCAATCCATCGAGCTTATGAACAATTCAGCGAGGTTTTAAGACGGCAGGCCGAACAGATTGAAAACCTTCAGGAAAGTATCAAATCGCTGCAAATTGAACAGCGACAGCTGGAATACGCTGCGTCTTACATGGTTGCGCCTCTTGAGAGGTCTCTTGCCGGTGAGGACGGCACGAATGCGCTTTCGCCTTCCGGGATGCTGGCAGGCGTGCGCAGGCTGGCTGCCGCCGCTCACGTCGGACAAATTTTTGACATGCTCGCCGAGGAATCCGCGCGCATGGGCGCACGAGCGGTATTGTTTGACGTCAGAGGCCGCGCTGCCTGGGGGGCTGCAGCCAGCGGCTTCGATCCGGAATTGCCCGCAGACAGCCTGCGAACTTTGGTGGTTCGATTGAATCAGGACGGGCCGTTCCGCCAGGTCTTTGAAACTGCGGAGACGGTGGAGGCAAGGCCGGCAGATCTGGAGAGCGAAGGCCAGGTGCTGGCGAAACTCAAAACGTCGCCGGACGCCCGCATCCTGCTTGTACCAGTTCGCTCAGCAGATGCCTTAGTAGCGGTTCTTTACGCAGAAACCGGTGAAAAGAGGGACCTGGCCCTGATCGATTCGCTGAAAATTCTGGCGGCGTTCGCAGGAGGGCAGATTGATTCCATGATGGCGGCCAACGGCCACGTTGCCGCGGTCGAGGAGGTCCCGCCAAAAGTCGAAGCTGGCGTAGGAATTGGACAAGCAGACAGGGACGAAGCAAGGGCCGCAGAGCCGGAAGCTGCTGCCGGCCCTGCAATTCCTGAGGTTGCGAGCCCAGAGCCCATCGCCGCGGAAATTTCCGAAGCGGCTCCGGAAGTGGAACAGGCTTCAACGGCCTCGCCGGAGACAACGGAAACACCCGCGGAAGCTGCCCCTCTTGCAAAAGTGCAGGAAGCCACGTCTCCCATAGAGGAGGAGAAGATCCATCGCGATGCACGGCGGTTTTCAAAACTGCTGGTTTCTGAAATCGAACTTTATAACAGGACGGGCGTTGCCGAAGGGCGCAGAAACAGGGACCTTTATCGGCGCCTCAGGAAGGATATTGATCGCAGCCGGGAAACCTACGAGAAGCGCTTTGCCCACACGGTGGCAAAACGATTTGATTACTTTCACGATGAACTGGTAAAAACGCTGGCCGAAAATGATGCCACGCTTCTCGGGTCCGGCTATCCGGGACCCTCAGTGTGAAATTTCTCTTCAATTTCTTCATCGGCGTTTTTCTATTCCCGTTGACATGGGTTGTTCCGGCACCGTGCGCCGTCCCGCAGGAAGTCCCGGCAGTCCTGGCTCATCTGTCTTCAAAAGCTGGTTCTTCAAGGACCTGGCCCGGACTGAGAAGGTACGCGGCTTCTTCCAAGTCGGCCAGAGACCGCGCGCTTGCCTACTTTGTGCTTGGTTATCAGGAATACAAGGCCGATCAATACGGCAATGCGGCGAACGACCTGGCAAAGGCCACGTCTCCGCTTTCTCCCCTGGCCGATCTTGCCGATTATTACCGCGCGTCGGCGCTTTACAAGGGAGGGCATCCTGAAGCCGTAGAAGGCATCCTGGGCGGTTTCAACCGGCGCTATCCATCCAGCACGAAACATTACAAGGCCATCGAGTTGCTGGCCTGGGGCTACCTGCAGACCGGCAAGTCGCAGAAATCCCTGCAGCTTCTCAGAAGCGTGCCGCAGGTGCGTGAGCGGCCGGCCCTGGCGATTGTGCTGGCGCGCGCCTACACAGACAGCGGTCAACTGGGGCTGGCGGCGCAAACCTTTCAGGATATTTACTCCGCCTTCCCCACCTCGCCGCAAGCTGCAACTGCCGGCGATGCGCTGGCCAAACTGAAAACCCAGCTCGGCGTCAACTACCCGCCGGTCACAGATGAAATTGCCACGGCGCGCGTGGAGAGGCTCTACGTGGCCTCCCATTACTCTGAAGCGATGAAAGGGTACGAGCAGCTTTTGAAAGACCGGCGAAACAGCGTCTGGGCCTGGCAATGGAATCTGGGTCGTGCCAAGTGTCTGATCCGCCTTGGCCACGCAAATGCTGCCGCTGAGACCCTGGTGAACGCTGTTGCGCCGACGCCCGAATTGGATGCCGAGCGCCTGGCGACTTTGGTAGACGCTTACGCCAGAATTGAAGACGACACGCAAGTCGCCCAGACCTTGAACAAGCTTCGGGCCCAATACTTTAATTCGCGCTGGCACGCCGCGGCCCTTCTGAGGGCGGCGAATTACTTTATGTACAAAAGCGAGTTCGACGTCGCGCCATTGTATTACCACACACTTCGAGAGGCCTTCCCCCAATCCCCGCTGGCGTCTGAGGCAAGCTGGCGATATGCCTGGGTCGAATACGTCACCGGCAAAACCGATGAAGCCCGCAAATCTCTGCTGGGCCTCATCAGGAATTATCCCGGCTCACCGTATGTTCCTGCAGCGCTTTATTTTCTGGGGAGATTAGAAGAAGGCGCACATCCAGCCGAGGCCCACGATTTATACGAGTTTCTGGTCCGTCGCTATCGGCATGGCTATTACCCGCTCGAGGCTTCCAAAAGGCTCCGCTTGCTCAAAAAGAGTTCGGCTGAGTACAAGAGCTCGAACTCAGTTCCGGACTTCTCCATCAACGAACTGGTGAGCAGGGTCCCTGCGGCCGATCCGCCCGATTTCGGGACGTGCCTGCCGGCCGCCAACGGCCGGGACCTGGTTGCCTTCCATGCGCTTGCGGCACTGCATCTTGATAATCTCGCCCGGCAGGACATCCAGTCTCGCATGGAGCGGCATCCCAAATCTCCTGCTTTGGTGATTGCGCTCAGCCGCTTTGAGGCAGAACAGGGACAGACGGACTACGCCCTGCACATCGCTAGAAGGATGGTTCCGGACTATTACTCCCAGCAATTTTCCGACCTGCCGCGCGAGTTCTGGGAATTGCTTTTTCCAAGCTCGCACATCCCGCTAATCAGGCGATACGCCGCCATCAACCACTTGGACCCGTATCTGGTCATGGGACTCATACGGCAGGAGTCGGGATTCAATCCCCGCGCTACTTCCTCCGTCGATGCGCGCGGATTGATGCAGATTCTGGCGTCCACGCTCCCCCGTTCCCGGCGCTACCGGAATTCCGCGCGGCAAAGGCTTTACGAACCCGCCTACAACCTGCGACTCGGATGCGCATACCTTCGCGAGCTCCTCAAGCGGTATAACGGGAACGCCGCAGAAGCTCTTGCAGCTTACAATGCCGGGCCTACCAACGTGGACCAATGGCTCAGCCTGCACACGTATCGCGATGAGCAGGAATTTGTGGAATCTATCCCCTTCCCGGAAACGCGCATCTATCTCAAAGCTGTCTTTGGGGACAGCGGGGTCTATCGAAGACTGGTCAGTGGGACCGTGCAATTTGCCGAATGCTCCGCCAATCCCGGGAAATCACGGAAAAAATCGGCGGCCCGCCTCGAGGGGATTTCCCAATCGCAAACCCAGACGTTTCTGTCTGCCGCCCGCGAGCTCGAATTGCCTTAGCAGCATGACGGCCAAGGCAACTGGGGCCCTTCGTGCCCGCATTCTTGCTATACTCCATTATCAATCGCCAGGCTGGAGTGTAATTTCGCCGGGCGCCGTCATTGCCCGCGGGCGTATTCTGCTTGAGAGCGCGGCGGGGAGTTGGAGATGTCATGATGTTGTTCCGAGAGGGCCCAGGGCGCTGCACAATGCAGATTCGCGTGCAATAAGGAAAGTCTTATGGCAGAAAAATTCCCGGTGTCGCAAAAGGCACAACAGTTTACGGAATCTGTTATTCGAGAAATGACTCGCCTGGCTCTCCGGCATGGCGCAGTCAATCTGGCGCAGGGCTTCCCGGATTTTCCGGCGCCCGCCGAAGTGAAGGAGGCTGCCGTGCGGGCCGTCCAGGCGGACATCAACCAGTACGCCATCACCTGGGGAGCGCGTGAGTTTCGCCGGGCGATTGCCGAGCGCTTCGAGAAGGATTCCGGGCTGGCCATCGATCCCGAGCGGGAAATCACCGTCTGCTGCGGCGCAACCGAGGCGATGATCGCTTCCTTGCTGGCCATTGTGGACCCAGGTGAAGAAGTTGTTGTCTTCGAGCCTTTTTATGAGAACTACGGACCGGACGCCATCATCAGCGGCGCCGTGCCCCGCTTTGTGCCCCTGCGCCCTCCCGATTGGACGTTTGACCCGGAAGAACTGGCAGCAGCATTCGATGGACGTACCCGCGCCTTGATCCTGAACACGCCTAACAATCCTACGGGGAAGGTGTTCTCCCAGGAAGAGCTCGAGACCATCGCCGGAATCGTGCAGCGGTCCGATGCCTTTGTCGTGACCGACGAAATCTACCAATATCTCGTCTACGAAGGCCGCAGGCACATTTCCATGGCCTCGCTGCCCGGCATGCGCGAGCGGACCATTACCATCAACTCGATGTCAAAAACCTACAGCGTCACCGGATGGCGCGTGGGTTACGCAATCGCGCCGCCTGAAATCACCGAGGCCATACGAAAGATGCACGACTTCCTCACTGTCGGCGCCGCTGCGCCCCTGCAGCAGGCCGGAATCACGGCCCTGCGCATCGAAGAGGACTATTACCACAAGCTGCGCGAGGACTACCTGAAGCGCCGCAACCGGCTGCTGACGGTGCTGGAAAAGGCCGGTTTCAAGTGCTTCAAACCGTACGGCGCTTACTACATCATGACCGACATTAGCAGTTTCGGGTTTGCGGATGATATCGCCTTCACACGACACCTGATTGAAAAGGTTGGCGTGGCTGCGGTGCCCGGAAGCAGCTTTTACCGTGACCGTTCACTGGGCAGCCAGCAGGTGCGCTTCACCTTTTGCAAGAAGGAAGCGACCCTGGATGAAGCCGCGCGCCGCATGGAGCAGCTCGGCAACCATCAATGAAGGCCGGGGGCCTGCGGATAGTTCGCATCTCATCCAGATGGACCGGCGCTGCCTACGGTGCGGGGGCTGGTTTTGCCTCGGACGACGGCGGAGGCGAGCCTTGAGAACTCTGAGGCGTAATGTCGAGCTTGGGTGAAAAGCTCGAGGCCACGTAGCTTACAAGCGCGTCCACGAGATAAGTGGCATAGGGGTCGGTGTCATAAGGGGTATTCAATGAAAAGGTGCAGATCAGAAGCCTGCCCCTGCCATACCGGGCCTGGACCAGCGTCCCCACGTTGGAGTGAATCCATCCATAGAATTCCCCCGCCAGGACATCCTGAAATTCCCCGGGCGGGATCCCCACAACCACTGCTTCCGGAGTGGCCGCTTCGGTTTCGAATCCGGGCAGAGTGTCAAATCCGATCTTGCCGAAAGGTCCCGAGCCTTTACGGACCCAGGCAAAATTGGAGATCCAGTTCCCGTTGAGGGAATCCTGCGAGCGCGGAACAATCCTGATATCGGGAGTAATGGTCTCCGCTGCTTCGGCCAGCAGAATGACGGTGCCGCCGGATTCAAGCGCTTTCTTCGCGGCATCATCAAAGACGGGCGTAATCATGATCGGATGGGCTTGCACGCTGTCCGTCTCAAAGTAGTCGCGCCTCTGCATAGCGCCCGCCAGGCGTCGCAGCTTACCTCGAGGATCGTGAAAACTGACGGGGGGCGGCAGTGACGGCGTTTCGCGCGGATAAAAATAAAGGGCAACCGAATTTTTTGCCACGACTTTGCCGCCGGCAACAATCTGGACACGCAGGACATTGTGGGAAGGCGCCGTGGAGGATGGAACTGTAAAGGTGATGCTGCCCACTTTTCCCGCGGAGCCAACCGGCACATCCGCAGCTGGAAAACTTCCTTTCAGGGTTGTGCCTTCCACGTCCCATTCAACCGTCGCCTTCCCCAACTCCTGCTGGCTGTAGTGGGAAAAGTAAACGCCGGCCTCAGCCGTCGAGCCGTCAAACAGGTTGTGCTTCGCAGGCCTGGCGAAAACCGCGTCATCCTGCTGAATGGCTGCGAGATCGGATGCAAAATTTTTGGGATTCCGCCAGATATCCATCAGTCCGTTTGATTCCCACATTACGTCGGTGAGTTCCGTGATGACATAACCCTGGATGGACGGCTGGCTGCGCAAACTCGCAATCTCAAATTTTAAAGAATCGAATTCGTGCGTCTGGGTTGCCGCCAGGAGATCATGAAGGTTGGGGAACAGCGTGTTGTACTGGTAATCCTCAAAGCGCTTTTCCAATCCATCCGGCAGTGTGATTCTTTGCCCGTGGAAATCCCGGGAAAACCACCAGGGCTTCTGAGCGGGAACGAAGGGCAGGCCCCAGTTGCCGAACTCCGAGAGCATCAGCGGTTCACTGCCCTTGGGCTCAGCATCGCCATACGGACTGAACAGCCAGTTCGGCCGGCCGGCCAGGTTGCCGACGAATCGATCAAAGTCGGCTGCATGGTCGGGGATGGAATCGTACTCGTGAAAATCCGCCAGGTCGGTGGATACGTGAAAATTGTGGCAGCAGGCGCTGTTGTCTTCCACCAGCCATCCGGGAACAATCTGCCTGGCGTGGTGGTAAGCCTGTTTCAGCCATGCGCGGTCCGCAGCCTGGTCGAGCTTAAGGCCCCAGCTTTCATTGGCGATGCTGACAATAATGATCGACGGATGGTTCCAGTCGCGCTCTACCATGCCTTGCAGGGTGTCGAGCGCGCGGGCCTCAGAGTCGGGAGTGAGTTTGTCCCAGTTTGGAATTTCGTACCAGACCAGCATACCCGTCTCATCTGCCGCTTTCAGGTATCGAGGGTCCGGTACCTTGATGTGGCAGCGCAGAAGATTCAGGCCCAGCGCTTTGGCTTCCTCCATCTCCTTCTTCAGGAAATCCAGCGACGGCGGCGCATAAACCGTCTCGGGATAAAAAGCCTGGTCCAGCGCGCCGCGCAGGTAAATCACTTTGCCATTCAGGTAAAACTTCCCATCGCGGGTTTCAAACGTTCGAAATCCGAAAGAGTACGAGCGTTCCTCGCCGGAACTGGTGTGAATGCGCAACTGGTAGAGCGCCGGATGGGACAGGCTCCAGAGTTCCGGGTTGGGAAGATTGCCCGAAAACATATAGACGCCCGTCTGGGGGACCTTGTTTTCCGGCCCCTTCCAGGCAACCTTTCCATCCGGGCCCAGGATTTCCGCCCCCACCGTGGGTGCGGCGGACGGATCCGTCGGCATATTCACGAGATGGATGCTGAAACTGAAATTCCCGCCCGCGCCGGCGGATATGTGAACAACCCCCAGGTGGATTTTGGGGAGGATGTTGATTTCAACGCTTTGCCACAATCCGCTTGTCTGGACATACCAGTTCTGCTTGCCGTGGGGAATTTCAGCGTACTT
>DASSJE010000116.1:0-11368 GCA_035691365.1 Terriglobia bacterium
ATGGCGTCATCGACGAGAATGCCGATGGAGAAGATCAGGGCAAAAAGCGTGACGCGGTTCAGCGTGTAGCCGTAAATGTAGAAGACGAACAGCGCGAGAGCCAGCGTTACCGGCACGGCTGTCAGCACCACGATGGAAGGCCGCCAGCCAAGAGCGAGTGCGATGAGCAGCGTTACGGAGAGCGTCGCAATCAGCAGGTGTTCCAGCAGTTCGTTGGATTTTTCTTCGGCCGAATGGCCGTAATTCCGTGTGACCGTCAGGTGGACATCTGTGGGGATAACGTCGCCCTTCAGTCCGTTCACCATTTGCAGGACCCCGTCCGCTGCGGTGACAGCGCTGCTGCCCTTGAGCTTCGAAACCGTCAGCGTCACAGCAGGGAAGACCCCCATACGGCTGCTTTGTTTGCCGTCCGCGCCTTTTCCGTAACCGAACAGGACGTAATTGGAAGGCTCGGCCGGCCCGTCGATAATGGAGGCGACATCGCGAAGGTAGACCGCGTGCCCGTCCGGCACTCCAATCACAACTTTGCCCACATCGTCGGCGGTCCGAAGGAAATCTCCGGTCTCCACGCGATACTGGCGATTGGCGGAAGCGAATTCGCCCGACTGAAGCTCCTGATTCGTCATATTAAGAATGGGAACGATAGCCGCCGGGGCCACTCCATGCGCCGCCATCCTGGCGGGGCTGAGCATCACGCGGATTTCGCGTTTCTGCCCGCCCAGGATATTTGTGACAGAGACATCCTGAATGGTTTGCACTTTCCGCTGAACTTCCGCCACAACCCGGCGAAGCTGGTAATCATCGTAGCGGTCGCTCCAGAAGGTCAGCGCCAGGATGGGCACGTCGTAAATGGTTCGTGGTTTTATCAACGGCTTTGTGGCGCCGGGAGGGATCAGGTCAAAATTCGAATAGAGCTTGTTGTAAAGCTTGACGATGGACGCTTCCTCGTTCTCACCCACCTTGAACCGTACGATCACCATGCTCTGGCCGGGATACGACATCGAGTAGACGTAATCAACGCCTGGAATTTCCCAGATCAGCCGCTCCATCGGCGTGGTCACCCGTTTTTCCACCTCCCTGGCGCTGGCGCCCGGCATGCCGACCATGACGTCCATCATGGGGACGACAATCTGCGGGTCTTCTTCGCGGGGCGTTTCATAAATCGCGAATGCGCCCAGCAGGACCGCGAAAAGCATCAGCAGGGGAGTGAGTTTGGAGTTGATAAAGTAACGGGCGACGCGGCCGGCGACGCCGATTTCGCGCTTGCTCATATCGTTTGGACCCGAATTCCGTCGCTCAGTTGGTCGATCTTTGAAACGGCCACACGTTCACCGTTCTCGAGGCCCGACAGAATTTCAACCTGGCTGCCAAAGGCCTGGCCCGTCTTGACCAGACGGTAATAGGCCGTGCCCTTCGAGTCGATCACAAAGAGGCCTTCCAACTCCCCTCGCTGGACCAGGGAATCGGCGGGGACCAGCAGCTTGTTCCCGGTCCCAATAGCAAAGTTTGCCGAGCCGTACTGCCCTGACTGGCATTTGCAGGTCCGGGGAAGCTCGACTTTGGCAACAAAAGTCCTGGTGGAAGGGTCTGCGGCGGGAACGACTTCCACTACTTTTCCTTCAGCCTGTTGTGACCCCAGCGTGACCGGTACGGTTTGGCCCGCATGGACCAGGCCAAGGAAACGCTCCGGCAGACTGGCATCCAGCCTGAAGTGTCCCGTTTCTTCAACCGTAATCAGTGGGGTGCCCGGCATCACCAGCGTGCCCTCATCAACGGACTTCGCTGTAACCACGCCATCGATCGGCGAAACGATTTGCGAGTAGCTGAGAACTGTCGCCGCCGAGCGGTGCTGTGCCTGCGCTTGGCGCCGGCGCGCTTCCATCTGTTTCAGCTTCGCGCGGGTGGCCATTTCGTTGGCGAGAGCGCCCTTGTAACGGGTCTCCGCATTGTCGTATTCCTGCTGGCTCACAGACTTCCTGGCGAGCAGCGCCTCGTAACGCCGGGCGGTGGCTTCAGCGAACTCGCGATCGGCTTCAGCAGCCTGAAGCGCCTGCTCCACTTCCACAAGCCCCTCGTTGCTCTCATCGATGCCGGCGGCCGCCGCTTCAAGCTGGGCCTGCTGAACGCGGGAGTCGATCACGGCCAGCAGTTGTCCGCGCCTGACGCGGTCGCCTTCCTTCGCCGTGATCCTTTTCACCGTCCCGCTGATCTCGGCGCCCAGCACGCTGGTGGTCTCCGGCTTTACGGTTCCCACGGCCTCGTAATAATCAGGGGTTGATTGCGAACGGACGGTCATAACGGCCACTCCCGAAACCACGGGGGTTGAACTTTCCTGCGCCTGCTCGCTTGAACCGCAGGCGGCTAGAAAGGCGGCGGCGGATAGAACCAATGCCAGTTGCAGTATGTTTCGAGTTTTCATCTCTGGTACTCCTCTGCGTCTAACGACGGCTATTGCGTAACCGCGGGTGAATTCGGTCCCAGCTCGCCTGTGGCCAGTTCCAGAGCGGCGAATGCCAGCCGATAGTCATAGACCGCGTTCAGATGGCTGTTCCGGGCTGAGGTTTGCATGGTTTCCGCCCGCAGCACATCCATGATGGTTACGAGACCTGCTTCATAGCGGTTTCGCAGGATTCGCAGGCTTTCCGCCGCCTGCGCCGCCGAATCACGTGATACTTCCATGCGCTGGCGTGCGGCATTCAGATTCAGGTAGGCCTCACGGACCTGCAGACGAACAGCAGACTCCATCCGTAAACGCATGGCTTCGGCCTGTCGCTGATAGGCCCTGGATTCGGCGATCCCGGCTTCCCGCGCCCCTCCGTTAAAAATGTTGAACGTGAGGGTTGCGCCCGCCACCCAGTTGTTGCCGCCGCGCGCAGCAAAAGTCTGGTTGTCCTGCTCCCAGGAACCCATCATGTCAATCCGGGGAAAATATTCTTTCCGGGCCAGCGACACGGAATTTTGAGCCTGCTCTGCCTGAAGTTGCGCTTCGTGATAATCCGGCCGCTGTTTGAGCGCCCGCTGTTGCAGGCTGGGGAGATCGCTCACGGGGGCCTGCACGGCCGAGAGCCTCCCCTCGGCCCGGGTTGGAGCGTCTTCCGGCACGCCCATCGCTACGTTCAGCGCGGCTTGTGAAATGGCGACGCCGTTTTGAGCACGAATGAAGTCCTCTTTGGCCTGGGCCAGTTGGGCCTGCGCGCTCAGAACGTCGGAGGCAACGGCGAGGCCCTGCTGCTCTCTTGCGCGCGCCCTGTCGAGGTCCGCTAGCGTCATCGTTACTGCTGCCTGCGCCACCTGGACCTGTTCCTGGGCAAGCAATCCGTTCAGATAGCTACTGATGACATCAAACACCACGCTTTGTTCGGTCCGCGAGGCGCTTTCGCGGACACCCAGGGCCTGAAGTCGGGCACTCTTCACCCGGCCGGAGGTTCGTCCAAAATCATAGAGCGGCATCGAGGCCGAAAACTGCGTCCGAAAATTGTCAATGGCGGGAGGTGTATTCAAAAATCCCAGATCAAAATTGGCTGCCGTAAATTGCCGCTGCGTCAGTAGAGTTCCGAAAACGTAAACCGGATTGTTCCCACGCGTAACGCCTTCTGAAAAATTCAGTTGAGGCAGGTAGCCGGCCCTGGTGGCGTCAATGGCGTGTTGCGCTGCGTCAGCATAAGCACTGGCAGCGTGGACCGTGGGGTTGTTTTTGAGTGCAATATTGACCGCCTGCGTCAGACTTACCGGACCTGTGGGGGCAGGGGCGTTTGCCTGTGCCCGGAGAGAGGACCCCGAAATCGGGGCCAGCAGCAAGGACAAAATCGCAATGATGGTTGCGGCCTTGATGGGCCGGCGGAAACTGGGAATTGGGCGCATGAACCTGGCGAATTTCATACCTATATTCTCTTAGGGCGTTCGGTTAAGGGCGGTGATTATGGTCACGCCGGTTTGTTCACTGAGGTTCCTCATTACGGCGTTTCCTCAAAAGCACGTGAGCGGTCCATATGCTTGAGCAGCCTTGCGTCGTCCTGCATTTGCTCAAACAGGATTTCGCGGATCAGGCAGCACGCTTTGATCATTTTGGGATTGGCCAGCCGGTAGATAACGCTGTTGCCGTCCTTGCGCGATTGCAGCACCCGCCGTTGCTTCATCAGGTTGAGATGTTGAGAGAGATTTCCCACCGTGACCTCAAGACGAGTGGCGAGATCGGTGACGGACATTTCGCCGTCGTGCAGGATGTCAATTATCTGCAGGCGGGTGGGGTGAGAAATGACCTTGCAGAAGTCCGCATGGCGCCGGTAGAGGTCTTTATCAACTGAAGTCGGCTGCTGTGATCGTGGTGGCACGGGGCTATCCTCTAGTATTATAGAAATATCTATAATACTTTTTATCCCCTGTCAAGTTTTTTTCATTGTTCTTCCCCCCCGCGCCGGACTTCTCTGAAAACTGTGATCTCAAGAGCCGAAAAAATGACATTGGGAAACGCCTGTCCTACGGGCAAGGGACCGGAGCGGCGGAACTGCCGGTTTATAAGTAAGGTTTGCCTTATCAATTGAATAAGGGAGATTGCCTGTGCTTTGGGCTTGGCGAAGAATTCTGGGCCGTTGCCCTCGTGGTTTGGGCGGCGTCTAAGTAGGGAATTTAGCGTCTAAGATTTCGAAGAAAGGCGAAATTCCGTGGTATTATTGGGGGCGCTGTAGGTAGTGCTGTGGGACGTCTGTCCCCGGCGTTCTTGCTAAATTGCGAGGGTTTTAAGTTCGCTTGCCTGCGGGAAGCCGGACGGCAAGTGCGGACGCTGAGTTCGGAGAGCAGGGTCTCGCTCTACGCCGCAGCCAGCGAAATTTGCTTCTCCCGGCGGTTTTTCCCTGGACGCCTGGTTTCTTGTGGAGGCGTGAAATACGATTCCCGAAGGAATGGAGAATGACGATGGCACATCGACTTTGGCTAATGTCTGTTATAGCAGTTTCTTTCCTTACGATGACGACGCCCGGCTGGGGCCAGAATTTTAGCGTTGCGAGTAGCCCGGTTCGGGGCGCCCAGCAACGTTTCCTTGATCGGTCTTCTGAGGCGTACCAGAGTAGCGGCTCCACCACTCGCTATGTATATCCTCCTAGTCCCAAGCCACAGGACAGCAGCCAGCAACAAGGCAATGAAAGCCAGGGGCAGGGTCAAAACGGGAATCAGAACCAGGGTATGGCCGGAGGCCAGAATCAGAATCAAAACCAGAACCAGAACCAGACCGGCCAGGGACAGAAGAAGGAAGAAGCTCCGCCGGAGAAACCCAGCTACCTGACCTACACAGTCAAGAAAAAGTCTCTCGAGGAGCAGGCTAAAACAGGCAAGGCGCTTCCCGTTGATTTCAAATCGGTTCCTGCTGGCGCCACGGTTACGGTTGACGGCTACTTTGTAGGCCACACTCCTACTACGGCCCAGATTCCACTTGGCAAGCATCTCGTTACCATCACGAAGTGGGGGTTTGAGTCATGGTCACAGGACCTGGATGTGGCCAGCGGCAAGAACCTTAGCGTGAATCCCTCACTGCACAAAGACTGGTAGGGACGACCCTTCCCGCTGAGCATGATTGATATCCGTGGAGATGCGAAAAAAGCGCCCAAGGGAGGGGTTGTTCCCTCTTCGTCCTTTGAAAGGCGACGCGCAGGCCGGGCGGCAAGTGCCCCAATTTGACACATGATTATGATTCCGGACCACAAAGCAAGGTCCAGGCCTTTTCTACGGGAAGCGTCGCGCAGCACGTGGCAAGTCCTGCGAGCACGCAAAGATGAATCCGAGGCCTGATCACCGCAGCGAAGCGATACCCACCACCATGCAACTCGTTTAAATCAGAAAGGTTACCCAAACATGTGCCAGGCTGCCAGAGTTATAGAAGGCTGGTGCGGAGGGAGGGAATCGAACCCTCACTTCCCGGAAGGGAAAAGGGATTTTAAGTCCCTTGCGTCTACCAGTTCCGCCACCCCCGCCTATTGAAAATAAAAGACCTTCATGATTTTTTCGACGACTGCTTCCTCTAGGTGGCCAAATGCATCGGAAAAGCTACTCGCAACCACAAAGGGAGCCAGAATACCATGTGCACAACTCTCAAAGTTTAGCACAACGGGTCGATGCAGCCTTGGTGATGCACGCTGCGAAGTGGCCTACCTGGCCCTCGTGGCTGTAACGATGGACGCGGAACATCCTGCGTCATCGCGGCCGTCAACGGACCACCTGATTGAGGAGTTGTCCCACAGCACGGTGAGCTTCCAGAACGGCGGTTTTATGATCCGGGGTTCCTGAAAGGTCTGTATTGGCGAAAGCGATCCTGCCAAAGGGCGCAGCCCGCAGGATTTCACGCGGCGCGGGCTTGCCATCCTTGCCAAAAAAGAACCCCGGTTGGGGATTGACGTAGGCATGACCCCACCTGTTGAGCACGAGCCCGGCAATGTCACGTCGTGCATCGAATCCCGACTGGCCGAACATCAAGGTCAGTTGTTCGCGAATCCTGCGCTCATACTCGCGATAAGAAGTTGACAGCAGTTCCATCCGTCCGAGATTGCCTTGTTCTTCGATAGGTTTTCCCGGGTGACCGTAAAGGACTTTCAAGGTAATGACGGTTGGCGAATCGGGACTAATCGTAGGTGGCGCTCCGCTGAAGAGCGGAACCTTGTGCACTGAAGTGAAGGAGCCGAGCCCTTCAAACCACTGCGCGCTGGAAAATCCCAGTTTATAGAGAAACCGCCAGTTTCGTACTGCAACGTTGGCAACCATGCAGGGCGATCGATAAAACTGGGCGTAGGCCTCCCTCAGGTTGGCGGGCAAGTCACGTACGGCAAGCTTGCTGGTCCAGCACCCCCCGGCCATCACGACTGACCGCGCCTTGAGGCGATAAACCTTTCCACCTTGCGTATAAGTGACCCAAACAAACGGCGAACTGTTGGGTTGCCCCTGGTGCTCAACACGAACCACCGTAGCGCCCAGGCGGACCCGCGCCGGCTGTCCTGGGCGGTCAAGTGCGGCAAAGTTGACTTTATCTTCACAGATTGCGCTCAGGGTATGGGGTCCCGCAATCGAATCCGGAATCAACGTTTTTACAATGTGGCGGGCTATTCCGGCGTTCCCGCCTGGGAAGGCATACCAGCCTGTTTCCGGGGTGTCGTCCACGGAATGCAGCTCATCAAAAGCGTATGTTGTGTAGGCAGAAAGAACATCCGGCCCCAGGCCGAAACCACTCCCTTCATCGGACAACATAGTGCGGATAGTTTCCCTGCTCAGGCCCTGTTCCATGAGGTGTTCTTCCAACGTGATGCTGTCCAGGCGCCTGGAGGAGGCGTCGCCCGGATAATCAAACACAGGCCTGTTCGAAGGATCCGAACTTCTTTTTCCCCACTGGACCAATTCGTTCTTCATGGAAGCGGGTATTGGGACGCCTTTGAATTGGTTTTTTTCCGGATCGATAATCCACTTTCCGGGTTTCTGACCAAACTTCGGGCCAAAAAAGTTGCCGACGGGAGCCGGCATTGCTTCGAAAGTGCGGCCGAGGGGAATCTCCGGAGAAGAGCTTCCCCATGTCTGGTACTTGAACTGATGCCAGTCGATCCCAATCAGATCGTAGAAACGCGAAATGGAGCTAAAAGGGTAGGGAATTTGAAAATGGTCTGAACCTTGGGGCGCCATCAGGCGCTGGCCGTCCACAATAAACTCGTTTCGCTTGGCCTCGCCGCCGAACATAGGATGGTTTTCAAGAACCAGGCAGGGCCGCTTGCCGCCCGTCTGGTTGTGGAAGAAAAGCGCACCTGCCAGGCCGCTGATTCCACCGCCTACCACTACGCAATCGAAAGTTTCGCCCGTGTCGAGGGCGTTGGCGGGGGCACTGTCAAAGACGTGGTCGCGGATTTTGTGCCCGGCGTCCATCACTTCCGCGGTATTCCCGTTGGAGTTGTGGTAATCTCCGACGCCACCGTAGCCTGTCCAGTCCTCTCCTTGGGCGAGCAGATCAGTCGGCGCCAGCGGGCTCAACAACAGGCTGCCGGAAGCCAGCAAAGTCGAATTCAGAAAGTCGCGGCGACAAATCCGGCGGTCCATGCCAAGGGATTTGTCGTCGTGATTGTTGTGTGCCGAATCAGCCATCTGTAACCTTCCCTGACTTTTGGAATGTAGGGAAGTTTATCACGGGTTGGTTAGAGTGCCACCTCGGATCTCTCGAACCATCAGATTGCTATCGGCGGGAGGCTCCTCCATGCAGACGCGTTTACGAAGATACGATTTCTCTATGGAGTGTATCGATTAAACCTTGCCTGCTCGTAAGTTTTCGGACAAAATCTCTGTTCGGCCTTTCCGGCTTCCATTCATTTAACCCAGGATAAGGGAGAACTTGCCCAATGAAGTCAGAGCGCCGCTTTATCAAATGTCTTCTCGTAATTCTTATCTTCCCTCTGGCTGTTTACGCTGCCCCAGGCACAAAGTCTTCATTATTCTGTGCGGACTCGCAATGTGTGCAAAGCCGCAAGATGCTGAAGAACCTTTGCGATTTCATTGTCAGCGAGAAGAGTACTTTCCCCACCATTTACGTGGGCGGTTATTACATGCGGGACCTGGTAGCCGGGTACGAGATTTTTGGAAACCGCCGGTATCTTGATACTGCCGTTGCGTACGGGGATTATCTGTTGAAGAAGCAGATGCCCAGCGGTTTCTGGGCGTCTGGTTATGGGACGGTTTATCTGGCCGACACAGGAAGCGCGCTGGGACTTTTCATTGCTCTCTACAACCATGTGGATAGCCGGCGGCAGAAGGAATATTTTGAAGCCGTCCGGCGTTATACGGACTCTCTTGAAAAAGATGGAATGATCCACAAGAACGGCGCGATCGGCACTGGTTGGCGTCACGTGAAAGATGGCGTGATGAGCGGCCCGATTTATGACCAGTACACACTCTCATCGGCGCTGACAGGTGGCGAAATCTTTACCTGGATGTATCACGTAACCCAGAAGGACAAATATCGCGAAGTTGCGCACAACGCCCTGAAATGGATCCTGAGTACGATGCGGAGTGATGGCAACATCCCTTACATCCTGAAAATGGAAGGGGCCGACTGGAGCAAGCAGGGCGATGCCAAAAACGATTACAATCTCTGGAACGATTCCACCTACGGGACCTCGGCTTATGTTGGTGAGGGCATCGAGGCGTTCGGCCTCCACTGCGGGAACGCTGCCTGGCGAGCCTGGATTCACAAGGCGGTCAAGCCGAATATCGAGTTTCTGCTGCGGACGCAACTGGCTGACGGCACATGGTCAAAGCTCGCTCAGAAAAGCTGGGACCGGACGCGGAGCCCGGGAATCGTCAATTACCTCATCTGGTATTACGAGCACGTCGACCGCGACCCTCGCGTGGCTCGGGCCGTGCAACATTTTGACGCGTTTATCCTGAAGCCGGAAAACGGCAAGGCCTATGGGCTGCTGAATATGGGCGCTTATCCGGGTCCAAAGGACAAGGCGAATGCTTTTAATACAGCTACAAGCCTTACAGGGCGCGCACTTGCTGAAATCATTTCTCCCGGTGTGAATTCCCGCTGGTAAGGTGCTGGTACCCATATGGATTTGGCGCAAATTTACGACCAATATCGCACCCTCTTGCTGGAGGGATTCGTACCTTTCTGGCTGAAATATGGAATCGACTGGGAGCACGGCGGCGTACTTTCCTGCATGAACGAAGATGGCTCACCTGTGGGTGGTGACAAGTTCATGTGGTCGCAGGCGAGGTCCGTATGGACGTTCGCAGCCCTTTATAACCGGGTGGAGAAGCGGCCGGAGTTTTTGAAAGTGGCTGAAAACTCCGTCCGGTTTCTGTTGGCGCACGGCCGGGACGATCAGGGCCGATGGGTCTACCACACGGACAAGGCAGGAAAGGTGATTGAAGGCGCCACCAGCATCTACACAGATTGCCTTGCGGTCTACGGACTGAGTGAATACTACCGCGCCGTGAAAGATGAAAATGTTCTCTCGGTGGCTTTGGCAACGTTCGAAAGGGTTCAGCGAAGAATTGAAGAGCCGGATTTTACCGAGACGGCGCCTTACCCTTTGCCACGCGGCTGGAAGAACCATGGTGTGCCCATGATCATGACGGAAACCACGGGCGAGCTGGCGCAAACGACCGCCGACAGCGAGCTTGACTCGCAGGCTGACGCTTATGCCGCACGCGTGATGGACCACTTTGTGCGGCCGGACCGTAAAGTCCTGCTGGAATTTCTAACCGACACCTATGAGGAACTTCCGCCCAATGCCGGAACGTTCGTTATGCCCGGGCATGCCATCGAATCCATGTGGTTTGTGCTGCACCGGGCGCAGCGCAGGGGTGACCAGTTGCTGGCCCGCCGGGCTGCAGAAGTCATCCAGTGGCACCTCGAAAAAGGTTGGGACCCTGAATACGGCGGCATTTTCCTGGGAATTGATGCCGAAGGTCATGAACCCTTTCTGCCTCATGCGGATAAGAAACTGTGGTGGCCGCACACCGAGGCTCTCTACGCTCTGCTGCTTGCGCACCACCTGACGGGCGAGAAATGGTGCGTTGAATGGTATGACAAGGTCCATGAATGGTCGTTCTCACACTTCCCCATGCCGGAAGTCGGAGAATGGCGGCAGCGGTTGACGCGGGAAGGGCGCCCGACGACCGAAGTAATCGCGCTGCCTGTCAAAGATCCGTTCCACCTGCCTCGCGTCGCCATCCTGATCATGCAGTTGCTGAAACCGTGAAGCAGAGCACCACGCAGCGTGCAAGCAGAGAGCTGCCGGAGCGGCGATAACCCCTGCCATGAAAGTTAAAATACCCAAACTGCGCTGGTTTATTGCCGGCCTGCTCTTGGCCGCGACGGTCATCAATTACACTGACCGCCTGACCCTATCGGTGGTCATTCCTGATGTCCGCCATCATCTGTTGCTCACCGATGAAGACTACGCGCAGATTGTCAGCATCTTCCTTTTTGCATACGCCATCATGTACGCCGTCTCCGGCTATGTGGTTGACCGGCTCGGGACGCGAAAAGGCTTTGCGGTCTTCATATCTACATGGTCGGTGGCGGAGATCCTGCATGGATTTGCACGGGGGAAGTGGTCGCTCGCCTTTTACCGGTTTCTGCTGGGGCTGGCTGAGCCGGGCAATTTTCCGGCCTCCACCAAGGCCATTGCCGAATGGTTTCCGGCCGACCAGCGCGGCATCGGGGTCGGCATCTTCAACGCCGGGTCATCGCTGGGTGCGGCGGTTGCTCCGCCCCTGGCGGCGTTTCTGACTCTGCATTACGGCTGGCGGTCAGCATTTGTTTTTACGGGCGGGCTGGGCCTGGTCTGGCTGGTGCTGTGGCTGGTGCTTTACGAACCGCCGCACAGGAATCGCTGGCTTC
>DASSJE010000117.1:0-6830 GCA_035691365.1 Terriglobia bacterium
GGACGCTTGACACCAGGAGCGGGAAGTTCCAGCCAGAGCCGTGGCCTTCGACCTTGTCCCTGTTCCGTCCCAGACTTGAAAGCGCAGACGCGCGCGGCCAGAGGCGGCTGCTGATGTTCCACGGCGCCGCCTTTCCCTTTGCCTTTGCAGGGGACCACCCCATGGTTGTGGTCCCGCTGGTGGAAGCCGGGGCGCATGGCCGCACCTTTGAACGCGAATTCCGGGCGTTCAGCATAGGCAGGATGGGCCCACCTGGGGATGTTTTTACCGAGCGGGAAGAACACCGCTTCGCGCGTGAAGAACCCGGGGGCAGGGTAGCTACCGCAATCCCCGACCATCCGTTTTTTTACGGCCGGGTGCGCGGCTGGTGTTACCTCCAAATCAATGTCAGCTATTTTGAGCAGCGCGTGCTGCCGCGGCTGCTGGAGCGCAGTTTCAGCGGGCCGGGATTATCGAGCTATCGAGTGGGCATTCTGGCCGGCAAGCCCCCTGCTCTGGTTTATGGATCTGAGCCGGGACTGACGGCCTCGTCCTTTTCTTCGTTCGACGCCCGGGCGGTGCTTCTTGCCTCCTTCGGCGAAATGGATGCCATCTTTCGCGCGCGTGCTTTCAGGCGCTCGCAGCGCGGCAGGCCGCCCGGCACATTCGACCTGTCTATCGCAGGTCCTCCTCCCAATCCCATGGAAGCCGTGCCGCTGGAGCGTTTTGGCGAGCAGCCCATTCCGGATGAAGGCGCCTGGGTGCTGGTGGCGAAAAATAAAGCGGGGTCGATTGATGCTCTGGTGGCGGGCACGCGGCGGCGCAACCTGGCCCTGGGATTCGGCGTGCTTTTATTGCTGGGCGTCAGCATGGGCTCGCTGGTCATCACCACGCATCGCGCCCGGGAACTGGCGCGCCGCGAGATGGAATTTGTGGCCGGGATTTCGCACGAGTTCAGAACTCCGCTTGCCGCGATTCAATCCGCCGGGTTTAATCTTTCGAGCGGCGTGGTCCGGAAACCGAGCCGGGTGGAGGAATACGGCGCGCTTGTCCAGAATGAGGCCCGCCGCCTCACCGACCTGATCGAGCAGGTGATGGGCTATGCAGGCATTCAATCGGGTGTGAAGCGGTACGACCCGGTCCCGACCAATGTGGCAGCCATGGTGGAGCGGGCAATGGCTGAATACGGCCCGGCTTTTCACGACGCCGGCTGGCAGGTGGAAAGGGATGTGCCGGAAAATCTGCCGCTGGTGATGGCGGAAGCCTCGTCGGTGGAAAGCGCCGTGAAGAACCTGCTGGCCAATGCCATCAAGTACGGCGGCGCCGGCCGGTGGCTTCGCGTTAGCGCCACGAGTGGTCCGAACGGCGAACGGACAGAAGTTCAGATCGCTGTGGAAGACCACGGGTCCGGAATCGAGCCCGCGGACCTGGCGCACATCTTTGAGCCCTTCTATCGTGGCAAGGGCGTGCTGGCGTCAACAGTGCCAGGCGCCGGGCTGGGACTGAGCATCGTGAAGCGGCACATCGAGGCGCAGGGCGGCAGGGTAAGCGTGGAAAGCACGAAAGGCAAGGGAACACGCTTTACGGTGCACCTGCCCACTGCCTCGGAACCTGTGCGCGAAGCCGTGTGAACGCGATTCCGCCGCGCGCGGCGCCGAAGGGATCGCAAGCGATGGCGCAGGCATGAAACGAAAAGCACTTCTGCAATCCCGGCTCCTGCTGGTTGAAGATGACGCCGCGCTGGCGCTGACCCTCACCGATCTGCTGGCCAGCAAGGGCTTCGAGGTGGAGAACGTGCAGGATGGGCAGAAAGCGCTCGATCGGGCGTCGGAGGGCGGCTTTGACGTCATCGTCCTCGACGTGATGCTGCCGAACAAGGACGGGTTTGAAATCTGCCGCACGCTGCGGCGGCGCGCAGTTCGCACTCCCATCATTATGCTGACCGCGCGCGGCCAGGTGGAAGACAAAGTCTCCGGCCTCAAGCTCGGCGCCGACGATTACCTGGCCAAACCGTTCGATTCCTCCGAACTGCTGGCGAGGATTGAAGCGCTGCTGCGCAGAGCATCATCAACGCAGAGCGAACGCCGCGATCCCACTTTCCAGTTTGGCCCCGTCACGGTGGACTTCCGCAGCACCGCGGTACGGCGCGACGGCAAGCCGGTCGAGATGTCGGCGCGGGAGTTTGAATTGCTGGGTTACTTTATCCGGCAGCAGGGCACAACCGTATCCCGCGAAGAGCTCCTGCGGGAGGTCTGGGGCTATGACGAAGCCACCATGACCCGCACCGTCGATGCCCATATCTGGATGCTGCGGCAGAAGCTGGAACAGGACCCGCAGAATCCCCGCCACTTTCTCACCGTTCGCGGCCTCGGTTACAAATTTGTTGGGCAGCCTTCCTGAAACGTTTTCACGCATAAGAAATTTCGAACAACAACTCTGCCACTTGATTCCCACCGGCGGCAGCGCCTCCCGCAGTGAGCCCAACCAGAATTTACGCAGGCTTTAAATTCACTCGCCGCAATCTGACTGACAATGAGAGTGCGAGGCCGGAGAGGAAATGAATGCGCGGACGCAATCGGCGAAGAGTTTTGGGCATGCCGCGATCGTATCGCCGGCCTCGAAGCGCGGGATGCACGAAGCAGATTCAATTCAAACGGGAGGAATGAAATGGTCAAAAGATTTGTGAGCATTGCGGCGGTTCTGGCGCTCTTCAGCACGGTAGCGCTGGCGCAGGAAGGTCCGGCCAGTGCAACCGTTGATGGACCCGAAAACGTGGCCGTGCAGGCAGGGCCTGGCCCTGGAGAAATGCCGGGATTCGGGCAGCATTTTTTTGAGGCGCGGACGATAGGCCCGATGGGGGACAGCAATGTCATGTGGTTTCACCACGGCAGATTCGGCCAATGGTGGCGGAATCCGGAGCTTGTCGAAAAAATCGGGTTGAACGACCAGCAGAAACAGCAGCTCGAAAAAATTTCACAAGCGGACAAACTGAAGATGATCGACCTGCGGGCGGACCTGGAAAAGCAACAGGTAATTCTGGAGCCGATGCTGCAGGCCTATCACCCGGATGAGAACCAGGTGCTTGCCCAGGTGGAGAAGGTGTCGCAGGCGCGGGCGGCGATCGAGACTGAACGCGTCCAATCCATGCTGGCCTCACGCAACGTCCTGAGCGAAGAGCAATGGAACAAATTGAAGGATTCCAGGATGACGTTCCATCGCAGTTTTCGAGGCCGTGACGTTCATCGCCACATGGGGCCGCAAATCCCCGATACGCCTCCCAGCAAGTAGTGCCGGGGCGGATTTTCAGCCCAATGCGGGGAGGCCGGGTGGCTTTGCGCGATTGGCGATTGGTGATTGAAAGGAATTACGAATTACCAATTACGAATTACCCGGCCACTTTTGCAGAGGGCGTGAGTTTATTCGCGCCACACTGGCGCCCCCGGCGCGCGGGGTTTTGATGGGTGCTTAAAAACGCCCACAAATGTGATTTTGAGGCCGATTTCCTACCGAAGAATCTGCTTCCCCTACATGGCGGGAAAAGCAGATTCCTCGCTTCACTCGGAATGACGGGCATACGGGGTTTTGCTAAAGGGCGTCTTGCGCCCCTGCGGGGCCGACTGGCGAGGCGATTCACGGCTGGATTTCTTCAGCGGCGAGATCAGACCCAGGACCCAATACTTCAATTAATCAGAGTTGCTTTCCAGACTCGCAATCAAAAAGCGTAATAGGGGCCGACAATGTTATTCGGCCCCGTCTGGTTTTCAATCCCGACAAAAACATCACGGCCGTAGAAGAAGGGGAGGCCGTAATCAAAGTAGTCCGACGAAGTCCCGCTGCCACTGTCGCCGGCCAGGTTGTTGAAGGCTGCGTTCTGCCCGCCGTTGGCCGCGAACAACGCCTCGGCGTTGGCCACGTTCAGGGTCAGTTGAGTGGATTTCCCATTCATGCCACTGGCGGTCACCTTATAGCTCGTTGTTGTGGCAGGGCAGTACCAGCCCGGATAATTTGGACAGTCAAGAATGCCGAGCGTCGCGGCATCCAGGAAGTAGAGTGCATTGGATCCGGTGTCGATAAAACTCTGGCTGTAGGCGACGTTGTTATAGGTGGTTTGAAAGTTTCCAGAACCGTCAGTGGTGTAAACCTGCGCGCTCCCCAATGCATTGTCGGACTGTGTTCCAACGCCAAAAATCAGCGAACCGGAAGCGCTGGGCGCCCCCGTGTCGCCTATGGACGGCAATGAGATGAGCACCCCATTGTTGTCCTGTGGGAACATCCACACCGGGTTCTGAAGCTGAAAATTCACGGAGACGGAAGCGGATTGGCAGACACCATTGGGGCAGAGATAGTAGGCTCCAGAATCCTGCTTGAAATTACCGATTCCCAGGATGCCATTGGCCCCCAGGGCCGTCACGGTGTTTTCATTTGTGCCGCCGTTGGTGCAAGCGTTGGGCACCGCATACTTCGGGGGGGTTGAGCTGTCGATTACCTGGATGGGAACCGAGGAAGCCTTCTCACCAGCCATTTTAATATCTGCTGAAGCTACCGCGCCCCATACGAATGAGCCGTCACTGAACCCAACGCATTCCTGGAGCTGGTTGTTGCTGTTGTCGGTGACCGCCGGCAGGGAGAGCGTTACTTGCGAGGAGAGCAGCCGCAAGCCTATGGAGCCAGTGTCCACCAGAACGTCCGGAATGTCCTGGCATGTCGAAGTGCCAGGCACGCAGATGGTCACCGTGGTGAAAACCCCGTTGGGGTAGTCATTGGCCGGGCCCAGGTTGACTTGAATGGGTTGGGTGTTGTCCACCGTGGTGGGCGGCGGATTGGAGTTCGAGCTGGAGCTGGGACTGCTTCCACCGCATCCGACCAGGGCAAGTGTCGCCAGGGCTATTACGGAAAGCAAGGAAAAGCGAGTGGAGCATCCTGCGCGCAATCTCATCGGACCACCTCCGCTGGCACCCCGGCCGGCAGGAGGTCGGGCGAGTAGGCAGTCCCATGGAAGGAACGCATGTGCCCGCCGCTGACCAGCACCAGATTCTTCGTCCGTATCACCAGCGGGCCACCCCGCTGCCGGCGGGAGCGGGCCGCCTTTTGCACCTGCCCAAAATAGGAGCCCAGAAGTTGCTGCAGATCAGGCATAGTGGGCCCCTGCCACGCAACCCCGAACACGAGGCCCTTCGCCGAGACATACTCCCTGACGGTTCTGCCATCGGCGGAGCTGAGGTGCTTGATGGAATAACCCTGGCCGCTTGTTTGATGCAATTGCGCGTGCATGCGCTGCTGGTCTGTTGTCACTGAATTTTCGTACTCCCCGAGAACCGCCCGCCCAGGCACGCTTCCCAGAAACAGGAACACAAGTACACCTGCAAGGATCTTCATCGGCCTCCGTTCTTCTCTTGGGTTGAAGAAACTTTACTGCTCCAGCTTGAAATGAACCGGCCCAGGCAAGGCTGCCGGGTGCAGTCCCTAGTTTGGCATGGGGCCCCTGCGCCTTTCCATCCGCCTCTCCCGGATCTTTTCCCACTTCTTTTGCTGTTCGGGAGTCAGGATGGGTTTGATCTTTTCCATCGATTCCTGGCGGACCTCCCGGAACTTTGCGAAGCGGTCTTCACGTGACATCGAAGTATCCTGCCGCAGGTCCATCATCTTGTTGTGTTGCTCTTCGAGGATGGGCCTGATTTTTGACTGCTGGTCATCGGTCAGCTTCAACTGTTTGGTCATCCGGGCCAGCTGCTCGTCCGGTGTCATGGGCTTGTGCATCCGCCGGCCGCCGTACTGCGGCAGGGGTGCAGCCGCCAGCAATCTGATCCCAAGCAGAATCAATACCGCAACACCTGCAACCAGCAGGAACGTCTTGGCTTTCTGGGAACGTCCCCCCGCTCTCCACTTCAATAGCTGGCTGTTATCCAGGCCAATCGCCCTTCTTGTTTCTTCCGTCATCATTGTACCTCTCCTTTCCGGCATCCGCAGCGTCCTTCGGGCATTCGGGTTGTACTTTGCCATAGACGCCATCGGGGACCTGGCAGTTGCGTGCCCTGAGTTAAATCTGTGTAAAACCGGTGGCCCAAAAATCCGGGATGATCTGCGGAATGGGTCACCGCTGGTGTGCAATTGCGGTTCAGGCCTTGGGGCTGGGTGGTTCAGGAGCCGTCCCGCATGTTTGGCCAGGCTCTACGAAAGGAGATTCTGTTCGGCGGCCAGGATTTCTTCCGGCGAGGCTGTGCCGGTCCCTTTTTTCATAATCGTGACAGAAGCCGCAAGATTGCCCAGGTGCGCAGCAGCCACTGGGTCGCCAGTCGCGGCCAGCGCCAGCGCGCAGGCTGCGGCAAAACTGTCGCCGGCGCCGCAGATGTCGACGGGATTTTCAACCGCCTGCGTCTCCACCCATGCTACACCCTCATCCTGGACAACCAAAACGCCCTTCGGACCGTGAGTCACCACCAGAATTTTGGCCTCGAGATGACGCCGCAGGGCTGGGAAATCCACCTTCCCGAAAAGGAGCTGGCTGGCGGCCTCAGCTTCATCGCGGTTGGGCTTCACGATCACCTTTCGAAACAGATGGACCCGCTTGCGGGAATCGGCGAGGAAGACTTTTTGCGGATATTTTTCCGCCAGACGGATAATGCAATCCCGGACCGCCGGAGTTACAACTCCTCCCGCGCTGGTTTCCGCCTGGTCGGCGACAATGATGATATCGAAGGAAGGGACCGCCGAGAGAATGTTCTCAATCAGCTCTTGTTCCGCTTCCGTGGGCAAGGGGCTGGTGGGGATGAAATCAACGCGCGGCTGGTCTTCTTCCCCGGTGCGGCTGTTCAGCAGTTTGGTGTAAGTGAATGTCTGCCAGTAGCGCTCCT
>DASSJE010000118.1:0-10637 GCA_035691365.1 Terriglobia bacterium
AGGGATACCGGCACTGGCGCAATTGCGGATCATACCGCAGATCTTGTCGATTTCACGGTCACGCTCGGGGCTCTCGCCCAGAATGATGGCCGGATTTTCCGCGTGAGCGATATAACTGGAGCTGAGTGGAAGCGGGACCATCACGAGATTGATCCCAAAGGACGCCATGCGGTCGCGCAGGCGGTGCAGGCCGTCCACTGTCCATTGCGCATCGGACTGCGGAGATGGAAAGCCGCTGCAAATGTGCTTGATGCCAAGGGCTGCAATGGCGCGCAGCGTGTCATCCGAAGGCGCCGCGCCAAACTGCGTGCCCAATTGCATGCGGCCTTGCGCAGCTGTCCTTGTGGTTTTGGCCTCGCCTTCGGCGGCGCCCACGCCGGCCAACGACGAGACTGCAACCGCGCCTGCAGTCGATTTCAGGAATTTCCTGCGGTCCATATCCGCCTCGCTTCCCCAGAACTCTCCCCGCCTCGTTTGGCGAGCCGCAATGGTTCCATCCTGTCTGTGGTGCCGGTGCGTCAATTGTTTCCTGCAGCAGTCGGCGACCTGAAAATCTTGTCGTTACCCCTTCACAGCACCCATCCCGTCCGCGATGATGGCTTTCAACTTTTCTTCCTCCTCGGGCGAACAATCCATAAGCGGCGGCCGCACTGGTCCCGCAGATTTGCCCACCGCGCGCAAGCCGGCCTTGATCAGTGACACAGCATAGCCTTTCCTTCGGTCGCGCAAATCAGCCAGCGGCCTGTAAAAGGACTGGAGCAGACGGTCCATCGCCCATCCGTCACCGGTCATCAGCTCTTTATAGAACGCCCTCGCAATGGCGGGAACAAAATTGAAGACCGCCGATGAATAGTTTGTGATTCCCAAGCCTTTGAAGGCTGCCGCTGATAATTCGGCGGTCGGCATGCCGTTGATGATGGTCAGGCGGTCGCCAGCCTGCTTTTGAATTCGCAACAGAAGTTCCATGTTCCCGTGGCCGTCCTTGAAACCGATCACATTCTTCAACTCGCTCAGGCGGGCAATAGTTTCTGGTTTGAAGACAGCGTTGTCGCGCTGATAGATGATCAGGCCCAGGTGGGTTGCAGTTGCAATACAGCGGTAGTGTTCGTAAAGCCCCTGCTGCTCAGCCTGCAGAAGGTAAGGTGGAAGCATCAGCAATCCGTCGGCCCCTGCCTGTTCGGCTGCATTCACAAAGCTGAGGGCGAGCCGGGTCCCATAGCCAGTCCCGGCAATCACCGGCAACCGCCCTTTGGCCACCTCTACCGCAGTCGTTACCAACTGCCGAAATTCTCCCAAGGCAAGAGAGAAAAATTCCCCTGTTCCGCCACAAACAAACAGAGCCGCCGGCTCTCCATCAATCATCCAGGCTAAGTGCTCCCGGTAACGGGGGATGTCAAGGTCCAGGCCTTCGGTGAAAGGTGTGACCGGGAACGAAAACAGTCCTCGAAGCTGGCTTCTCAGTTCTTCCGGCGAAAGCGCCATCGGCTGTCTCCATTGGTTTGGGGCCTGGCATTACCATCGCGATGTTTGCGCTGTACGCGGGGCTGAGCGCACGATCGGTCCTGCAGTGCCTGCGTGCCAGCGCCTTATGATTTCGCGCCTGTTTTGCGCAGGTCCAGGACGTCCACAGAGAATCCCGTCACACGGTTGGCCGCGATCTTCACGTCGCGCGTGCGGGCCCCGATCCGCAGTCCAATGCGCTTCAACGGCTGGCGGGTTTCCGCGATTTCATTCTGTTCAACCACGGCATCTTTCGTTACGCCCATGACGTCCACTCCCACGCCAGTTTCTCCGCCGCTATTGATAATCCGATTTCCTGCCAGGCGGTTTCGATCGGGGGAATAGGCCGGATCGTCTCCCGCCTTCTCGAAAATCACTCCCACCTTCCCACTGTTCCGGATTTCGTTGTTTCGGACTACATTGTCTGTATCCTTCTGGCCCAGCCGAACCCCGTATTGCGAATTGTTCAGAATGACGTTGTTTTCCACCAGCCCGTGGCGCACACCCCAACAGAAGTAAAAGCCGATGTAGTTACCTTCCAGCCGGTTATTGCGGGCGGTCGGCCGTTGGGAGCCGGTGCCGGAATGTATGCCAAAGCCCACGTTGTTGAGGCATTGGCAATCTTCAATCAGCACGTCGTTGCAGGTTTGTGCGCTGATACCGTCGGCGCACGATCCGCGCGAGATGACTTTGCGCATCTCGATGCGATTGCTCTTATTCAGCCAAAGGCCTCCCAGAATGTTTCCCCAGTTATGGTAAAGCGATTCCTGATTTGCCCGGTTGCCGTCCAGGGCGATATTTTCAATCCGTACGTCCGAGACACCATCCACGTTGAAGAGCGGGAAGAGCGTGCCGACGGTCGCCTTTCCTTTCACAGTAAAATCGTCATCGCTCAGCGGCTTGTTCAGTTTGAACCGGTTGCCGTTGCGCGCCACCAGCGAACGCTGGATGAACCAGGCGCCCTGGTGCCATTCGTCGATCACCTGAAGGCACACTCCGTCACCCACCTGGAAGCCGCTGGGATCGGCCAGCACAATCTCACTTTGCCAGGAGGTGGAATCGGCCGCCAGTTTGGTCTTTACTTCCGGCTCCTTAAAGATAATGGAGTCCGGGCCGCTTCCGATGATTCGCACGCCGGACCGCAGCGAGACCGAGTTGCGCATCCGGTAAGTTCCGGGGAGAACGTGGACCGTTCCTCCACCCCACCCTGCAATGTAATCCACTGCAGCCTGGATCACTTTCTCATTGGCGCCCACCAGGTCCGCCTTCTGCGGCCCGACTGTAACGCTGAGGGCATCCCAGTTGGATTCGTCTGCGCTTGCAGCAGAACCCGCCGGCAATGCAGACGCGGATTGCACCTCTGCCTTGCCGGATCGCGCAAGTGCGCCACCCGCCAGGGTTGCCGCCGCGCCGATAAATCCGCGGCGTGTATACTGAAAACGGTCGGATTTTGACATCAGACTTCTCCTTTTGGCCTTGTGGTCCGTGGGCCACAGAAACGATTAGCGCACCTTGACCACCAGGTAGAGAAACGGGGGCTGCACGGCCTCAAACCAGTGAGGGATACCATGAGGAATAATGAGCATGTCCCCCTCGCTGAGGTGGTACGGCGTGCCTCCCTGGATGGATTTCCCACGCAGCTCATCCGGCACGGTCTTTTTCGCGTCGACAACCTTGCCACCCGTGACAAATGTCGCGTTTCCTTTGATGACGTAGAGGACGTCCGTGTCGAGCGTGTGAATTTCAACCTCGCCCGGACCGTCCCGCCGCGCTGTCAGCACTCTGTAAACCCCTTGCCCGGACTTGCCCTGGGTCAGGGTTTCTCCCTTGCCAAAGGCGGTGGCCACCTGCTCATGCGGGTAGTACTGGACTTTTGGCGACGGCCCCTGTTGCGCGGCGTTGGTCAAGGTAGCGCATCCCATTGTAACAGCCATGACACACAACCCCAGCAAAGCATTTTTAACTGTGTTCATACCCACCTCGCTTTTGAAATCGGCTCCTGCCTGGGCGGCCGGCGCCGCTTTATTTCCCCCTTGCAGGGGCCTTTGTGAAATCGTAAACAAAGATGCCGCGGCCAACCCCGGCCGGGTCACCTACCTTGGCCATCTGAAACGCCATGTACCTCCCGTCATCACTGACCACCGGGTTGGACGCTTTGTAGCCCGGATGGTCGTTGAAGTAGGTCAGGCGCTCAAATTTCGCGGAACCGTCAAGGCGCAATTTGTAGATGTCGATATTTTGCGAGCCGCCTTTGCCGATGTGGCGGTTCGATTCCACGCAGGTGTATTCGCCGTCGGGGAAAATCCCTTCGGGCTCCTCATAGGTCGGTGACTGGGAGTAATTCGTAATCTTGCCCGTCTCCAGATTGATTCCCATCACCTCGGTTCCCTGATATCCATAGGCGGAAAACGTCAGCTCCTTTTCATCCGGTGGGCGAAAGTTCTGGGTTTCCAGGCTGGCCTTGAAAGGCAGCTTGCGGCTGTCCAGCAGCAGTTTCTTGTTGACCAGCTTCGGGACGCCGTTTTCATACTGGATATTCGCCATCCAGATTTGAGAAGCGCCTGTGGGCAAGTCTTGCGGGTTCGTTTCGTGGTTTAATGTCCATGCAATCTTCAGGTGCCTGCGCGATACGGCAGGGCCTTCCGCGCACTTGGTACCCAGCGCCGCCGGCGCCCCTTCCAGGTTCTGGTTTAGCACCCACAGTTCGGCATTTTTCGTGCGGCTCGGCCAGGGATTCTGGGGATCAAACTGGCGCGCGCCGGAAAGCAGAATGTCGCCATTGCTCAGATAAAGTGCCCGCGTGTACCCGGCATTGAAATAGTTCAAGGTCACAGGCCGGATGATCTTCGTGCCCATGTCAATCGTGAAGGCCTGTCCGAAAGTCTTACCAAGAAAAAGGACCTCCTTCCCGTCGTGCGACCAGTCGGCACGCTCGCCGAACCAGGTCATGCGCGTGATCCAGGGAGGAAGATGATCGGCGGGAGAGCCTGTTCTGGTCTCCTCACCACCAGCCGGGCTGCCGGCCAGCTCAGGCTGTGGTGAAGCGCATTGCGTTGACACCAGCAATAGAAGCGTAATCCCAAGGGCAGGAAACAAGGATCGCCATCGTTGCATCTCTTCCTCCCGAAATCAGTGCAGCATCATCGCATGGGGGAACACAAAGTAATAGAACAAGCCAACGCAGATGAGCACGGCTACCAGGACCAACGTCCATCCCATGTTGTGCCGGATCACTTCGCCTTCGTTTCGCACATAGCCGGTGGTGGCCACTCCGACGCTGGCCGTCTGCGGAGCAATGGGTTTGCCGACTTCCGCGCCCACGGAATTCAACGATGGCGCCAGCAAGGCAGGAAATCCGAGCAGATTGCCCACCATGGCCTGGAAGGCCCCGAACATCGCGTTCGTCGAAGTGTTGCTGCCCGAAAGCGCCACGCCAATCCATCCCAGTATCGGCGCCACCACAATGAACCAGACCCCCAGTTTGGAAAAGGCATAGGCCAGCGAGGAAGCCATCCCGGAGTAGTTGAAGATAAAGGCCAACGCGAAGATAAACACGCCAACAAGAAACGCTCCCCACATCTGTCCCAACGTTCGCCGGAAGACCACCCTGAGAGTCGATCTTTCCGGCCGCAGCTCCAGCATAATCAGCGCCCACGCTGCCATGATCGACGTTCCCCCGATAAACGGCTTGAATCCAAACGAGGCGTGGATCAGTTTGTGGCTCAGCGAAGAAATCCCTTCCACCTTGAAGCTCGCCAAAGTGATGCCTGGAAGCGGTGACCACGGACCTGTCCACAGCACCACAACCACCACCAGCAGAAAGAACGGCGCCCAGGCGGCCAGCACGCGGCGCCGGGTCAGCCCATGTCCCTTTGAATGGCTGGCCTCTGCTTCCGGAACCGGGACGCCGCCATATCCCAGCATCTCTTTGGGCTTCCAGAAGCGCAGCAGCACGAGCAAAGCGACAAAGCAAACCACGGCGCCGCTGATGTCCGGCAGGTAGGGCCCCAGGTATTGCGAAACGGGAAGCTGCCCGGCGATGTATGCGAATGATCCGACAATGGCCAGCGGCCACGCCCCGCGAAGTCCGCGCTTGCCCGCCACCAGGTAAATCAGCACCCAGGGTGGGACCAGCGCCAGCAGCGCCACAATCTTGCCGATGGACGCCGACAAGGCCATCAAGGGCAAACCCGTCACGGCGGCCAGCGCAATGATGGGAACGCCCAGCGCTCCGAACGAGACGGGCGCGTTGTTGGCAATGGCCGCCACACGAATGGCGTCCAGATCGCGAATGCCGAGGGCGATCAGCAGCGGCGCTACCACCGCCCAGGGATATCCAAAACCCACCAGGCCTTCCAGCAGCGCACCAAACGCCCAGGCCAGAAGGATCGCCTGCACACGAACGTCGGCTGTGGCGTGGGCGATCAGCCACTTCTGGAAATCACCGAAGACGCCGGTCAGGGTCAGCGTGTTGAAGATAATGACGCCCCAGAAGGTGATCCAGTCAACCGCCCAAATTCCCGTCGCGCTGCCGTAAAGGCACGCTTTGACAGCGTTGCTCAGGGGAACCTGCCACACAGCCAGCGCCAGGCCCAGCGTCACGGCGGCGCCAATCAGTGTGGCGAGCCAGGCCGTCACCCGGAATACGGCCAGCAGTACCAGCAGCAGAACCACCGGAACCAACGCCACCAAGGCCGTGAGCCCCACGCTGTGCATCGGATCGAGTATCTGGTTGAACAATACAGTCCTCCATGTCAGGCAGTTATTTAATGAAACTTCAGAATATTTCGTTTGACCTGGAAACCCGCACGGACCAGCCTGGTTGTTGCCGCCGGGCGTTCAAAGCCTGGCGGGAAAAGTGCATTCGACAGCAGCACGCTTTCCCCAAGGAGTTTAAGCCCGATTGGCAGGAATTTGAACAGGTCTGCGGCAAAAAAGTTTATACCGGATTTATTCTGTTTTGCAGGGGGCTATCAAGCCGGTCGGTTATCTCGCTGCGCCGGAATAAACGCCCTTACGTAAAGATCGCTCTGAAGTAACGTCTGCCGATCTCCCAGAGGAATAGAACGAGACCAAAGATGAAGACGATGATAAAGGCCACGGCAGTCCGCGCGTAGGTGGTTGCGTGGATCAATCCTTCAGGATAAGTGGCGTAACGGCGAGGAACTGAGTGTGCTCCGGACCAAAAACCAAGGAATACAAAACCGTAGCCGCCGGCGATAAACGTCGTCAGAATCAGGCGCTTCAGCACCCGGCTTTCGGGCATGCAGCTTAACCGGCTTCCCAGATCGTACGCGAAGCCCAAGATCATGAGCACGACACCCATTAGGAAGAAGGTATGTAAATGAGCGGGCGCCCAAAGCGTGTTGTGGAGGATGGAATTAACCGTGATCGTCGAATCTATAACCGCGCTCACACCGGCGACGGCCCAGCCCATCAGCCCCAGGAACATAAAGGTTGACCCGACAGTCCACCGCATCCTTGACCCATAAACAAGCAATAGCCCGTCGAAAATTGAGATCACAGCTGCTGGCACTGCGCTGAAATATGATATTGCCTGCCCCATAACCTGCAGCGTCCGCGGATGCACGATGTCCATGTAGAGCTGGTGGAAGAAGCCAATCGAGACCATGACCAACACGGCATTCCAGGCAAGAACAATGATTTTGTCTGTTTTCCATTCACGATTGTTGAATGTTGGGAGTTGATCATAAACGATCGCCACGCCCAGATACATCGAGGCAAGCACGAGCAAGTGGGCATAAAAAAAAGTGAGATTCTTCATCAGCAGCGGATTCGCCACAAAATCTTTAACCCGCCATTGCAGCAAGTAAAAGAAGAAGAGCGCAACCAGATCGAGGAAGCCCGCCACGGCCGACACCAGCGCCACCATCGTTATCAGGACCAGAGGCGGGATTTCGAGTCCCTTCCGGCCAGACAAATAGTGCCAGCCGAGCGAATTGCGAAATGAATAGCGCCTCAGAATCGCGGTTATTAGAGCCAGCGACCAGATGAGCCAAACAGCAGAAAAAACGATGAGCGATGCGAAGAAGCATCCCGTGGCCCAATCCGGCCACGTTCCCTGGGAATAGAACGGCAACGGAAAAAGAAAATGCCAGCCTGCCCCGAACAATCCTCTGGCTGTCGCAACAAATAACAGGCCAAAGCCCACGACCGTTCCGCCTAGAGCGGCCCGCGAGGCCCACAACGGCGGACGGAGGTAATTGCCCAGGAGGTAAGTCACGGCGGCCATCCCGGCGACAAACCAAACGGCCACCATGCTAACACCATGCAATGTCAATACGGCATAGAACCACTCGGGGCGAAGCGTGGGGAAGAACTGAGACTGATACATCCGAAGGAAGCAGCCGTCCAGGGTAAGCGTGAGGAACAAAAATCCAACGACCGCGAACCAAAAAAGTGTGGTCTGCCGAAGTCCGGCAACTGCTTTCTGGTTTTGAGAAATTTCGTTGAGTGCGGAAGACATTTTCTCCAACCCTTTGACGCCTTCTCCTCACGAACCGCTGCCGGCGCTCGTCTTGACCTTGGCGATGGGCGTGGCTGCCAAAGATTTCGAGGCTCCGCCCACCACTTCAAATTCTCCCCACATGCGATGATGGCCCATTCCGCAAAGCTCGAGACAAAGGACCCGGTATGTACCAGGCATTGTGAAACGAAGCCGGAGGAGGTTGAAATATCCGGGCATAGCCTGAACGTCGCCCAAAAGTTTGCCGGAGGGAGAATAGACACCGAAACCGTGGTTGACATCAAAGCTCGTAACCTGAAATTCCACGAGTGAGCCGGCGGGAATCTCTACAGGCGGTGCATAACTTTCCTCCCGCCATTCTTCCGGGCTTTTAATAGGTTGGTCCGAAAGGCTCCAGGAATACTGCATCCCAACGGCGTAGACAACGCGGTCAGGCTTCCGTCCGTGCTGGGGGTAGGAAGATCGAGGAAGGGTCAGCAGCAGCGCGAGGAGCAAACCTCCGGTCAGGACGCCAAAACCCCAGCCCCTCCACCGGAGGATCGATCCCTTGACCGATTCATGCGGCCTGCGGGTGCTCAGCGCGACCCAAACGAACACCCCAAAGACCACCAGGTTGATGGCCACGAAAAGACCGAATGCTTTGATCTGGGGTGTCACTTGCCTCTTCCGACCGGGTGGAATGTATCACAGTGTTTTGAGATAAGCGATCAAATCGCTGATCTCGGTCTTTGAGAGTTTGGTTCCGAAAGCCGGCATGGGCATTGGTTTCCCCTGCGCGTTTCCTTTTTCGATTTGTTCCCGGACGTTGGCTTCAGTCACAGGCTTGTGGGAGTAGGGAAGCTCCTTTGACTTGAATAATCCTTTAAGCCCAGGCCCAATCTTGTTCCCGGTTTGGTTGGGGAAATGGCACAGCGAGCAGTTTTGATCGAACACTTTCTTGCCTGCCAGTGCCGCGGGTGAAAGAGTTTCCTTCCCTTTGGCCCAGCTAACCGGCACAATCGCCAATGTCATTCCGATAACACATAGTACAAGGACTGATTTCCGCGTTCTGTTCCGCATAAGACCTCCTCCTTTGCTTAGTGAAACCGTTTGACTTCGTCCGCTCCGGCGGCTTGTAACTGGCGTTCCACTTCGGCGCGAGCGTTTTCCGGCGGATCGATAAGCCCGACCAGAATCTTGCCGTCGCTGATGGCAGGATCGTAAAGTCCGCCCTTTCGCCAGTCCGGGATGCGTGCCGCTACCAGGAGCGAGATCAGAGTCGTCAAGATGGCGCCGAGCATCGTAAGTTCATAAACGACAACGCCGGTCGGCCACAGAGCGACGATGGGCATATTGGCGGTGGGGAGCGGGTAAGCCCGCTGGGTCAATACGACCAGCAGGTAGCCCGAAAGCCCGCCAATCGACGCCCCAAACGCGGCAATCCAAGGCATCGGAGTCCTCTGCTTCTGCCATCCGAGGTCGTATTCATCGAATGGTTCGGAAGAAGCCAAATAAATGTTGCGTTCTTCGAAGCCCAGCTTAGACCCGCTCGAGCGCAAGCGGTTCATGGCGATTTGCGCGGAATCGGGATCAGGATAGAGACCGTAGATAGCCTTCATGATTTTGCCTCCTGTTATTCCCCCGGAGCCGCCAACCCGGGTTGCGCTGTGGCAGGCAACGGTTTCGCCGGCGCCATGGCAGGTTGCGGCAATTGCTCGTCGTGCCGGAGTCCCAGCTTCAATTCCCAGACCGAGATGATCGGCACGAGCTTCGAGAAAATCATGTAGAACAAGGCCATGGCGGCAAAGGTTCCGGCCGTGATCGTGATTTCGATCCAGGACGGCCGGTATGACCCCCAGGTGAATGGGAGATATTTGCGCTCCAGCGACGGCACAATGATCAGAAAGCGCTCCAGCCACATCCCTATCACCACCGTGATTGATGCGATGACCGTCCCGGTGATGGTTCGGAAACTCTTGATGGACAGAATGAAGAAAGGTATCAGGAGGTTGCAGAAAACCATGATCCAGAACAAGTGAGTGAATCGCCCCTGTGCCGAGGACGAATAAACCGCCATCTCCGACGATTCGTTGCCGTACCACACCGTCATCCGCTCGGCAACAATGAAGTAGCCCCACACCAGGCTCATCAGGAGCAGAAGCTTCCCCAGCTTGTCGAAGTGGAACGGGGTCAAATATTGTTCAAGATGGTAAGCTTTTCGGAGCAAGGCCATGGCGATGATCAAGGCGGCGATACCGCTAAAAATAGCGCCCGCCACAAAATACGGTCCGAACGCCGTGGAATGCCACATTGGAACGGGCGGCATAGCAAAATCCCAGGACACGATCGTGTGCACGGAAACAGCTACCGGAAGAATCACCACGGCCATGATGCGCATTGCCATTTCCAGCCGGTGCCACTGTCTGGGTGTTCCCTTCCAGCCCAAAGAAAGCACATGATAGGCCTTCCTGCGCCAACCCCGGGCCTTGTCCCGCACCAAAGCAAAGTCTGGAATGGTCGGCAAATACAAAAAGATGGTACTGCCCGTCAAATAAGTGGTAATGGCGAAAGCGTCCCAGAGCAGCGGCGAATGGAAGTTCGGCCAGATGCCGCGCACACTCGGATACGGAAGCAGCCAAAAGAAAAGGTAAGGCCGGCCAAGGTGAATGAT
>DASSJE010000119.1:0-28386 GCA_035691365.1 Terriglobia bacterium
ATCCCGGTCCAAACCCGGTCCCAGCACCGCTCCAGGCTCATCACTGCCGAATTCTAGCCCGGGCTGGATGCCGTACAACATCTCCCCAGGAAGGTGCGCCAGTGTTTCTACTTGACATCCCCTTTTATAGAACCCGCCCCAAATGTTCTAAGTTTTGTCGGATTTTTGCTGCGGCAGGGGGGCATGTGGCAGGTCGCTTATGGCAGATGGTATGGGCCAATCGAATATGGCATGGGCATCTTGCCCATGGGTGTTCAGCCGTCCACGAGCGAGACGCCCGTGCCACGAGTCGTAGCGGCGACTTTACGTCGCCACGGTGCCGGGCTGAAGCCCGCGAAGGTGGCGCGTTCGTTCGGGGCGGTTGAATTCGCGCCGCTTCACGGGAAAAAAGTCCGCTCCCACTTTTGATTCATGGAAGTCGACCGGGAGCCCGTAGAGCCCCCCTTCAGAATTCCCCCCACGCGTCTTTGCCGCGCGGGCTGGCGGGATGGTGTGCAAAATTTTGCCCAGCCTGACGCCGGGCTGGCCAGGTAATTCCCTGATCTCTCTTTCAAATTGCAAAAGTCTGATCAAATCCGTAAGAACAATTGCGTCCCTCACCTGATTGCGCGATAAAGAGACGTATCGTGCCGGGGGGCAGTCTGTTTTTCAGGAAAATTCAACCAGCTTTTCAGGATTGCATTGGTGCAATCGCGAGCGCGTGGGAGTCGGGTTCGTCAGCATGGATGGCGCTGTTTGCAGGGTCGAGCCAGGGTTGCGCTGCCGCCGCTCCGCCGGCCCTGCCACTCGTAATTTGTAATTGGTAATTTCGGATCCTCCAATCGCCAATCACAAATCGCCAATCGCCAATTTCTTTCTCACCACCCACGTGGTCATGGCGCGTTGATTCTGCACCAGGGTGGTCTTCAGCGGTTCCACCGGCTCGGCGCTGAGGCGTTCGGCCATCTTGTCCAGCATGGCGGCGTCCACCAGGTAGCGCACTGCGCCGTCCGGCGAACGGTACCGGCGCCCTTCGACCTGCGCAAACTCGTTCTCCATGCCGATGGTGGATGCGACGCGGCAGAAGAAGAGCCCGCCAGTCTTCAGCACGCGCCAGCTTCCCTGCAGCATCCGCTCGAACTGCGCGTCATCGCGCGCCAGGTGCAACACGGTGTTGCTGATCACCACATCGGCGCACTCGCTCTCGAATGACATCGCTTCCACGGCTTCCACGCGAAAGTTCGTTTCCGGCAGCGCGGACGCCACGGCGCGCGCGACGGCTCGCACGCTCTCAACGGCCTTGGCGTCCTCGTCGGCGGCGAAAACTTCGTATCCTTCCCGCAGCAGGTAAATGATGTTTCGGCCGTCGCCGCACCCGGCATCCAGAATGGTCATGCCGGGCGCGATGCGGCCTTTCAAAAGCTGGTCGAAAACGTAGATGTCGATCTGGCCGAATTGTTCCTGCAGTGTGAGTTTTGGCATCCCGTGAGGCTATCCCGCGCGCGCCGCAGTGTCAAACATTACCGCCCGCCCACCTTTTGCGCTATTCTGCTTTGATCTGATTCGTAAGGAGACGTCACATGGCTCAATTTTCCTGGCGATTGTCGCGGCGAAAATTCCTGGCAGGCGGCACGCTGCTTTCCGGGCTTGCTGGCGCAGCGGCGAGCGGCATCCCGGCGTTTGCGGGAACGGGCAACAAACCTGCAACCTCGTTCGATTCTGTTTCCCCTTCGGCCCCCGGCGGCGCTGGCCCCACAGCGGGCTCGGGCTTCAACGTCTGGGCCATCAATGACACCGTCCGTGTCGATCCCATTCGCAACAAGCCTTTTGAAGAGAACCCAGGCGTTTTCCCCGACGGCATCCGCCCCGGCTACAAGCAGTCGAACCTTGTCTGGGACGCCGCCGCGCGGCGCGTCACCTTGAAGGCTGCGCGGAACGAGACGGTGGCTTTCCAGCTCGTCATCGAGCGCGCTGCAGAAAAACTGACCAACGTGAGCGTGGCGCTGGCGGGCCTGGCCGGGCCGGCGGGAGCGAAAATTCCGCTCGACAATTTCGACATGTTTCGGGAATGGTACGTGCACGTCCAGACCCCTTCGAAGCAGACTTACACGCTGGGCGCCGGCTGGTATCCTGACGGCCTGCTGCCCTGCCTTCGCTGGAGCGGCAACCTCTATCCGCACAGCTACGTGATGCCGTTTGACCTGCCCGACCCGCTGAACAACGTCGGCAAGCAACAGCGGAGCCAGGCCATCTGGATCGAAATCTACGTCCCCCGGTCGCGCGAGGCCGCGCCGCCGGGCAGGTACGCCGCGCCCATCATTATTTCCAGCGATCAGGGAAAAACCAAGCTGACGCTGGAGCTCCACCTGTGGGATTTCGCCCTGCCCGAGGAGAGCCATCTCAGGCCCAGCATTCACACCGACACGGAAATCAACAGCTTCTCCGAGGAGCTCGAGCTCAAGTATTACCAGCTCGCGCGCAAGCACCGCATTGCCATTTCCTGCCTGGGCTACGCGCCGGGCCTCGAAGTTTCCGGCACCCATGTTGAAATCGACTGGGGCCGGCACGACGCGCGGCTCTCAAAGTATCTCGACGGCAGCGCTTTCACCGGGCGGCACGGGTACAGCGGCCCGGGCTACGGCGTGCCCACGGAATACATCGTTACGCCGTTTGACGCCTATCCCTGGAACCTTTACAAAATTCCGCGCGGCATCCAGTTGAGCGGAAAGGAGTGGAAGTTCTACGCGCCCTGGCCGGTCCGCATGCCGCGGCAGGGTCCCACGCCCGAATACCGCGCCATCTGGAAAAACGCTTTCCAGGCTTACCAGGCGCATTTTGACCAGCATCCTGCCTGGAGCAAAACGGAGCTGGTGGTTTTCTTCAACAGCCTCGATGAATCCTACGACGAGCTATCGCGCAGCCGCATGATCTATTTCGGGCAGCTTCTCAAGGAATCCAACGTGCCGCGCCTGAAATACCGCGTGGACGGTTCCTATCCCAGGCAGACGACGCAACAACTGGAAAAGATCCTCGACATCGCCAATCTCGGCCTTGAAGACTGCACGCCCGCCAGCGCCGCGGAATTCAAAAAGCACGGTATCGAGTTGTGGTATTACCAGAACGATGCCGCCTACACGGATGGCGACGGGCTGAAATGCCGCGGCATGAGCTGGTGCTCCTGGAAGCAGCGCACTGACTCCTGGGACATCTGGGAAATGGATTTCAATTCCCTGCGCGCCTGGCAATACCCGGATACGTACACAACCCGCAATGGGGCCGTGTACAACGGGGGCGGGATGCTCGTCTATCGCGGCGAAACCATGGGGCTCGATGAGCCGGCCGCCAGCATTCGCTTTAAGGGAATGCGGCGCGGCAGCCAGGACTATGAATATTTCTGGCTCCTCGCGCAGACTCCCGGCGGCAGAGAACTGGCCGACCAGGCCGTGCGCCACGTCGTGCACGGCGCCTACGACGGCAAACAGTCCTTTGGTGCGCCCGGCTTGTGGATCCACGATCCCGACGAATGGGACCGCGCGCGGTATAAAATCGGCGACGCCATCGAAAAAGCCCAGGCGTCTCACACGTAGCGGCGGGCTTCAGCCCGGGACTCGCTGCCCTGAAGGGCGCCTCTACGCCGCTGTCAGGGTTCACAAATGGCGAGGTAAACTCGCCGCTACGCCCAATCAGTCAATCGCGCATCAATCGTCTCATTGCGCTCGGCGCGGGCTGCCCGTAAGATGGAGGATGCTGAGCCGGGGGAACGGGCCTCGCGCAGTGGCTGGGCTGAAGCCCGGCCCAACTAAAAAACCCGCACGGCAAATCAAAAGGAGGAAGCTGGCATGGAAGTGTTGAGCACGAAGGATATCAGTTTGGAGCAGGCCCTGCTGGTAGTGGGGAAGGCAATCGAAAAGGCAAATGCGATCCAGACCAGAATGGACATCGCCGTGGTGGACGCTGGTTGCAATCTGAAGGCATTTGCCCGCATGGACGGCGCCTGGCGGGGCAGCATCGACATTGCCATCAAAAAGGCGCGCACGGCGCGGTTTTTTGACATGCCCACGGGCGAAATCGGCAAGCTCTCGCAGCCCGGCGGGCCGCTTTATAACATTGAGCATTCGAACGGCGGGCTCATCACCTTCCCCGGCGGCGTGCCCATCCTGGCATCCGACGGGACCGTCATCGGCGCCATCGGCGTCAGCGGCTCAACCGTCGAGAACGATCACGCCGTGGCCGAGGCCGGCGCCAAAGCCGCGCTGAAATAAGACAGTCTGGCAGCGCATCAGAGCTGTCACGCCGTGCGGGATTATTCTGCGGCCCGTTTCTTTGAAATCAAAAACCGCAGGGTTACAGAAGTTGCGGCGCGCCGGGAGATGAGCGATGAAAGAACTGGCCGACGAACTGCGGGCCGAGGTTACGCGCGCACAGGAACAGTTGATGGCGCTCAGCGAAGCCGACGCCGGCCGAAGCCGCGGGCCGGGCCGATGGGTGGCGAAAGAAATTCTGGGCCACCTGATTGATTCGGCCGCCAACAACCATCAGCGCTTTGTGAGGGCGCAACTGGCGAACCCGCTGGTGCTGCCCGATTACGATCAGGAAGCGTGGGTAGCGCTGCAGCGCTATCGCCAGCGGCCGTGGGCGGAGCTGGTGGCTCTTTGGTTCGCCTTGAACCAGCACGTGGCGGCGGCGATCGAGAGCGTGCCCGCGGAAAAGCTGCAGACGCCATGCATCATCGGCGACTCGGAACCGCGTACGCTCGGGTCCTGGATGCAGCACTACCTCGAACACCTCAAGCACCACCTCCAGCAGATTGGCGCGTAGCGCGGGCGCTGCGGCCTGTGGTTCTTTCTCTATGAGAAGGACCGCGCTACAGAACTCCGCGAAACAGCTCCGGAGGAGCGGCAGAATTTAGCCCACGGCGCAAGCCGGGGGAACGCGCCATCATTCCAGCGCACCCAAAATTCCATGCCCTCTCCGAGGGGAGAGGGTTCGGGAATTTTTTTGGGGACTGCCGTTGTCGGCGCGATTGGCCGGGCGTAGACACCATGGGCTTTTCGCTCCTTGCCCCCTGCCTTCTGCCAACTGCTTTCTGCCTTCTATCTCTCGCGGGGCTGCGGGGCGGGGCCAAAGCCGATGGCGCGGCGGGTTTTGTCGGGCGGTTTCATCAGTTCCCGGATAAGGTCGAAGACGATTTTGAACTTCGCGTCGTAATTCTTTTCCATCTGCTGGAGGCGGCGGGCGAGTTCCTGGTTTGAGGCCAGCATTTCCCTCAGCTTCACAAAGGCGCGCATGATGGCGATGTTGACCTCGACGGCCTGCTTGCTCCGGAGCACGCTGGAAAGCATCGCCACGCCCTGCTCGGTGAAGGCAGAAGGCAAGGCTGGGGAGAATTTCAGTTGCCTAAGGTGGTCACAGTTTGTGACCGCCTCTTTCTTTTCCTGGCTGGTCAGACGGAACATGGAATCCCCTGGAAAGCGTTCAGGGTTCCGTTTGACGGCTTGGTTAAGCACTTTTGTTTCAACGCCATAGAGTTCCGCCAGGTCAGCGTCGAGCATCACCTTTTGCCCGCGAACCAGCAGGATTCGCCGCTCGATCCGCGGCTGGCGCAGAATCGCGCTTTGTCGAGTCTGCGATCCCGCGAAGCGGGACGTTTCTGCTTGGCATCATGGCAGCCGACCCATTGTAACGATCGATTCGCCTTCCAAAAAATCGAACCGGCAGCCTGAGCAAGGCCGCCAAGTGCCGGAAGTAATGAATTTCAGTTCGCTCGGGATGTATGGAATTCTGCGGCGTGCCGTGGCTCCGCAGTATCCGCCTTGCCGCTCTACAGACCACTCCCTTCGGGACTAAGCAGACACTACAAACCAAGCGTGTGCGCCAGCCCCGAAAAGGAACCGCTGTCCGATCGGCAACCTTATAGATGCGCTACCAGTTTTCGTAACAATTTAAGTTTATAAACATCTAATCGGCCATAGCTGTTGAATGGCCGGGGTGTTCAGTTTGAGAAGGTTACGAATCGGCACAGCCGCGATTCTGCTCTGCTCAGGATTCCTGCTCGCGGCCTGCTCAGCGCATCGAAAGCCTTCGACGGCGGAGCAGGCACTGGCAGACGCGATGAAAGACGTTGTGATTCCCATCGAGGCGAAAAACCTCAAAAACCCGGTTGCCTCAACGCCCGGATCGATTCAGAAAGGATCGGAAACCTACCAGCAATCCTGCGCGTTATGCCACTCCGCCGATGGCCACGCCGACAGCGCGCTTGGGACTGCGATGTACCCTCCGGCCATGGACTTGACCTCTCCGCACGTGCAGCACTGGACCGACGCCGAGCTCTTCTGGATCATCCAGAATGGCGTGAGCCTCACGGGAATGCCTTCCTGGAAATCGACGCTGTCGGTTGACCAGACCTGGGAGCTGGTGAATTTTATCAAGGCACTGCCTGAAATCGAACCCAGGCTTGAAGCCCGGAACGCAGCCGGTTCCAGACCTTCGCAGATAACACCCGCGCAACTGCGGGAGTATGGCAGAACTCTTTTCCGGCAGGAGGGCTGCTTCACCTGCCACAAGCTCGACGGGCAGGGCGGCACGGTCGGTCCCGACCTGAGCGCGGAGGGCGCCCGCGGGCGCTCTCCGGAATGGCTGATCGGACACTTTAAGGATCCTCCAAAGTTTACTCCGGGATCGGTGATGCCGCCGTTCAAGTACCTCACGCCGGAGCAGCTTCAGGCCCTCACCGCTTTCCTGGAGAGCCGAAAGGCGCCGTAGGCGGGTGCAGGCCGCCGGGCCATGATCTGCGGGCCGGTGGCAGGAAGCCGGAAGTGTAGGCCAGGCGAAAGGTTTGTGGCTTGATTGTATGTCTTGTTCAACGGCCAGCATAGACTGGCTTAGAGGAGGTTTACATGAAGAGGGTAACGTTATTAGTTGCGGCCATGATGGTTATGGCCACTTTTTCTTTTGCGCAGAAGCAGCATGAAAGAACATTCAGTGGCGAAATCATGGACAGCATGTGCGCCAGCATGGGCGGTCACGAAGCTGGCGGGTATAATGCAACACACACTCATACTCCCAAAGACTGCACATTGGCTTGTGTAAAAACCGGCAGCAAATTTGTTCTTTACAATAAGGCAAAAAAAACAACCTTGCAACTCAGTGATCAGGATAAGGCCCGGGATTTCGCTGGCCAGCAGGTTAAGGTGAGCGGAACCTACGAAAAAGCCGATAAGACCATTCAGGTTGACAAGATAGAACCCGCGTCTTAATCGAGCGCCAAGCGAATCGGGGAGAGGGTCGCACAGGTACCGCGCCTCCAGCCCTTTCTCCGGCGCCCTGGGGCGTTGCGCCGGCGGCAGGCAGGAAACAAATTACGAATAATGAGTTAAGGCCGCTTTCAGAGGCGAGAAAATGCGGGGATTCTTCGCTGTGCCTTGTCCCATCCGGGGAAGGATGAAGTGTGAAGGATGAAGGATGAAGCCGGAAGTGGGAAATAGGAAGTAGGAAGTCGGGAATAGGCAGACGAGAGTCGTGAGTAGGCAGGCGGAAGTCGGGGAAACAAAACACCCCTCACCTGCCCCGGCGCTGCGGGGCACCCTCACCCGAAGGGAGAGAGCATAGAATTTTGGGTGTGCTGGAATGATGGCGCGCTTGCGCCATGGGCTGAAGTCTTCCGCCCCGTTCCGGGGCTGAACACGCGCCACCCTTCACCCCGTCATTCTGAGCGCAGCCCTGTCCCGGATGGGACGGGGCGCAGCGAAGAATCCCTGTATTTCGGCACACGCCATGGGCGAAATTCTTCCGACCCGTTCCGGGGCTGGGCCGCACGAGCCCGCACACATCGTAAACCGCGCGACGTGTGCGCGAACGGTGCGGGGAAACGCCGGGCTGAAAACCCGGCGGTGCGGCTTTCTCAGGCGGCTTGGTAGATTGAGCGCCGAATGTCAACGCCGGAGGACTCAGGCTCCTGTCCGGCCGCTTCCGGCTGGTACAGGACCGACTCGACCTTCAGCCTTCTGGTGCCGGCCGGAACTTTCCACTCGACCACGTCTCCCACTCTCAAACCGAGCAGGGCCGTCCCGATGGGAGCCAGGATGGAGATGCGGTTCCGGGAGAAGTCGGCGTCCGGTGGAAACACCACAGTGTATACCGTTACCTTTCCGGAACCCAAATCTCTCACTCGAACCTGAGAATTCATGGTGACCACGTCAGCCGGGATTTCGGCGGGTGCGACCACCTCTGCGCGCTCGAGCTGCCGGCGCAGCGCGTCCACATAGCGTTGATCCCGCTTCCACACGCTGGTGAAGTAGCCGAACAGGTCTTCCAGCCTGGCCTTGTCGGACTCGGTGACGTAGATGGTGCGGGCTTCCACCTCACGCATGTTGTTTCTCCTTTCCGTTGTTCATCAATCTTGCTCCATCGCCATCTCTCAGGGGCCGTCTGGTCCGCGATTCGCGCAGAAGTTACGGGCGACTCCCGAGAGGCCGGAGGCGGATGCCCTCAGGCTTCCTTATCGACATCCGCCTCCTCCTCGACTCGCGCGTTCGTCCCATACTGCGGGCGAGGGCGCGCTCGAGACGCGCCGCAGCGCGGTCGATTGCCGCATAGGGGTCCGCTTCCACCGCCTGCAACGTGACCGCTGGCGAAGGCGGCAGGCTCGCCGTGATCTGGCAGCGCTTGTCCGCCCCTCCCCGCGGGCCGTTGAGGTCAGACAGCCGGACCGTTACGCGGCCAATCTCTTTTGCAAACTTTCGCAGGGCGAAGCCCAGGCGGCGCTCTGCGTAGCGCTCGAGGGCCTCGGACATATTGAAGCCTTGACTGCGAATTTCCAGGTTCATCATCTCCTCCCAGTGCTTTGAGCTGCCGCTCCCAGTCGGCTCGCGGCTGGATTTGCGGCCGGGGAAGGAGGGGCGCCGCCAGGAGGGCTCTGATGTATTTCCCGGCTGCGGGCCGGCCTGCATGCCTTGTCCGGCTCTTCGCCCCTCCACCCTTATGATCGGCCTTGGCCAGTAATTAGAAAAGTAGAAAGTTTCGACGTGACACATAGGTTTTATCTAACTATAATGGGCGCATGGAATGGCTCAATTATCATCACCTTCTTTACTTCTGGGTTGTGGCCCGCACGGGGAGCATCGTCAAGGCGTCGGAGGAACTCCTGCTGGCGCCGCCGACCATCAGCGCGCAGATCAGCCAGCTCGAAAACTACCTGGGCGAGAAGCTGTTTACGCGCACGGGGCGGCGGCTGGTCCTCACCGAAGTGGGGAAAATCGTTTACGGTTATGCGCAGGAGATTTTCTCTTTAGGCCGCGAACTTACCGATACGCTGAAAGGCCGCCCCACGGGCCACCCGCTCAAGCTCCAGGTGGGCGTGGCGGACGTGCTGCCGAAGGCGCTGGCTTATCGTCTCATTGAACCAGCCCTGCGCCTGGCGTCTCCTGTCCAGGTGATCTGCCGGGAAGAGCCTCCCGACCGCCTGCTGGCGCTGCTGGCCCTCCATGAAATTGATCTGGTGCTGTCCGACGCGCCCTTTGGGCCGGGTATCAGCGTTCGCGCTTACAATCACCCGCTGGGCGAATGCGGCGGCGGCTTCTATGCCAGGCCCAAACTCGCGGTGGCTTATCGGCGGAACTTCCCGCACTCGTTGAACGGAGCTCCTTTCCTGCTACCCACTGCAAGCGCCTCCATGCGATCGAACCTCGACCAGTGGTTTGAAGCTGAAAATATTCGTCCGGTAGTGGCGGGAGAATTTGAAGACTTCACGCTTCTAACGGCCTTTGCGGAAGGAGGGCATGGTGTTTTTGCTGCTCCACGAGTGCTCGACCGCGAACTCCGCCGCAAAGGATTCAGGGTGGTGGGTTATACAGAGGAAGTGCGCGCCCGGTTCTACGCCATATCAGTCGAGCGAAGAGTCAAAAATCCCGCCGTCATCGCGATTTGTGATGCTGCCCGCCAAAAGCTGTTTGGGTGATTGCGCATGGCCAGCGGCGAGGCCCGCTGTCGCGACCGGCCTGCGTCACGGCATTTGGAGAGTGCGGGCGTCAGGCAAGAGTTCGTATATTTCAAGTTTGAGCGATACCGCACACATCGCACACACCGCGAAGTTTGCGCCACCCACGAATAATTCTTACGCCCCTCCCCGGGGCTTACGGATGTTTGACGTTTCGTTTTCCCATGGCTCACGCCATGGGCTAAACTCTGCCGCTCCTCCGGAACTGGAGACTGGCAGAAAGCAGAAGGCAATGGACGGCGGGAGTCGGGAGTCGGCAGTTGGCAGTGAGGAAAAACCTTGGAGTGGTTGCGCGGCCCGTTTCGTAATTTGTAATTCGTAATTCCTGTTCTTACAATCGCTAATCACAAATCGCAATTCACCAATTTTCTCGTCCCGTCATTCTGAACCCTTCGGCTTGGCTCAGGGCAAGCTCTTCGCCCCGCTCAGGATGACAACGCTACAATCCCCGCTCCCCGCCGTTCTAACACCAATCAGGCCCGCTGAACGCAGACGTTAAAAACCAACATCTGCGCCAGCCCCGCAGTGAAGAATCTCCGCATTTTGTTTTTGGATACAAATACCGGGCTCCTTTCGGCAGGCTCAGGGCAGGCTCTTCGCTCCGCTCAGGATGACCGCTGCTCTGAAATCTGAGATTTTGAATTCACTCGTCTGGCGGCTTCACGCCGCCTCGGCTTCCGGCTATTACTGGGTATGCAACCGCCCAGACCACCGGAGGTAAAAGAGCAAATAAGGGTCGGGAATGTCAAAAACCTGCTTCTGCTCATCCCAATCCACGGCACGCTCATCTGGAAACTTCTCTTGCGCAAGTCTCGTCATGTGCAGGCATGTACCGGTCACGCTAGAGCCGACCGGAGATTCGGAAGTGCACACCTCAGCCGTGCGCCGTAGGAGTTCCTCGTATGGAAACGACAGCCGCGGCGGGTCAGCCGCGAGTGCTTGCAGAACCGCCCTGTAAACATCCCCCTCGGTCCCGTCGCGGAACGTGTAAGTCTTTCGTTCCGTTCCCCTCGTACGCGGTCCATTGTCGAGAATATCAACCAAGGACCTGAAATCGGTGGAGGCGCTCGTCTGCTCCAAGATCGTCGTTAATGTTTCTTTGTCGATGTTTCCGCCCTTAGAGGCCACCCTCTCACCTTCTTCCCTTAGATTTAACACAAAACAGCACTGCAAGCACAAGAGCTGCATGAGCTGCGGAGACCCGGCGGACTCTTCAGTAAATTTCTCCACAGCGCCAGGATCGATTTGCGCGTTAAGCGTTCGGAAACCCACCTGTGAGATTTGCTCAAGTTCGCCTTCGTTCCAATATCCAAGGTCGATCGCCCGGACGCGACCTCGAAGTTCGGGATTGGCCCGCACCACGTCGTCGCCGCGGTGCGTGACGGCCGCGGTGACCACTTTTACTCCTAGACGAACCGCCTCTTTTAACGCCTTTGCTACCTCCGTCTGAACTGAGCGTTCCATGTAGTGGAAGTCGTCGAGAAGAACCACAAACTCACTATTGCCGATTTCGTTGACCACCTGCGGAAGGCCACGCCGTCCTCGTACAACTTCCGTAGTCGTCTCACCCGCTACCGTGCCGGTCCCAGAAAGGCTGGCTTCGCCCTTAGCAACCAGCGGAATTCCTATGCCTGCTTTTCCGATTACGCCGGCGCTTATGGTGCTCCCTAGGCTCCGCGTCCCAGAGGTCGTACTCGGGACGTCCATCCAGTCGAGCACGTGCTCCCAAACCTCCCCGGGCTGCCTTATCGAGGCACCAGAAACCGGGATCAGCAAATCGCGGCCAACAACTCTCTCGACTAGGACCGTCTTGCCAGATTTAGAAGGTCCCGACAAGGATACGACCTGCCCCGGCGTATCAAGTGCGTCGCGCAAGGTTCCTTCCAACGCCTGAGTGCGCTCGACATAAGTGTGTTGAGGGTATGCACCAGGAACAAATACATCCGTAGCCTTCAGACCCATTTCAATCCTCCACCACATGCTCGGCGGTTCACGGATTGGTATCCGTCGCTTCCATTGCCGCCTGCGCAACCACCTTTCAGCGTAAAACCTGGGCCATAACCTAGCCCAGGAGACATCAGTCCTAAGCTGCAAAGCACCAACGAATTCCGCTCGCTGCCAGCAGGTGGTGCAGAGTTGTGCGCATTCAGCGTGTTGCGGTGCGGCCCGTTTCTTTCAGATCAGGGGCCGCGGAGTTATAGAACAATCCTTCGCCACATTGCTAGCCGCTCGCATCATTTCCCTCTGCCTTCACGTGTCTCCTCACGATGAGCATAAGTTGGGACCCCAACACGACGTGCCAGCATTCGCGAATTGTCAGGCTGCAAAGGGCGAACAAACTAGTCTTGACAAGTAGATAGGTCAAAGGGTGCGATGTGGTCGGCCACCGGTCGTCGAACACACTCAATCCAGCAAGCCCCCAGGCAATAAGCGCGCCTAGGATTGCCAATATCGCCGTCTGAAAAACGTAAGCATACTCAATGAATCCCCCCCGGTGGTGCTTCGCTAGTTCCTCAATCTCGGGGGTCTGCATAAGAGCGTGGGCATTTCCAACCCACGCAAAGGACAGGGCTACTAAAATCCCGGCCAGCGGCAGTAGAACTGTGTCCGCGCACGCTGTAAGGTTGAGCTTCACCAGCAAAGCTACAAGGAAACCGATGGCAATGTGGACCGCCGCCCATGAATTAAGGAGTCTACGAAACCCTGGCTTTCCACCGCTGCCTTCGGAGAACCAGTGCCAATAACCGAGATTCTTTTCAACCATAATATCTAATCAGTTTTCCCGCGGATCCGACTATAAATGGTTCTAATTCGGCTAAGTAAAGAAGCCAGCCTTTCAACATCCACCTCACCTTCAGACACTGTAACAATGTTTTCCCTCAGCCGTCTTCTCTCCTTCCGTTCTGCACCCGTCCTCACCATGACGGCACCCGCATCCATCCCAGTGGCGGCGGCAGACCGTGCTACCGTCTCGAGTGGACCTGCATCAAGGTCACCCCCGGCTATTTCCGCCTTGCCCGTCTCTCCATTAACGGCAGTTAGAACCCCCTGCAATGGTTTCGAAAAATCTTCGTCGAGGTCGAACGGGTTCGGCCGTGAAAACGTGACCCAAAACTTTTGTATGGCTGCCGCCTCGCGCATATGAGCGATGAAGTCTTCGGGATCGCTCAGTTCGCTTATCTCCACGTCGACATCACGGAGTCTGGCAATGTCGGAGGCTTTGATGAGCCTTGCGAGCTGGCGCGCGATTCCTGAGGGGCTGGGCGAAAGTTTGGCGTTCTTGGCAATCGCGCATAGCTCTAGGGCAGTGTCCAATAAGACGTGGGTATAAGGTGCAACCTCGAATTCCTGGTCGATGAAGTTGCCGTCTTGGTAGAGGCCCACCGTTGACTTGGATATGCGCCCCACCCGAAAATAGATCCCAGCGTCATCGACGTGATGCGGGTTGCCCAGGTGCCACAGAGTTCCCTTTGCAGCCCCTTTACCGGACAGGGACCCGATGCACTCTAACAGGAAGTCGGACCGGCTCCACTCGGGACCAAACAACCGACGCTGTGGGGGTTCGTATACCTTGACTCGGAACAGTTGGAAATCCGGCATGCGGCCACCTCTACGCGTGCGCCACACGGGTCGGAACGGCGGCCCGTTGGCCACTCTTGTTTTCGTAATCGACTTTCTTGCCCGTTTTGGCGCCAAGCGCGTTCAGGAGCGAAAGAAGCCCACATCCGTCAATTTCAGAGCGAAAAGTCGCTAACAAAAATCTCAGTTTCCTGAGTTTGCAGGTCAGTCGGCGATGAACATCAACGTCGCGGACCCGGCAGAGGGGACGGTTTGCCCTGCCAGAGTGTTGCTCCTGCCCGGGCGCTGCTGCTGTTCAAGGCTGAAAAGCGTTGGGCAAGAACGCGGTGCCCGGTGTGACGGTATGAAAGCCGCTCATAAATTCTCTGCTTGTAGTTCATATAATTTGTTCCCAGCAACCTGCTCGGCCAGCGAGGACCAGACAACAACGCGCAACTTTATACACCTCTGCGACTTCAAATGCAAAGGAAAATTACGAAAAAGGGGCAAAGGCAGGGTGTTGTGAGTAGGAAATAGGAAGCAGGGAAAACGAAAGACTCCTAGCCGAAGAGAGCGAATAGCGGGTTGCGAGTAGCGAATAGGAAGTAGGGAAAAGGGAAGACAACGGCCCCGTTTTTTCAATCGCCAATCGCAATTCACTCAATCATTCAATGAAAAGACTCCTAGCCGAAGAGAGCGAATAGCGAGTTGCGAGTAGCGAGTAGGAAAAAGGGAGTAGGAGAAAACAAGGACTCGCTCGCAGTTGTGGCGCGGCCATCCCATTCGCTTCGCTCAGGGCAGGCCTGGCCGTGTTCGTTCACCGCAGCACGGGCGGGAGCGCCCGTGCCACAAAAACCGCCAAAACAGCTCCGGAGGAGCGGCAGACTTTAGCCCATCGGCGTGAGCCATGGGAGAACGTGTGCCGCCCCCCTCTCCCCCGGCCCTCTCCCGGCGGGAGAGGGGGGACCGCGGTGCGGTGGGTGAGGGTCCTGTTCCCACAGCTTACGCTGTGGGCTAAATTCTTTCGGCCCTCCGGGCCTGCGGAACAGAAGGGCGAAGGAATTGGTGAATTGCGAATTACGATTGGCGATTGGAGAAGAACGGAAAATACGAATTACAAGTGACGAACCGGGCCGTGCATCCACTCGAAGGTTTTTGCCTTCTGCCAACTGCCGGCTCGCGACTCTCGACTCCCGGCGTCCGAGTGCCTTCTGCTTTATGTCTACCGCTTTCCGCCGGCTCTCAGGGCCCGGAGGAGCGGCGAGCCCGGGAATTCAAATACGGGGATTCTTCGCTGTGCTCAGAATGACGGAGGGGCGGAGCGAGGCCGTTAAGTTGTCATGCTGAACGAAGTGAAGCATCCCGGCATTTCAATGCGGAGAATCTTCGCGGAGCTTACCTGAGCCAAACCGAAGGGCGAAGGAATTGGTGAATTGCGATTTGTGATTGGCGATTGGGGAAGAACGGAAAATACGAATTACAAGTGACGAACCGGGCCGCGCATCCGCTCGAAGGTTTTTGCTCGCTGCCGACTGCCGTCTGCTTTCTGCCGGTTCCCAGGAGCTGGAGGAGCGGCGAGCCCGGGAATTCAAATACGGGGATTCTTCGCTGTGCTCAGAATGACGGGGTGAAGGGCGAAGGAATTGGTGAATTGCGATTGGTGATTGGCGATTCAAGGTCCGGGAAGGCCCATCACAAAGAGAGCGAGTAGCGAGTTGCGAATAGCGAATAGGAAAAAGGGAGTAGCGAGTAGGAAGTAGGGAAAACAAAAGACCCCAAACCAAAAAGAGGGTGTAGCGTGGTCCTCCGGCTTTGAGGTCCGCGGGTTTTTGACGGGAGGGGACAAGAGCCGCGGACCGCAACGGCGGCGGCTTGCGCTACCACTCAAAGGCGAAGGCCCTCGCTACAGGCTGGCCAGGAAGGAGAAGCAGATTCCTCGGGCCGGCAAAGAACGTCGCCCCTCGGAATGACGTTGGGGAGGCGTTCTTCGCCTATGACTCAGTTCCGCCTTCGTTCTGAAGACCTGTGGGGTGGCTTCCCTTCGCCCAGAGCTGGGCCGCCCAAATGGCAAACAAGAGCGGCGCGGACTGGCGCGCAAGCGCATAAGGCAACCGCCACCACGGAAGCGATACGGAAATGGGCAGGACGCCGGCAACTTGTGCAGGAAGGAGGCTGAACAGAATCACCGGCCAACGGAATATCATGCTGATCCCGCCGGGTAGTATCAGCGCCAGAACCAGCAGGCCCAGCGCCCACGCCACAACGATGCCGGCGCACAGCCCGCAAAGCGCGGGCAGAAGATTTTTGAATCGTTTGACAGCCAGATAAATAATGACGGGCAAGGCTAACGACAGAATTCCGCTGCCGCGCGCCAGGACCCAATAAAGAAACCGGCCATGGGGCTCAAACGCCAGGGCCCAAACCCGCTCCTGGGCGAAGCGCAGAAATAGAAGCGAGTAATAGGTCCAGACCCAAACGACCAGGGCTTCCAGGCCCAGCAACATCCAGTGCCGGCGCATCTCTCCGGCGACGCTTGCCGCGATGGCCGCAAGAACCTGGCGCCAGTACCACGCGGCTGAGCGGCGCCGCTGGAACTCTTCGAGGAGATCGCCTTCAATCGATTCCGTTCGGTCGCCCGGCATCAGATGCCGGAGCAGCCAGCTTGCCGGCGCGGGCGGCTTGGGTGGCGTCATGCCTTGCCTCCTTCCAGTTGCGGCAGGCCGTGCCACAAAGTGACGAGTGTTTTTTGCGTGGCGCGGACGCGGCGCAGCCCCGCGCCCGTCACGCGGAAATATCGCTTGGCGCGGCCGCCGCGCTCGGGCGTGGGCTCGCCCAGGCGGGAAGCAACCAGACCTTTCTGCTCCAGCCGCTCGAGCGCCGCATAAACGCTGCCGATTCCGACTCCGCGCCCGGTGCCGTCCTCGATCGTGCGCGCGATGGGAACTCCATAGGCGTTCTCGCCCAGGCGCAGCAACGCCAGCATCACGACCAGCTCGAACTCTCCAAGATGGCTCCGCATGGTCATTTCCTCAATTGTAATGAAGAAATAAACGCTCTGCAGGATTTCTTCTGACCAGGGCGCGGCGGCCGGCGCTTTTCGGCAAGAGTTCGCCGCACACCCGGCGCGGCTCGCGGCCGCTTCACCACGACGGGCCGTCAAAAGACGTGACAGGGAAGCCGGGGGCGGGTGAGTTTTGTCCTCGTGGGGCCCGACAGCGGCGGGTGTGGCGGCTCTGCGTGGCGGGGAGGGCCGGGACCCATTTAGGCAACTTATATAGGCTACATACAGCCAAAACCCCTCAAAATGGGACGTGTGGAATTTTGGGCTTAAATTTTTGTAAAAATGTAAATCATTGGAAAATAATGGTTTATTGTGATTTTGAAATCTTAATTTCGGCACGTTCAAAAAATGTGTCACATTATGAAACAGCGGGTAAAATCTACACCATCATTTCAATTTGGGCCAAATTCTAGCCTCGCGCCAGGAGATCGGGATCACCCTCAAGAAAATTGCACCCATTGCCACCCTCGTTTGCGTAATAGAGATTAGACGGGAGGGTGGTTGAGCGACGCACTTGAAGAGACCGTTGAGGATGCCCTGGCGCGATGCATCGCCGGCGACAGTTCGGCGTTTGGCGAGATTGTGCGGGAGCATCAGTCGATGGTCTATAGCCTGGCGCTGCACTTCCTGAGGAGCCCGTCGATGGCGGAGGATATGGCGCAGGACGTTTTCATCGAGCTTTACCGCAACCTGGGCGGCATCGAGTCGGCCGCACACCTGCGCTTCTGGCTGCGGAAGGTCACCTGCCATCGCTCAATTGACCGCGTGCGCCGCAGAAGGCCGGACGAATCGCTCAGCCTGCAGGACGTTCCGGAACCGGCCGCGGCAGCGCGCATGCGCGATCCGCTGCTGGAACAAAAGTTGTGGAGGCTGGTGGGCACGCTTCCTGACAAGGCGCGCATGGCGGTGATCCTGCGCTACCAGGAGGAAATGGAACTGCGTGAGATTGCGGAAGTAATGGAGGTTCCCATCAACACGGTGAAGAGTTCGATCGAGCGTGCGCTGGAGCTGCTGCGCACCAAGCTGGCCCGCTCGATGGGAGGAGTGAAGGTATGAACCCGCTGGAAAGCGAACTCAAGGACCTGCTGCGGCGCAAAGATCCTCCCGAGGGCTTTGCGGAGCGCGTGATGGCGCGGCTGGACACGGCGCCGCCCCGGCAGACATTCGGCCGGCGCGTAGCTGCGTTCCTGCGGCTGCCCGCGGTGCGCTGGGCCGCGGTGGCAGCGGCTTTTGTGGCGGTTGTGCTTGGCGTTGCGCGTTATGAGCACGAACAGCGCGTGCGCGCGCAGGCCGAGAGAGCAGGCCAGCAGGCGATTTTTGCTCTGCGCATCACGGATGAAGAGATCAATGCGGCACTCGAGCGCGCACAGCACGTGACGCTGCGAGCGCTGGAAGTTCCGAGAAATCCCAAATCAGAAATGGAGTAACCCATGAAAAACCTGAAGAGCTCGATGTTGAAATCAAAGTACACGGATGCGCTGCTGCCGGCACTGCTGGCAGCTTTCCTGATGGCATTCACCAGCGCGGCGGGATTTGCGCAAAACGCCAGGCTGGAACTGAGCCAGCTGGACAAACTTTCCAGCAAGGCTTCAGAAGTGGACAATGTGAACCTGGAAGGTCCGATGCTGAAGCTTGCCGCGGAGCAGGTGCAAAAGAAGGCGGACACCGGGAAGTCTGAGAAGAAAGAGATGGCAGCCAATCTGCTCTCGCGGCTGAAGGGAATTTACGTGAAGAATTTTGAGTTTGACAAGCCGGGTGCTTACACCAAGGCCGATCTCGATAGCGTGCTGAACCAGTTGCAGGGTGGAGGATGGAAGGCCATGGTGCACGTGGAGGAAAAGAACTCCGGCGAAACCACCGGCGTCTATGTGATGGAAGAAGGCGGAGAAATTGTGGGCATGGCGGTAGTGGCCGCCGAACCCAAAGAGCTGACCGTGGTGAACCTGGTGGGGCCGATTGACTTCAGCCAGCTCGGCAGCCTGAAAGGCCTCGGCGCCCTCGGCCAGCTTGGCGGTCTGGCGGGATCCATGGGCAACGCGAAGCCCCAACTCGAGCACCGGCAGGGAAACACGCCGAAAGGCCAGGCGGACCCCAAGTAACTACAGCTCGCGACTTTTAAACGGGCAATGACATCTCCAGCCCGGTCGCACAAACCGCAAAGTTTCATTCTGCCCGGCGGGATGAGACTTTGCGCGGCCTTTCTCATCTATCCGGTGACATTCCCTTCCGATAACAAGTAAACTAGTGCGAAGGCAGCGTGGAGCTTCTGCTCTGCCTTGGAATGCAAAATGGGTCCCGAAGAATTCATTGCGGCGGTTCGCAAAGGCGGCCTCGAGGCTGCATATTTCCACCGCGGCTATGATCGGTTTCTGCACCAGGAGTGCCGCGAGGCCGTCCGCGCCGCCGTGCCGGAGGAGTCCCGCGCCTGGTGTCTGAACGAGATTGAATTTGAGCCTGGCCAGCTTGAGCGCGAACTGCAGGCCGCGCTGCAAATTCCCATGCTGGGCGGGCGCAGCTTCTTCCTGATTTCAGATCCCGACGACTTCAAGCACGCGACTGACGATGACGCGAAGGCCCTTGCCTCCTATCTGGAAAAACCATCCCCCACTGCGACTCTGATCTTTACCGCCGTTGAGCCCGACCGCCGCCGCAAGTTCACCCAACTTCTGGAAAAGAAGACCACGGTGGTTGAAATGCGTCCGCTTTCTGTGCGCCAGGCGGCCGCGTGGGCAAAAGAGTTTTTGCACCGCGCGGGAATAGAAGTCGAAGCCGGACTGGCGGAAGGGATCGCCTCAAAGTTTCTGCCCGGCAGTTCATCGCGCGATCCCAATCCTCAGGGCGTGAACCTGCTGTGGATGCGTACCGAGATCGAGAAGCTGGTGACCGCGATGGATGGGAAGACGCGGCTGGAGCCCCCTGACTTGCAGATCATGGCAACTTTCCAGGAGGAGCACGAAATCGGCAAGATGCTGCGCGCCATCGCGGAGCGGAAATGCGAAGACGCACTCCTGTTTCTGCGCTCCTTGGTAGCCAGCAAGGTGACGGAAACGTTGCTGCTGTGGTGTGTGGGTGACCTCTTCCGGCAGGCGCTGAAGTCAACCGGACAGAGCAGCTATGGGGGCTGGAAACAGCAATCCAATCCGTATGCCACCTGGGAGATCGCCCCCGTTGCCCGGCGGCGGTATACCCAGGAGGAATTGCACCAGGCTTTGACGCTGGTCCACCAGGCGGACCTCGGAATCAAATCCTCATGGAAGGACTCCACTATCCTGCTGGAGTTTCTGATCTGGCGGATTGCGGCTGCGCAGGAAAAGCCCCGGCGGACAAACCGCTGATGCAGATTTTGCCTCTTGGGAATGCCCAGAGCGCGAAATCCCTGAAGGAAACCCGCTGGTGGTTCGAAGTTTTTATGAGAGGGAATTGAAACGCAGGCGCAGCCGCGATTTGTAGCGGGCGGCTGTGTTGCGATGAAGAATACCCTTCTGGATCATACGGTCCAGCATGGAAAGAGTCGGGACCAGCAAGGTTTCGGCGCGTGCCTTATCTTTGGCGTCCAGTGCCTGGCGGAGCTCGCGGATCTGGTGCCGCATGCGAGTGCGGTGGGTCCGGTTCCGTTCAGTCCGTTTGCGCGTCTGAGAGAGGCGCTTCAGAGCAGATTTATGATTTGCCACAGATTCTCCTTAGCAAAAACAATGAATAAAATACTTTAGCAGAGGGGCTGAAACCCGTCAACGGCGAGGATTGGCAGAATGGATCGCAGATCAATAGACCAGGCACCGGAAGTGCTGCTCTCCAAATATGAAATTGAGCAGCGGGTGGGTGAACTTGCGGCTGCAATCACCAAAGATTACAAGGGGCGTACTCCGCACCTGGTTGGCATTCTTAAGGGAGCGTGGGTGTTTATGGCTGACCTCATCCGCCACATGGATATTGATGTGACGGTGGATTTCCTTGGCATCACCAGCTACGGGTCCGGCACGCATCCATCGGGCGAAGTGAAAATTACGAAGGACCTCGATATCAGCATCGAAGGCCGCGAGGTCCTGATAGTCGAAGATATTCTTGACACCGGACACACGCTCAAGTATCTGGAGGAAGTCCTATCCGTCCACAAGCCTCGCAGCCTTCGCGTCGTGACGCTGCTGGACAAGCGGTCGCGGCGGGTCGTCCCGGTGAAAGCGGACTATGTAGGCTTTGAGATCGCGAACGTTTTTGTGGTCGGTTACGGGCTGGACTTCGACCAGAAATACCGTCAGCTACCTGACATTCACGTCCTGCGTCACATCTCCTCTCCGTAAGAAGCTGATTCTCAAGCCGGAAAAAACTCTCTTGTACCGCCAGCCCTTTGGCACGTTATAATAACCCCCGCCATTCAGACCCATGAGCGAATTTTCCACCCCATTGATGCGCCAGTACAACGGCATTAAGGAGCGCTACCCCAATGCGCTGCTGCTGTTCCGCCTGGGGGATTTTTACGAGCTTTTCTTTGAAGACGCCATCGTCGCCTCCAAGGAACTGCAGATCACTCTGACCTCCCGCAACAAAGAAAAGGGAGTTGCGGTGCCGATGTGCGGCGTTCCCTATCACGCCGCTGAAGGTTATATTTCAAGGCTCATCCGGCGCGGATACCGCGTGGCCATCTGCGACCAGGTTGAAGATCCGCGCAACGCCAAAAAGCTGGTGAAGCGCGAGGTCACCCAGGTGGTGACGCCGGGCACAGCCACTGGAGCCCAGGTGCTGGAGCCGCGCGACCACAACTATCTGGCGGCCGTGGCCGAATCGAACGGCTCCATCGGGCTGGCGTTTGCCGACCTTTCAACGGGCGATTTCCGTGTGACTGAAATCAGCGGCGAGGGTAGGCGCGAGCGGTTGATGGAAGAACTGGTTCGCATGCGCCCCCGGGAACTATTGCTGGCGCCCAACGCCTCCGTACATTTTTCGCCGGAATCCGACCCTCCCATCACCGAAACTCATCTGGAAGAGTGGGTTTTCGGTGGCGAATACGGAGAGCGCCTGCTGAAGGACCACTTCGGCGTAGTGTCGCTGGCCGGCTATGGTCTGGAGGGCCACCCTCTGGCGGCTGGCGCCGCCGGTGCGATCTTCCATTATGTCAGGGAGACGCAAAGAGGGTCTCTCTTCCATTTTGATACGCTCCGTTTTTACCAGGAAAACGACTCGCTGGTTCTCGATTCCGCGACGCTGCGGAACCTGGAACTACTGGAGCCGCTGACCGGCGGCCCTCGCCACGCAACCTTGCTTGCAGTGCTGGACCAGTGTGTCACGTCCATCGGCGCGCGCAGGCTGAAGAGCTGGCTGCTGCGGCCTTCCACCGAGTCTGCCGAAATTGAAGCCCGCCTGGACGCCGTCGAGGAGCTCGCCGGAAATGTCATCGCCCGGGAAGAAGTGCGGCGGGTCCTGAACGGGATCCAGGATCTGGAACGCATTCTCGGCCGTATTTCTCTGGAATCGGCCAACGCCCGCGACCTGCTGGCGCTGAAGGCTTCGCTGGAACAATTGCCACTGGTCCGGACTTACGTCGAGAGCTTCAAGGCCAGACGCTTCCAGGAACTTCATAACCGCATGGACGAGTTGAAAGATGTCCACGACCTTCTGGAGCGCTCCATCCACCCGGAGCCTCCGGTGCTGCTCACCGAAGGCAATCTGATCCAGCCCGGCTACCATGCTGAACTCGATTCCCTGCGAGAAATCAGCCGGGACAGCAAACAACTGATCGCCGCCATCGAAACACGGGAGCGCGAGCGCACGGGCATTAATTCACTCAAGGTGCGATTCAATAGCGTTTTTGGATATTACATCGAGGTCACAAAACCCAACCTGCACCTGGTGCCTGACGACTATCAGCGCAAGCAGACGCTGGTGAACGCGGAACGTTTTTCCACACCGGAATTGAAGGAATTGGAAGCCAGAATCCTGGACGCCGAGGAAAGAAGTCAGACGCTCGAGCGGCAACTGTTTGTGGAAATTCGAAGAACGGTGGGGGCCGAGGGACGCCGCATCCGCCAGACGGCCCAGGGGCTGGCAGAACTGGATGTGCTGGCCTGCTTCGCCCACCTGGCCGCGGATCGAAACTATCGCCGTCCGGAGTTCTCCGACAATGGAGAGATGGTGATCTTCCAGGGGCGGCATCCCGTCATCGAGCACATTATGACGCGGGAAGAAGCCGGGAATTTCATCCCCAACGACCTCTATTTGAATCCAACCTCGGACATTCTCATTATCGTGACCGGCCCCAACATGGGCGGGAAGTCGACCTATCTGCGCCAGACGGCGCTGATCGCTCTGATGATGCAGATGGGCAGTTTTGTGCCCGCCGAGAGGGCAAAGCTTCCGATTTTCGACCGCATCTTTACGCGCATTGGAGCCTCCGACAACCTGGCGCGCGGCCGCTCCACCTTTATGGTGGAGATGACAGAGACGGCCACCATCCTGAACACCGCAACGCCGCGCAGCCTGGTGCTGCTGGATGAGATCGGCCGGGGCACCGCAACTTTTGACGGGCTGGCGATCGCCTGGGCCGTGGTGGAGCACCTGCTTACTCACACTCGCGCGCGGACGCTTTTCGCCACGCATTACCACGAACTGACGGAACTCGAAGAGCTGCTGCCCGGAGTCCGCAATTATCACGTTTCCGTCAAGGAGTCCGGCTCCAACATCATCTTCCTGCGCAAGGTGGAACCAGGCAGTGCCGACAAGAGTTATGGTATCGAGGTGGCGCGGCTGGCGGGGCTCCCTGCAAACGTTGTGGAACGGGCAAGAGAGGTGCTGAAGCGCCACGAGCAGAGCGAGCACACCGTGAGCGGACGGCTCACCCATAAAAAGCAGGAGCCGAAAGACGTGCAGTTGATGATCTTTACGCCCTTGAACTCCGAGGTGGTGCAGGCCATTGAGAAAGTCGATCTCAACAACTTGAAGCCCCTCGAAGCCCTGAATCTACTTGCCGAACTTAAAAAGCAAATCCAGTCGTAAGCCTTTGCGGCCCGCCGCTCCGCGACTGCTGGTGGGCCTGATGGCGGGAACGTCTCTCGATGGCGTGGATGCAGCGCTGGTGCGTCTGACAGGCCCTTCCACAGCGCCCCGCGTCCCCCTGCTGGAGTTCATTTCGGTTCCATATCCTGCCGCTGTTCGACGACGTCTGCTAAGGGTGGCCGCAGGTCAGCCGGTTGCAGCGGGCGAGATCAGCCAGCTTAATTTCCTGCTGGGCGCCTTGTTCGCGGATGCAGCACTTCAGGTTTGCCGCAAGGCCGGAATACCGCCCCGGCGGCTTGCCGGGATCGGCTCGCACGGCCAGACCATTTTCCACCAGGGACACGCCACGCTCGAGGCCGGCCACAAAACCAGTTCGACACTGCAGATTGCAGAACCGGCCTTAATTGCGGAACGCACCGGCGCGACCGTGGTGGCCGATTTCCGCACCGCTGATATGGCGGCCGGAGGGCAGGGAGCTCCGCTGGTCCCACTGGTGGATTACCTCCTATTGAGAGACAGGGAGCAGGGAACCGTGGCCCTGAACATTGGTGGAATCGCCAATATCACGGTGATTCCTGCAGGGGCAACTCCAGAGGATGTTTACGGCTTTGACACCGGCCCCGGCAACATGATTATGGACGGCCTGGTGCGCGCCTTCACCCGAGGGCGGCGCCGATATGATTCCGATGGCCGCTGGGCGGCAAGGGGCGAGGTTCTCGACGACCTTCTGGCGCAGGCACTGTGCTGCCCCTTCTTCCCAAAGCAGCCGCCGAAAAGCGCCGGGCGGGAGCAATTCGGCGAGGAGTTTATCAGGCGTTTTTTTCTCAACACGCGTCCAAAGGCGCGCGCGGAAGATCTGCTTCGCACGGCGAACGAACTGACTGCACGGACCATTGCGGAAGCGTTGCGGCGGTTTGTTTTTCCACGAGCCAAAGTCGGGCGCCTGGTAGCTTCAGGGGGCGGCGCCCATAATCGGCTGTTGATGGACCGCATCGAGAATTTGCTGCCCGAGGCCAAGGTGATGCCTTCCGATGCGTTCGGGCTTCCCGTGGACGCCAAGGAAGCCATCGCTTTCGCCGTGCTGGCCGACCGGACCCTGCACGGCCTGACAGGCAATCTTCCGGCAGTGACAGGGGCTTACAAGGCAGTGGTGCTGGGAAGCGTATGGCAGGGACAAGGAAACAAGTACCAGCCCGGCACGGCAGTAGCGTCAACCAGCCGCCGCTATACCTGAAAGCCTAGATGCCACAGGTTAATGATCAGCACCTCCCGCAGCGAGTAGAGAGAGCGCGCAAAGGGTTCGGCCTCAATAGGACTGTCGGGCGCCGGAGAGACGTAGGCGGCGATTCCAAAAGAAGCAAACAGATGCTTGATCCGGTAAAGGTGGAAGCCGTCACTGACTGCCACACAGGTTGACTTCCCGCGGGACTTCAGAATTTGCGTCACCGCCTTCACTGACTGGAAAGTAGTCTCGCTCCTGGTCTCGCCGACAATCTTCTGCGCAGCGACGCCCTGCTGGATGAGATAATCCCGCCCAACGCCTCCTTCCGTAAAATGGGGATCTCCGCCTCTGCCCCCCGTCGTAATCACCAGCGCGGCATAGCCGTGCTCTTCCAGATAAAAGGCGTGGTCCAGGCGGGCCTTGTAAACGGGTGAAGGGCGCCCATTATATTCCGCCGCGCCAAATACCACGATGGCGCCCGCGGGCTGCGCCTCATCTCCGGCGGCCTGCCGCCGGATGGCTTTGTAAAGGGAAACCTCGAGCGCAATAGCGCCCGCAAGGGACGCAAGCAGCAGGAGGAGAAGCCAATGGCGCAGTCGCACAGGAGACTCAGGAAAGAAATTCTTTTAGATCAGATTCGCTGACGCCGCCGAAACGAAGAATGCGGGGCCGCACACCTTCAAGCTGGACTACCGTCGATGGATTGTCGCCCGCTGTTGCGCCACCATCCAGAATGAGCGGCAATGTGTCGCCGACTTGTTCTTCAACCTGGGCCGCCGTGGAGCAGGCAGGATGTTCAGACAGGTTGGCGCTGGTTCCCGTCAAGGGACGGCCGACGGCCGTTATCAATGCCTCGGCCACAGGAGACCGCGGCCAGCGAATGCCAACCCGGCCCGTATTTGCTGTAACTTTCAAGGGGATCTGCTGAGAGGCACGGACAACCAGAGTCAGGGGCCCCGGCCAGAACTCCTTTGCCAGCGTAAAAAAAAGTTGCGGCGGGTCAGCCACCAGGTCAGCTGCCTGATCGAGCGACGAAACCAGTAGCGGAATGGGCCGGTCGGCAGACCGGCGTTTGATGCGAAAAATCTCCGTGATGGCGGCCAGATTGAACGGGTCAGCGCCAAGGCCGTAAAAAGTATCCGTCGGGAAGGCAATTACCTTTCCCTCGATTACCAACCGGGCCGAGTATTCCAGCGCATACTCGAAATTCGACTTTTCAACCTTAAGAATCTTTGCCATCAAGGATTGCCTGATTCCGCACCAAAGAATGAATCTGACCGTAGCATATGGCGCAGTAAGGGTCAAGAAGCGCAACTGCAGGTAGGAGCGGGCCGGGGCCTGCAAGAACGGGGCGGAACAAATTGGAAAAAATAGCCTTGACTTCCCTGTGGAAACTGGGTGAGAATTCTGTTAACCAGAGGAAAAGTGTACTTCCTTAATTTCTCTAAAGAAATGGGGGTGTTGATCGTTTGGCCGAAGTTCGACTACAGGAGGGAGAGTCTTTAGAAAGCGCTCTCCGCCGCTTCAAGCGAAAGGTGCAGCAAGAGGACATCATTAAAGAAATCAAAAAGCATTCCTTTTATCTGAAGCCGGGTGAAAAAAAGCGAGTCAAGGCGGCCTTGGCGCGGAAAAGAGCCCGCAAAAAGGCCAGGCATGACCGGGACTGATCCTGATGGTGGATGAAGGGTAGCTCGAAATCAGGCGCGGGACTGGTAAGCCAGGGGGGCAAATCATGGAATACCGGGATCGGGTCCTCAAGTGCGTCGATTGCGGAGCGGAATTCGTTTTCACGGCAGGCGAACAACTTTTCTTCGCGGATAAGGGGTTCAAAAACGAGCCGAAGCGCTGTAAGCCTTGCAAGTCCAAGAGGAGCCAGTTGCTCAATGGACAAGGTCATCGGCGTGTGGAAACCAGTACCGTCTGCTCACAGTGCGGTAAGGAAACTACGGTACCCTTCAAGCCAACCCAGGGGCGCCCCGTCTATTGCAGGGAATGCTTCGAACAGCGTCGGGCCGCGGGAACTCCGGCTTGATCTGATCGCAGCCAACCGCCTCTTCATCTTTCCCGAAAGGGATCGGGCTGTGTTATGTGTCGCGCTGAGTGGGAGGCGCTGAACACGCAAGGTTGGGGTGCGTCCCGAGTCTGGTTGTGCTTGTTCCGGCTTCGTGATTTTAGCTGCAAGGTTGTGCCTCCTGCCAATTCCGTTCCTTCCCGCTTCTCTCGAAAAGATCATCCTGCACTGGCACAACCGCCTCGGGATCACGTAACATGATGTATTCATGAGCACCTTCCACCTTATCAATTTCGGGTGCAGGGCTAGCCACGCGGACGGGACCGCCATCAAGAAGCAACTGATCGTGAAAGGTTTCAGGGAGGCGGATCCGGAAGCCAGCGAAATTGCTGTCCTGAACACTTGCACCGTCACCGCTGCTGCCGACGCCGAAGTGCGCCAGGTGATTCGCCGCATTCATCGGACGAACCCGCAGTGCAAAATTCTGGTGACCGGCTGCTATGCGCAACGCGCCGGCGACGAAATTGCCAAATTGCCTGGTGTCCACTGGGTGATCGGAAACTCTCACAAACATGCCCTGGTGCAGATTTTATCTGGGGATTCCGCGCCCGCGAGTTCCTCCTTTTCCGGAACGCAATTGGACGTTGAAGCGTCCATTGCCGGATCTGAAGCACGGGAGATGCAGCCACTGATACTGGTGGGGGAAATCGGGGACACGTTTCACTTTGCTCCGGTGTTTGCCGACGATCGTACGCGGCCGACGCTGAAGGTCCAGGATGGCTGCAACGCGCGCTGTGCGTTCTGCATCATCCCTGACGTTCGTGGCGAAAGCCGCAGCATGGCCCCGGACAAGGTCATCGCGCAGGTCCGTGAGCTGGAACGGAACGGCTACAAGGAGATTGTGCTGTCAGGAATCAACCTGGGTAGCTATGGACGCGACCTGGGCCGGCGCATTAATTTCCTGGGGCTGGTGGTTCGAATCCTGTCTGAAACCGGGATTCCGCGGTTGCGGATCAGCTCTATCGAGCCGATGGATGTGAGTCGCGAATTGATTGAACTGGTGGCTACCGAGCCGCGTATGGCCCGCCATTTTCACGTTCCGCTGCAAAGCGGGAGCAACAGAATCCTGCGGCTAATGAACCGGCGCTACTGGACCCGCCAATACACTGAGCGCATCCTCGCCATCCGCGACCGGATGCCCAATTGCGGCATTGGAGCCGATGTCATGACGGGCTTTCCGGGCGAAACGGAAGGGGAGCACGACGAGAGCCTCCGTTTCATCGAATCCCTGCCCTTTACCTATCTCCACATCTTTCCTTACTCGGCTCGCCCGGGAACACCGGCTGCCGCTCAGCCTGAACAAGTGGACGGGCGGCGCATTCATGAGCGCGTCCGGGAGTTGAAGTCGTTAATTGCAACCCTGCGCAGCCGTTTCCTGCACAAGCAGATCGGACGGAACCTGAACGCGGTGGTACTGCACAAAGTCCAGGATGGCGCCCCGGTGGCGCTCTCCAGCAATTACCTGCAGATTTCGCTCCCCGGCTCGGAAGTGGCCCCCAATACACTGATCGACG
>DASSJE010000120.1:0-20267 GCA_035691365.1 Terriglobia bacterium
CCGTCATTTCTTGGGCCGCGGATGGCAAAAAAGAGCTGGCCGGGCGCAATGCGGCGCGAATCAATCGCGCAACCTTTGACGACACGGTCAGAGACGGGTCCGCTGAAGCCCAGGACCTCAGCCACTTTTGCCAGTGGCAAAATCATTGTTCGCGATCCTTATCCCAACAGAAATGAAACTCTGATTACCAGCACAACATTTAACTCTTTACAGCGCGGCCTGAGGCCCGTGATTCCAGGCCCGTTCGCCCTTCCACTCGCGAACGGCCCTGAGCGAAGTGGAGAAGCGCAGGATAAACTCCGCGAGGAACCTGCTTTTGCCCGGGCACAAAAGCAGTTTCCCCGGGCCGGGAAAAACCAGCCCGCGGAATGACACCTTGCGGCAAACAATTCCGCCGGACGACATTCTAGCCGCTGCTGCTGAAACCCATCTCGCGCAAGACGCTTCGCGCCACCTCGCGATCGTTAAACGGAACTATCTGGTCCTTCAACACCTGGTAGTTTTCATGCCCTTTTCCTGCCAGAACCACCACGTCCCCGTCGCGGGCTTCGGCCAACGCCTTTCGTATGGCCTTTTCGCGGTCAACCTCAGCGATGTAAGGCTTACCGGTCCTTTGCAGCCCCACCAGAACATCGTTCATGATCAGGATAGGGTCTTCGCTGCGCGGATTGTCAGAGGTCAAGATTGCCAGGTCGCACAAACGGCCGGCGACCTCTCCCATCAGCGGGCGCTTGGTGCGATCGCGTTCACCGCCGCACCCAAAGACTACAATCAGGCGTTTTTGGGTTAGGTCACGCGCCACTGTCAGCACATTCTGCAGCGCGTCGTCCGTATGCGCGTAGTCAACCACCACCAGAAACGGCTGCCCCTCGTCAATTCTCTCAAAGCGGCCTGGCACCGCCTTCAAATTGCGTATTCCCGACTGGATCTTCTCCGCCGGGATCCCCGCGCCTGCGGCCGTGGCGGTTGCAGCCAGCACGTTCATCAGATTGGCCCGGCCCAGCAAACTCGATTCAATTTCCAGATCTCCGATCGGGGTTGTCAGGGTCGCCGACAAGCCTGCAAGATGCTGCGACTGGCGCTTCACGCCCACGTCAGCCTTTGAATCCAACCCGTAGGTCATCCGGCGGGGATTGGGTATGGCAAGCAGGCGGCGGGCCCATGGATCGTCAGCGTTGATCACAGCCAGTTCCGGCGGCGGAATTCCCAGGCCTTCAAAAAGTTTCCGCTTGGCCGCGAAGTACTGTTCAAAGTCGTGGTGATAGTCAAGATGGTCGCGCGTGAGATTGGTGAACACCGCAGCCGAAAAATGCATTCCCCACACCCGCTCCTGCGCCAGCGCGTGCGAGGATACCTCTAAAATCGCGGCCCCCGCTCCCGCAGCGGCCAGTTCGTGAAAATAGGACGCCAGGTCCAGAGATTCGGGCGTGGTGTTGGAAGCTGCAACAACGTGCGCGCCCATCCGGTATTCGACCGTGCCGAACAGCCCCGTCCGGGTCCCTGCAGTTTCAAATATGCTGTTGAGAAGGTACGCGGTGGTGGTCTTTCCGTTCGTTCCTGTAATGCCGATCAACTGCAGCTTGAGGTCGGGATCATCGTAAAATCTTCTTGCAGCTTCTGACAGGGCGCGCCGGATCTTCCCGACCCGCACCCAGTGGGCGGCAAGCCCCGCGGGGGCCTCACGCTCACTGACGATCGCTATGGCGCCGCACCGGATTGCGTCTTCCACAAACAGATGGCCATCACTCTTTTCACCTTCGATGGCGAAGAAAACGCATCCCTTGTCCACCCGGCGAGAGTCGTAAGCAAGGGCGGTGACTTCGGTATTCCGATCCACCTCCGTTTCGACAGGCTGGACCCTTTCGAGGAGCTCGCCCAATTTCATGCTTCACTCGCATTATATCACCGGCACATGATCGAACCGGCCCTCGGCAGCAGGTTTTTGCCGGGCGTGCAGCACCGAAACCCTTCCCGCAAGAGCTGGATGCCGTTTCCAGTTTGGGCGCCAGGTTTGCAGCGCCGCCGTCCGGGCGGCATTTTCAATGCCGGCAGAGTGCCGGCGCCACAAAACTAAAGCTTCCCCGGCAAACTCCTGCGAATCTCGCGCACCGCACTGAGATGAAAGATGACCCAAAGTACCGCCAGAATTACAGCAAACCCGCCGAGCAACGTGTTCCCTATGGCGCTGATATCGAGAGTCGGCATCGTATGACCTCCTCACTGCGTCTGCTTTCCTGAAACACTACAGCAATCCTGCTGGGCAAACCGGACCGATATGCTGCTTCGCTTGTGTACGCTCGTGCCGGCGGGAGGGTCCTGCTGGACGGCGAGCCCTGAGCCCGACATCTGCATCTCAAGACCCAGCGCCTGGCATTCCTGCGTCACCCGGCGCGCCGAAAGGCCGATGAAGTTGGGAACCACCAGCATGGGGTTTTCATCCAGAAGGACAGTCCCGGAGACCGGCAAAATGGTCGGTGGTGAAAAGGAAACCGTTTCCACAGGGCTCGTGGCAGCTCCGACGGAATCAGAGTCGATTGGAGGGTGGTCCGCATTTCCTTTCCGTTTCTGGCCCGGAAATTTAGCGGAGCGGCGGGAAGCTATCTGAATAGAGTCGGAAGGGTTGTCTTGCGGAACATTCAGGTAACGCAGAGTCTGTTCTGCGATAGACTTCCACGCCGGAGCTGCCACTTCTGCCCCATAAATTGCTCCCACCGGCGTATCGATAACCACCAGAATAGTTACGGCCGGTTTTTCAACAGGAGCAAATCCGATAAAAGAAGCTACGTAATCCTTGTGCGAATAATGGCCAGTTGCATCTACTTTCTGCGCAGTGCCGGTCTTGCCGGCTGAGGTGTAGCCGGACATCTGCGCTGCCGTCCCGGACCCGTGAAGGACGACGCCTTGAAGCATCTGTTTCATCGTCTGGGCTGTCTTCTCGCTCATGATCCGGCGGCCCAGGGTTGGACCATCATCGTCAGCCTGGTCTCCCGCGCTGCGAACAATTTTGGGATGGAGCATCACTCCGTCATTGGCAATCGCCGAATAGACACGGGCCATCTGCAGCGGGGTCACACCCACTCCCTGGCCGATCGCAAGCTGGCCGATGGAGACTCCCGACCAGCGCTGCGGAGGCTCCAGAAGCCCGCTTTCTTCTCCCGGCAGGCCAACGCCCGTCCTGGCGTCAAAGCCGTAATTCACGATGCGGCGGTAGAACCGGTCTTCCCCCAGGCGCAACGCCATCTTGACCGAGCCCACGTCGCTCGAGTACATCAAAACCTGTGCCAGGGTCAGAGGTCCCCTGCGCTCATACGGAAGGATGTCGCGAACATCATGAATGATCCGGCCGCCCAGCTCGATCTTCCCCATCTGGCAATCGATCAGGTCGGTAGGTTTGGCGAGCCCTTCATCAATCACCGACGAGATGGTGACGGATTTGAAGGTGGAACCCGGTTCATAGATCCATGCAACCGCCCGGTTGATCCGGTCTTTGGGAACATATTTCTGATATTGATTTGGATTGAAGGTCGGCTGGTTGGCCATGGCCAGGATTTCGCCCGTGTGAGGGTTCTGGACGATCACCGTGCCGCCGGCGGCGTGATACTTTTGGACGGTCTGCGCCAACACTTTTTCAGCGATGTACTGAATGTCATCATCGATCGTCAGCACGAAATTCTTGCCGGGCTCGCCACGCCACTCGGTGGAACGGAATGAACGGTGCCGGGCGTCTGTGCTGAGCAGGACCCTGCCCGGCAACCCGCGAATCTGCTTGTTGTATTGGTATTCCAGCCCGCCCAGGCCGTTGTCATCCATTCCCACATAACCCAGCACGGTGGCCGCCAGAGTGCCATCCGGGTAGAAACGCTTCATTTCTTTCTGGAAGTAAATCCCCTGCAGATTCAGGTCGCGGATGCGGGCCGACTGTTGCGGCGTGATCTTCCGCTCCACCCAGCAGAAAGAAGAATGGGCCTTGAAGCGCGCCTCCAAATCTTTGGCGTTGAGATTGAGAATGGGAGCGAGCAGTTTGGCCTCCATGGAGGAATCAGGAATATTCGACGGAACGGCGTATACCGAATCCACGGCCAGGCTTACCGCCAGCGGGTGCATTTTGCGGTCGTAGATGATCCCCCGCTTCGGAGCGATTTCCACGGTTCGTTGCTGCTGATGATCGGCGCGTGCCAGCAATTCCACATATTGAATAATTTGAAGATCGTATAAACGCAGGATGATGGCCAGCGCCCACAGCACGAACATCCCAGCCAGGAGCAACCCTCTGGTGGCTCCAACCGGTCTCACCCCTGTTGGGGATGGCTTCTGCTTCTTGAGCCGTACCATCTACCTCCCGTTGGAAATTTCAATCTGGGTTTCCAGGTTTCTCGCAAACTCCCTGGTTGCCGCTCCGGAAGGGAGAGAAGCGGGGTCCCCAATCTGGATGATCTGGTCCGCCTTCGGAGGCGCCAGGCCCAGCTCAGAACGGGCCAGCGTATCGATGCGCTGGGGGTCGCTCAATGAGGCGAACTGAACTCTCAAGTTATGGTTCTGTTCCACCATTTCAGCCTGCTGCTGCTTCAACTGCTGGATCATGTAGCCGTAACGCACGCACTCAAAATGCTGCCAGGCAAAAAGCATGATGAAGAAAAAAGCCAGAGTGCCCAGGGCCAGCAGACTGAAACACTCCCGGCGCTTTTCCTGGTCAACTTCACGCTGCAGGCGGGAATTGTCGATGTGCTTTACGAAATAAATCTCCGGATACGGCGCGCGGCCCGCGACAGGCTCGTTTCGAGGCCGGCGCCTCGCACCGGGAAGGCTCACTGCAACTGTTGCCATGGTCCTCTTCTCTCAAGCTGCCCCGCGTCCTCCGGGAACTTCCTGCCGTGGAAGCAGGGCCCGGGACGCGCGGGCGTTTCGCGTTATGCGCTATGCGCCTTTTCCGCCGCGCGCAGCTTGGCGCTGCGTGATCGCGGATTTTCTCGAATTTCTTCCGGAGTCGGCCGCACCACATGCCGGGTCAGAACGTGCATCTGCTCCGCGCGCTGGAGACCCAGGAACGCATGCTTCACCAGCCGGTCCTCAAGGGAATGGAAACTGATCACAACTGATCGGCCACCTGCCGCGAGAACGTCCGGAAATCCGCCCAGAAACTCCTGCAGATTTTCGAGCTCGCGGTTAACGGCCAGACGCAACGCCATAAACGTGCGCGTTGCCGGATGAAGGTGGTGGAGGCCCGCCCGGGAGGGGATAGCTCGCATTACCACCTGCGCCAGTTCGGTGGTTGATCGAATCGGGCGGGCCTTCACAATCGCTCGCGCTATACGGCGCGAGTGGCGCTCCTCCCCAAACTTGAAAATCAAATCCGCCAGTTCACGTTCGGGCGTGCGGTTGACGATTTCGGCTGCGGTCAATTCCCCGCCACCCATTCTCATGTCCAGTGGTCCAGGCAGGCTGAAGCTGAAACCGCGGCCGGCATCATCGAGCTGCATCGAACTCAGACCGAGATCGGCCAGAATTCCGTCAACCGGCGGCAAACCGCTGGCAGCATGCAGTGAGCGAATGTCAGCGAAATTCCCTTCCATCAGTATCAGCCTTCCGCCGTGGCCGCCCAGGCGCCTTCGAACAATCTCGAGCGCCTGGACGTCACGGTCGATCGCCAGCAGTCTTCCCTGTCCCCCCTGTAGCACATCCAATATCTTTTCCGAGTGCCCACCCGCCCCCACGGTTGCGTCAATGTAATTGCCATCAGCTCGAACATTCAAAATCTCCAGGACTTCCCGCTGCATGACGGGATAGTGGAGCTCGGATTCGTGCATCTAAATGCCAAGGTCGCTCAAGGCCTGCATGTCTTCATCCGTAAGCGGATTGTCCTTTAGCTGCGCACGGAAGCGGTCCATATTCCAGACATCGAGATAATTGAGGTAACCAATCACCGCTACTTCGCCCTGCATGCCAGCGGATTCCCGCAACAGCGACGGAATCAGAATCCTTCCCTGCGCATCCATCTGTACCGACTGGCCCCAGTAATTGACCCGGTCCAGAAACTTTCTCTTCGCCTTGTTCATTGAAGGAAGCGTCGCCAGCTTCTCCTCAATTCCCCTCCACACGGAGAAGGGATAGACTCGAACTGACTGGCCATCGAGGCTGGTCACATAAAAATCGTGGCCAAAAGTGACTTCCAGCTGAGACTTGAAGGTGGTGGGAACCTTCACCCTCCCCTTGCCATCAACCGTTGCTGGGTAATTTCCTCGCAGCATGGAAGTTCCAAAGAGCCTTCAAGAATTCAGCAAAATCGGCCACATCGCAACATCTTTGACCACTTTTGACCACCTGCGACCACTCACTATATTGTGCGAGTTTCGGCTTGTCAAGAAATATTTCACTTAATTAGAGAGATTTAGAGCTTGATCGCAGAGGCTCCCACCAGTTGGGGCGAAAAAGGTTTTGCTCACAACCTGGCCGGCAGGGCAGGCAGAGGGAGTCTTGTCTTGATCACAGACCGAATACCGCAGAGTAGAATCGCTTCGACAAAATGTGTTCAATTTTGAGACATTTTCCCATCCATGATGCGGATCAGAAGCGCGGGAGAATGGAGTTTCTGCCTTTACCGAGCCATTGCCAGGAAGCGCAGACGGACGTAATCGACCGTCCAGTGGCCTTCGGAGTCGCAGAGCGCGGGGCGGAGCAAGCCCACGGCCTCATCGAGAGCGCCATCGCGCATGTGTAGGGGAAGTGCCTGGGTGAACGGCCCTGCAAACGTCTTCATCCAGCCTCGCATATCAGTTGGAAGGGTGACGGGACGAGGAAAAAGTTCGATGGATTCCACCTGAAATCCCGCGGTCTCCAGCTTTGACCGATATTCTTCTGCAGTCGGAAAATACCACGGGTGGAAGGAGGCCACATCCTTAATTCCATGCCGATGAAGCACCGCCAGGAGGGCCACCGTGATGGCCGCAACGTTCCCATGGCCACCGAATTCTCCTGCAAATCGACCACCACGCTTGAGAGACCGTCTGACGCCACGAAGCACCGCATCCGGGTCGTGCTTCATCCAGTGGAGAGCGGCATTAGAAAACGCGGCATCGAACTCGGCCTCGAAAGAAAGATGAAAAGCATTGGCAAGCCGCGCATCTACGCCGCGCTGCTTTGCGGCCGCCACCATATCCAGCGAGCCATCCACGCCAACCACAGTAGCTCCGGCTTCGCTGATCATGAGGGAAAGCGCGCCGTCGCCGCAGCCCACATCCAGAATACGTTCGCCCGACTGCGGATTCAGCAGGTCAAGAACCGGCCGGCCAAGCGAGGGGACGAAAGGCGCGTGCTCAGCATAGCGGTCCGCTTTCCACTCCTGCGCCACTTCGCCGCCGGCGTTCTTTTCCGGTCCCGATTGTGAAGGCTCAGCCTTCCTGCTCATACTGGCGTTTCAGCCGCGCGGTCACAGCAGGATCGGCAAGGGTGGTCGTGTCGCCCAGGACCCTTCCCTCGGCAATATCGCGCAGCAGGCGCCGCATGATTTTTGCGCTGCGCGTCTTGGGCAGTTCCGCCGTGAAGAAGATATCGTCCGGCCGGGCGATGGGACCAATCTTCTTGGCAACGTGCTGCTTGAGTTCGTCTTTTAAGTTGTCGCTGGGCTCAATTCCTTCCTTCAGCGTCACGAAGCCGGAGATCCCCTGGCCCTTCAGTTCATGGGTCTTTCCGATTACGGCCGCCTCCGCCACAGAAGGATGGTCCACCAGGGCGCTTTCAACCTCGTACGTTGAAATGCGGTGTCCGGCCACATTCATCACGTCATCAACGCGGCCCAGCAACCAGAAATAACCATCTTCGTCCACCTTGGCGCCATCTCCCGTAAAATACTTTCCCTCGTAGCGTGACCAGTACGTCTGAACATAACGGTCGGGATCGCCGTATATCGTCCGGAACATGGCGGGCCATGGCCTTGTTAATGCCAGGTATCCGCCCGCTCCGGGACCGACCTGCCGGCCTCGATCATCCAACACTTCGGCCTCAATGCCCGGGAATGGTTGTGTTGCGGAACCGGGCTTGGTGGCCGTAATTCCCGGCAATGGGGAGATCAGAATCATGCCGGTTTCGGTTTGCCACCATGTGTCAACAATCGGGCAGCGTCCCCGGCCGATATTCTGGTGATACCAGATCCATGCTTCAGGGTTGATGGGCTCGCCGACCGTCCCAATCACGCGCAAAGAGGAAAGATCAAATTTGGCAGGCCATTCCGTGCCCCAGCGCATAAAGGCGCGAATGGCCGTGGGCGCCGTATAAAAAATATTGACCTTATACTTTTCGATAATGTCCCAGAACCGGCCGCGATCGGGATAATCCGGACTCCCCTCGTACATCAAAGTAGTGCAGCCGTTGGCGAGAGGGCCGTAAATGATATAGGAATGTCCCGTCACCCAGCCGATATCCGCGGTACACCAGTAGACATCGTCTTCCTTGATGTCAAAAATTATACGGTGAGTCGTCGAAGTGCCCAGGAGATAACCGCCGGTGGTGTGCACCACGCCTTTGGGTTTTCCTGTGGTGCCACTGGTGTAAAGGATGTAAAGGATATCCTCGGCCTCCATCGGCTCGGCCTCGCACTGGTCCGAGACATTTGCAACCAGGTCGTGCCACCAAAGGTCCCGGCCGGGCTGCATGCTGATCTCGGCGGCTTTGCCCATGCGCCTGACCACCACCACTTTCTCGATGCTGGGCGTGCCGGTCAAAGCTTCATCGACATTTGCTTTCAAGGGAACCACGTGGCCACGCCGCCATGCTCCGTCGCCGGTGACGATGACTTTGGCTTCGGCGTCGTTGATCCGCTCGCGGAGAGAATCCGCAGAGAACCCTCCAAACACGATGCTGTGGGGAGCGCCGATCTTGGCGCAGGCAAGCATGGCGATGGCCAGCTCCGGGACCATGCCGAGATAAATGGCCACGCGGTCGCCTTTCTTCACGCCCAGCGACTTGAGCGCGTTGGAAAAACGGTTGACTTCCTTCTCGAGCTCCTCAAACGTCAGTACGCGCTTATCACCCGGCTCACCCTCCCACACAATCGCCCGCTTGCTGCGGCGCGAAGATTTCGCGTGCCGGTCGACGCAGTTATAAGTCGCGTTCAGTTTGCCTCCCACAAACCACTTCACCCACGGCGCTTTCCATTCAAGCACCTTGTCCCATTTTTCGAACCAGTCTAGCCGCTCGGCTTCTTTAGCCCAGAAGCCTTCCGGGTCACGGCGAGCGTCTTCGTAGATTTTTGGATCAGACACGTTGGCCTGCCCGCGAAATTCCCTGGAGGGAGGAAAGCTCCGCCCCTCTTTGAGTAATGCTTCAAGTCTCTCTTGTGCGCCATCCGTCTTATCAGTCATCGTCAACACTCCCAGCCGGAAAATTTGCGATCAATCGCAAACCAGCAAAATGTCAGAGGGCAGGACACTCAATCAGCCCGCCATTCTAACGAACCTATCTGAAAACAGGAAACCAATCCGCCCCAAACTGTACCGTTCGATGCCCGCGCACGGCAACACCAAAACACATCCGAAAGCTTCTTACGCCGTCCGACCGTAGCCTGCATAAGCTTCGTCAAGAAGTTCGACCACATGCAGGACGCGGCGCTTGCGCGTGGACCGGGCAACGCCGGCCCGCAACTGCAAAAGGCATCCCGGATTGGCAGTCAGAATCAACTCCGCTCCGGTCTCGTCCACCCTCTGCATTTTGGCCTTCAGCAGCCGCTCGGCCATTTCGTTCTGCACCACATTATAAATGCCGGCGCTGCCACAGCAAACCTCAGATTCCTTCAATTCGACAAATTCGAGCCCTGGAATTGCCGCCAGCAATTGCCGCGGAGCGCTGCGGATTCGCTGCGCGTGGCCAAGGTGGCACGGATCCTGATAGGTGGCGCGCGCGCGAATGCTTCCCAAATTCCGATTGAAATCGATGCCGGCCAGGAACTCCGTCACGTCCCGTACCCTGGAGCTGAATTCGCAGGCCCGGTCATAAAATTCGCGCTCTTCGTGCTCAAAGAGCAACGGATACTCCTTCAGCACAGAACCGCAGCCAGCCGCGTTGGTGATGAAATAATCCAGTCCGCTATCCAGGAACGCCTGGATATTCCGCCTGGCGAGCTCCCGCGCGCGGTCGCGTATACCTGCGTGGACGTGCAATGCGCCGCAGCATCCCTGCGCCTCGGGAATCACAACCTCGCATCCGTTGCGGGCCAGAACGCGGACCGTCGCGTCATTCAGCCGGGCGAATGCCAGGTTGGCGATACAACCTGCAAAAAAGGCCACGCGATGGTGCACCTCGCCCTCGGGCTTCACCACCTGGCCCAGCCGTTCGGTGAAAAAGGGCTTCTCCATTCGCGGAGCCAGAGCAGCCACTCGTCCCAGCCGCTCTGAAAATACATTCAGGATTCCCGACTTCACCGCAGCCGCTTCAAGCCCGGATTTCTGGAAAAGCCAGAGCAGCGTCCCAAGCCGGTCGAGCTTGCGGCGGTCCGGAAGTAATTTCTGAAAGAAGGCGTCGCGCAACCGAGGGCCGATTCCCGGCCTCTGGTAATACCGGCTGATCTGCGCGCGGGCGGATTCCACCAGCCGTCCGTATTCCACTCCCGAGGGGCAGGCCGTTTCGCAGGCGCGGCAGTCGAGGCACAAATCAATGTGCCGCACGAAGCTCTCACCCAGCGGCAGACGCCCGCGCTCCACCTGGATCATCTGGTAAATGCGCCCGCGCGGCGAATCCATCTCAAGCCCAAGTTCGCGGTAGGTGGGGCAGGCATTCAGGCAAAGGCCGCAGTGGATACACTTGGAATAGTATTCCCATTCCGGCGCCTCGCCCTGCCCGTAGCCGCTGGTCGCCGGAGTCGTATCCACTTTGTCGTCGATCTCGATCATTTCGGATAATCCGGAATATCCACCCTCCCGGAAAACTTTCCCCACATTTCAGATTGAACCCACAAAGCGGCCTGGCGCAAGCGTCCCCTTCGGGTCCCACGTGGCTTTCAACTTTCGCATCAGCTCAAAACCGGACGCTGGTTTCCCCCACACATCCACTCGTGCTTTCACCTCGGCAGTTGCGGAGATCACAACCAGCGCGCCTCCTGACTTTTCAGCGGCCTTGCGGATGCGCCTGATCAGTTCCGCAGCCTGCGAGGCGTTTTGCAGGTCCAGCAGGGCCATCTGAACGATACCGACGCCGGGCTGCACGACGCTTGCCAGCCTGACTTTCTCATTTTGCGCTTCCTGCTGAGCGAGACTCAAGAACTCTTCGCTGCGGGCAACAGGCGCCGTGCCCTTCAGCACAACCACCGCAGGATGATTTTTTGCTATCCAGTTGCCGAAATCTGAAATGGCCTGCCAGGCCTTCTCTGCAACTTCTTTTTCACAGGCGTGGACCTTGGCGCCCACGGCCCGGCCCAGGGCATCCAGTTCTTTCAAGGTGCGGTCAATTACAGATTTCGATCCGCCTGCTTCCAGCCAGATTTGCGGTTCAGGTTTGTTCAAACGGTCCGGCTGCCCGCCGGAATGCACAAGCCCCGCAGTTTCCGCATCCAGCAGAACCATCCGCAGCGGCTCGATGGGTGAGGCTAGGATACTCCGGCGCACATCGCGGGCTATTCCCAGCGTGCCGGTGGAGAGGACAAAAGTCTGGCGGCCAGACGGCAACGGAAAAAGTTTAAGATTCACTTCCGTAATAACACCCAGCGTTCCGTAAGACCCGATCAGGAGTTTACCAAGGTCATACCCCGCCACATTCTTCACCACTCGCCCGCCTGTTCTGATCAGCTTGCCTTCAGTGGTTGCAACCTGCATGCCCACCACCATGTCCCGCGGCGCTCCATAGAAATGCCGCAACGGCCCTGATGCGTTGGTCGCAACAGCGCCCCCCAGGGTGGCGTTCCCGTTTCCCAAACGCTCCAAAGGCAGCCACAATCCGTCTGCCCTCAGAAGGTTCTGCAAACCATCCAGGGTCATCCCGGCGCCCACCCCGGCGGTCAAATCCGAAGGCTCATAATAACGGACGTTGGTGATATTCCGCGTGCAAAGTGCAACGTCAAATTTTCCGGGCGGGTTGCCGATCCCAAGCTTGGTTCCGCCTCCACAGGCGATCACCGCCAACCCGTGCCCGGATGCGTACTCCAGCGTCTGCGCCACCTGCTCCGCCGAACCGGGATAAACAATGCACTCCGGTATTTTGCCATCCACCGCCAGGGATTCGCGCACATGCGGCTCGCAGGTGAACTGCGGCTCTCCCACGATTCCCGCCAGCCCCGACCACACTGCTTCCGCCATAGTGGACACATCAGCCTCCGGCGCTGACCTGGACGCGGATTTCGCCGCACATTTTTGAGGTCGGGAGGACCTTGCCGGGATTGAAAGAGCCTGTTGGATTCATGAGTGACTTGATCTGGCGCTGAAGTTCCAGATCGTCATCTGAAAAGATGAGCGGCATCAGCTCATTTTTTTCCATGCCCACGCCGTGCTCGCCGGTGATGGAACCACCCAGTTCGGCGCAACGCTTCATGATTTCCTCTGCAGCCTTTACAACTCTTTGGGACTGGTTGCGGTCACGAGCGTCAAACATCAAAAGGGGATGCAGGTTTCCATCGCCGGCATGGAAAATGTTTCCAATCTGAAGCTCGTATTTTCGCCCCACCTCTCCGATATATTCCAGCATCTCGGGAAGTTTGGTGCGGGGGATCACGCCGTCCTGGACATAGTAATTCGGGCTGATCCGCCCGAGCGCCCCGAACGCGTTCTTGCGGCCCTTCCAGAGCAGGGCGCGTTCCTCGGCGGATTTTGCGCGGCGAACGCTGCGGACCTGGCTGCGGGCGCAGACCGCCTCAATTTGTTCCGCCTGTTCCTTCACCGCCTCACGCAGCCCTTCGACCTCGATCAGCAGGACCGCCGCCGAATCCATCGGATAACCGGCGTGCGTCGCCTGTTCGACGGCGCGCAGTGTAAAGCCGTCCATCATTTCAAGCGCCGCGGGCGTAATGCCCTGCGCGGTAATAGCAGCCACGGTCCGCGTGGCGTCGATCACGCGCTCGTAGACGGCGAGCATGGTTTCCACCGCTTCCGGAGCACGCAAAAGCCTGACCGTAATCTCTGTAACAATCCCCAGCGTTCCTTCAGAACCCACCACGAGGCCGGTGAGGTCATAGCCCGGCAGGTCCCAGCACTTTCCGCCGGTCCGGACCACTTCACCATCAGGAAGCACGACTTCCAGGCCCAGGACGTGATTGGTGGTCACTCCGTAAGCGAGAGTATGCGGGCCGCCGGAATTTTCCGCCACGTTGCCGCCAATCGTGCAGGCCTTCTGGCTGGAGGGGTCGGGAGCATAATAATATCCGGCATCGGCCACGGCCAGGGTGAGGTCCGTGTTCACGACTCCAGGCTGCACCCGGGCGCGCTGGTTTTCGAGGTCGATTTCGAGGATCTTTTTCATCCGCGCGAAGCTGATGACTATGCCTCCCTCGGTCACAACCGCTCCGCCGCTCAGTCCCGTGCCCGCGCCGCGAGGGATGATCGGCATCTTTCTTGCGGCGGCCAGCCTGGCCAGCCGGACCACCTGTTCTGTGGTGGTGGGGAAAACAACGGCTTCGGGAGTCTTGAGGGCGGAAAGGCCATCGTATTCATAGAGCATCAGGTCTTCGGGCCTGGAGAGGACATTCTCCGCTCCCAGGATGTCTGTTAACTCTTTTATGAATATGTCAGGATTCATGAACACCTGCGCGGGCCGCTCAAACCAGGTTGGATGATTGCCTCGATGACAGGACGATGGCCACGGCCGGCAATCTTCTTCAATACCCGCTGACTGGAGTATATCGGACGCCCGGAAGCAAGGTCAACGGCACGGGGAATTCGAGGCGCGGCCGGAAATCCTGGAACCGTAGGCGCGGCCTGAAGGCGAGGCGCCCTTAAGGCTGCCATTCCAATTCCGCTTGGGCCAAAATGAGAGTCAGGTTAAAATGCATCGCTCATGATTCCACTGAACGACAACGTGCGGCGCCAGACTTTCTGGTTTTCAACCTTCGCCCTGATTGCGGTCAACACCGCAGTCTTTATCTATGAACTCTCGCTGGGACCTTCCATCAATCGCTTCATCCTCGCTTTCGGCCTGATACCGGCTCGATACAGCACGCCGCATGGAGACATCCTTATCGCCGGCCTTGCCGAGTTCATAGTTCCCGTGTTCACGTCAATGTTTATCCACGGAGGCTGGTTTCACCTGCTGGGCAACATGCTGTTCCTGTTTGTTTTTGGACGCAGCATTGAAGACCGTTTCGGCCACGGCGAGTTTTTGCTGCTTTATTTCGTCTGCGGATTTGGGGCCGCCATCGCCCACATCATGTTCAACATGGGCTCGCAAGCCCCCACCATCGGGGCCAGCGGAGCTATCGCCGGCGTTCTGGGCGCCTACCTCGTCAGCTTTCCCACGGCCCGCATTTCCACCCTGGTCCCGTTGATTATTATCTTCTGGGTGATTCGCATACCCGCCTTTCTGGTGCTCGTGTACTGGTTTGCAATTCAATTCCTTGCGGGGCAGCGGATGCTGACAATCGAGTCCGCCACAGGAGGCGGTGTCGCCTGGTGGGCACATGTGGGAGGGTTCGTGCTGGGGATGCTTCTTGCCCTGGCATTACCGAAGCGGCAACGCAGGGCCGTGCAGGTCTGGCCGTAGGGGTGGCGCGGACCTCCGGTTTTGTGTCCGCGATTGTGGTCAGGGGTAGCGTGGACCTCCGGTTTCGAGGTCCGCGGTTGTGCCCGGAAAAATCCGCAGACCGCAAATGCGGTGGTTTGTGCTGCCTGACTTCAACTCGCTTCTTCTTCCTCGCGTTCGCGTTCGGTGAAGTAAACGCCAAGAAGAATCAATCCCCCGCCCACGAATCCCCAAACGCCCACCCGGTCGTGCAGCAGCCAGATTCCAAGGCCCGTGGCCATAATCGGTTCGATGTAGTTGAAGGCCGCCACGCGCGACGCTGTCAGGCCCTTCAAGGCATAGACAAAGAGCAGGTATCCGAGAACCGCGGAGAAAACGGTCATGAACGCCAGGCCGAGAAAGGATCGCATGGGGACCTGCGACCACCGTTGGCGCAACAATGCGTTGGCGCCGAACGGAATCATCAGCAATGCGCCCAGCCCGAAGATGACGGTGTTCAAAGTTATCACGTCATGCTGGTCGACAACTTCTTTCAGCAGGATGGTGTAATAAGCAAAGACCACAACTTCCCCCAGCAGGATCACGTCTCCCAGCCAATAGTCCGGGACGCCGTGGGTTGGCTTGCCGTAGGCCAGCAACACTACGCCTGAAAATGAAATGCCCATCCCGGCAAACTTGAGCGTGGTCAGCGCCTCGAGCCGCATCATGACCGAAAGAGCCAGGACCATGACGGGTTCAACGGCAATAATCAGCGCCGCGTGAGGGACGTTCGTAAGCGCCACTCCCTCGACAATCAGCACCTGGTTCAGGGTGACTCCGAGGAAAGCAATCAGCGCAAACTGCAACCACCGCCTGCCGGTAAACCGCAGCAAAGAGCGGTCCCGCATAAACAGGAAAATGATCCCAAAGATGATTGCAACCGCAATTGCCCGCAGCAGCGACAGAGACAGCGGGCTGAAGCCGATGAGCGCTTCCTCAATGGCCACCATGTTGATTGCCCAGATGGAAACAGCAATCAGCATGGCAAGGTGCATCAGGTGATGGGTGCTGATGGGGCGGGAAGTTTTCTGCGCCAGCGCAACCGGTTCAACGGCTCTTTTCAAAAGTCTCCTTCCGTGCGGTCAGCTTTTCAATGCGCGCGAGGTTCGGCGCGTAACCCAGGCCCGGCTTTCGCGGCGCCGCAATCGTCCCTTTCGCCGAAACCGTTACCTCCGGATTAATGATGTCATGGCTCCAGTAGCGGCGGCTGGCAGAAACATCCCCGGGCAGAACAAAGCCCGGTAAGGTTGACATGGCAATGTTGTGGGCGCGCCCGATGCCTGATTCGAGCATGCCGCCGCACCACACCGGAACTCGCCGGCCCAGGCACAGGTCGTGCAGCCTGCGGGCGGCGGAATGCCCGCCCACCCGGCCCAGCTTGATGTTGATGATCCCGCAAGCTCCGAGATCGATGGCTTTCCGGGCGTCCTCGGCGCTATGGATGGACTCGTCCAGGCAGACCGGCGTCTTCAACTCACGCTGAAGCTGCGCATGGTCCACGATGTCGTCCCATCCCAGCGGCTGTTCCACCATCATCAGGTCAAACTGGTCCAGCAATTTGAGGTGCGCGGTGTCCGCCAATGAATAAGCAGAGTTGGCGTCGGCCATCAGCCTGATACCGGGAAATTCCTTGCGAATAATTTCCAGAATTTCCACGTCCCACCCCGGCCTGATTTTCACCTTGATGCGCTGGTAACCTGCGGCAACTTCAGTGCGGATTTTTTCCAGCAGTTGTTCCGGCGAATTCTGGATGCCGATTGAAACTCCGCAAGGTATTTCTTCCCGCGTTCCGCCCAGCAGCTCGGCGAGGGGCACGCCCTTGCGCTGGGCCTCAACATCCCACAGCGCGTTTTCCAGCGCAGCCTTGGCCATGTTGTGCCCGCGGACAGGACGAAAGCGCTCTGCGAGGGCGGCCGGAGAACCCCAGGATTTCTCCAGCGCCCACGGAATCAGAATATCGCGCAGAATATGCCAGGCCGTGCCCGGCGTTTCGTAGCTATAGAAAGGCATCTCGCCGCAGGTAACTTCACCCCAGCCTTCCAGGCCCTCAGCGCGCGCGCGGAGCAAAACGATTCTGCGATCGGTTGTTCTGCCGAAGCTGGTCTCAAAAAAGTGGACCAGGGGCATCCGAATTTCCAGCAGTTCAATCTGTTCAATTTTCATATGCGATCCAATAGATAGCGGGCTTCAGCGTCCGTTCTCTCAAATCCCGTAATGGTAAACTTTCGCGCGAAGAGGTCCTGCAGGCTCGCCCGGACGGATGCTTGCCACTCGCGTGCCTGCGCAGGCTTCCGCGAGACGAGCGCGTCAAGATCAAGCGGAATTGCAACCTCTGCAGAGGCAGACTTCACTGCGGGGCGCGGCTTCTTTCCAGCCAGCGCTTTTCTCACTCTATCAGATTTCAAAGGCCACTCGGCGATCAGGCGGTCTGAGGGGAGATTCCGCTGCAGTTTGCCCAGGATGGGACCATAGTAATCGGGACAATAACGGCGGACGATTGCCCCCAGGCGCACGATATTGAAATAGGCGTTCTTGGCCCGCATGGGATCGAACGTCCACTCGATGTATTCAATCCCTGCGCGCAGCGCGGCTTTGCGTTGCGCGATCTTGAGCATCGTGCCAAGGCCCTGGTTTTCATGCCGGGGCAGAACACCCAGCAGAAGCGAATAAAAATACTGGTGCTCCTTGCGCCAGGCCGGAACTGAAACCACAAAGGCCGCTAATGATCCTGTGTCCGTGAAGGCGCCCAGCACATGCCCGCCGGTGCGGGAGATATTCAGGAACATGCGCGCAGGGTAAACCTCACGGTCCGGATAGCCCCAGATCTCCTTCTGCAGCGCAACGCACCCGGCCAGGTCATCAACCGTTTCGCATGGACGGATTGTGTACTTCATTCCTTCTCCTGTGCCTTCACCCATTCCCAGATTTCGTCCAGTTCCCTGGGAGTGGAGGTTCGGACCGATTTCCCCCGCCGCTTGACTTCCGCTTCAAGCGACTGAAAGCGCCGTTTGAATTTCTGGTTCGCCCTGCGCAAACAGCTTTCCGGGTCAGAGCTGACCAGACGGGTCAGATTGGCCACTGCAAACATCAAGTCCCCGGCTTCCTCTTCAAGCCGCGTTTTTGCGGTCTCCGCGCCGGCGGAGAGTTCTTTCCGTATTTCGCGCACTTCCTCCTGAATCTTGTCGAGAAGGTCTTCCACGTTTACCCAGTCGAACCCTGCCTCCGCCGCCCGCAATCCCAGCTCATAGGCCTCGAGCGTAGAAGGCAGCGCAGGAGCGATTCCGTCCAAAAGCGATGTGTTTCGCGTGCCCGCCTGGTTGTTCTTCTCCTTCTCTTTCACAGCCGTCCAGCTTTTCAAAGCTTCGGCGGCGTTGGCGGCGCGCGTCTCGCCGAAAACGTGCGGATGGCGTCGAACCAGCTTGTCATGGACGTTCTGAATGACAGCATCGATGTCGAATTTCCCGTCCTCTTCCGCCAGCCGCGAATAAAAGACCACCTGGAAAAGCAAATCACCCAATTCTTCTTCAAGCCCCGCAAAATCCTTCAGGATGACTGCGTCCACTACCTCGTAAGCTTCTTCAAGCAGCAAGCCTTTGACGCTGTCGTAGTCCTGGTCGCGGTCCCAGGGGCATCCGTCCGGCCCGCGCAGGCGCGCCATCAGGTCCACCAGCCTGGAAAGTTTTTCCCCCGCCAGCTTGCCCATCCCGTTCACCGTGCCTTTCCTGGAAAGCTAAACCAATTAATGTACCAAGTTGGCGAAATTGCTGGCAATAGAACTATTGTTCATTAATTCGTCTTTTTCGCGCCTGACATCCCGGGATCTCTCGTCCACAGGCACACAGTGCTTAGACATGAATAAACCGTGACCGCGGGCTGCTCTTGTTCAGACAAAGGGCTTATTGTTAAACTACCTATTCAGCTTAACCACAGAACCAACTTTGCTTTGTGGGAATAATCGTTCTATCGAGAGGGGCTTTATGCCAGAGGAAAACGTTGAGTCGTCAGGATTTAAAGTTGTTGATCGGCGGTCTTTTACAAGCGAGGGCAACCGTGTCCCCGGCCAGCCTGAAAAAGAGGAGCAAAAACAGGAACGTGCACCCAGCGTTCCTCCCCGGCCCCAGGCTGTTCCGCCGCCCGAGCCGGAGCCCGAGGACGAGGATGCCTCGGAACGGTTCGCGATGCTCGTTTCTTATCTGAGCACAACTGCCATGTTCCAGCTCGGATTGCTGCCCGGGCCCGGTGGAGAATACATCCCGGCCGATCTCGCCAATGCCAGCCGGACGGTCGATCTTCTGGAAGTACTGCAGGAAAAGACGCGCGGAAACCTGAACAGCCAGGAGTCCAAGCTCCTCGACGAGGTCCTTTACGAACTGCGAATGACCTATCTTGAGGTTCAAAAGCGGGCAAACAAGCAGAAATGAAACTGACTTTCCTGGGAACGGGTACATCCACTGGAGTTCCGACGGTTGGCTGCTGCTGCGCTGTCTGCACCTCGCCCGCGGAGCGCGACAAACGGACCCGCCCATCCCTGATGCTGGAATACTCCGGGCGTACGGTGCTGGTTGACGCCACGCCCGACTTCCGCTCGCAGGCGCTGCGCCAGAAAATCGCGCGGGTGGATGCGATCGTTTTCACCCACGCCCACGCCGACCACGTGTTGGGGCTGGATGACGTTCGGCCGTTCTTCTTTAGGCAGAAAGATCCCATCCCCATTTACGCCGACAATCGTTGCATGGAGAGTTTGCGCCGCATCTTCGGCTATATCTTTGACCAGACTTATCCCTACGGGGGCATACTGAAAGTTGATCCCCATCTGATCGACGGCCCCTTCAGCCTGTGGGACACGCAATACGTGCCCTTGCCGGTGTTCCACGGGACGCTGCCAGTTCTCGGCTTCCGATTCGGCCATGCGGCCTACGTTACGGATTTCAGCACGATCCCGGACGCCACCATGGAGATGCTTGAAGGCTTGGACGTGCTGGTCCTAGACGCCCTGCGTCACAAACCGCATCCGACGCATTCCACTGTTGAGAATTCTCTGGCTCTGGTCGATCGCCTCAAGCCGGCGCGGGCCTACTTTACCCATATTGCCCATGAGTTAAGCCACGAAGAGACCAACGCCAGCCTGCCTCCTAACGTGAGGCTGGCCTATGACGGCCTGGAAATTAATCTGGATTGATCCATGCGAGTCGTTCGCGACCTTTCGGAATTGCCTGAGCCTCTGCACAAAAGCGCCGTGACGATCGGCAACTTTGATGGCATTCACCTGGGGCATCGCGAACTGCTCGGGCGCGTGGTAAGCTCAGCCGGCGAGTTAGGAGCAACTTCTGTCGTCGTCACTTTTGATCCGCACCCGGCGCAGGTGCTTGCCCCGGAGCATGTGCCGGAAATTCTGACTCCTTTCCCATTGAAATCCAGGCTGATTGAACAGGCAGGCGTCGAACTCCTCGCGGTCCTCCGTTTCAATCAGGAGCTCTCCCTGCTCTCTCCGGAAGAATTCGCGCGCGGCATTCTGGTGGAAAAACTGCGGGCTGCCGTCGTTCATGTAGGGTCAAATTTTCGCTTTGGCCATCAGCGCGCGG
>DASSJE010000121.1:0-2181 GCA_035691365.1 Terriglobia bacterium
CCACGAACTGTTTGAGCAACAGGCCGAGCGCACTCCTGGAGTCGCCGCGCTGATTCAGGGCGAACGGCAGATTACTTACCACGAACTAAACCGCCGGGCTAATCAACTGGCCCATGCTCTGCGGCAACGGGGAATCAGGTACGACAAGCGGGTGGGAATTTATATTCCACGTTCTATCGAACATGTGATTGCCGTTCTGGCGGTACTGAAGTCGGGCGGCGCCTTCGTCCCACTTGATCCGGGCTACCCTTCGGAGCGGCTGCAATACATGATTGAGGCGGCGAAGATCCCGATTGTTATTACAGATGGCGCCGCGCCGGATCACATCCGGGAGACAGAATTCGGCTGTCTCGATCTGAAGGAAACGGCGCATCTCCGGGGCCGGGACGATAACCCGGGCTGGATTGCGGACCCGCGAAGCGATGCCTATATCATCTTTACATCTGGCTCAACCGGCAGGCCCAACGGGGTGGCGGGCACACACCAAGGGGCGGTCAATCGCTTTACCTGGATGTGGGAACAGTATCCGTTCGTCGCCGGAGAAGTTTCGGCATTGAAAACCTCACCGAATTTTGTCGACTCGGTGTGGGAAACCTTTGGCCCCCTGTTGCAGGGAATCCCTTCAGTCATTTTGGACGACGAAACCGTAAAGAGTCCCAGGCACCTGGTCAAGGAGTTGAGAGCGGCCAAGGCCACCCGGATCGTCCTTGTTCCTTCGCTTCTTCGCATGCTTCTTGATGAAGAGCCTGAGCTGGCGAAGAAGCTGCCCTGCCTGAAGTACTGGACTTCGAGCGGCGAGACACTTCCGGTTGACTTGCAGCAGTGTTTCCGCAAGACACTTCCGGGACGCGTCCTTTTGAATTTGTATGGAGCTTCCGAGGCTTCCGCCGATTCCACGGCCCTTGACGTTACGGAGATTGCCGCCTGCACCAGCATTCCGATTGGCCGGCCAATTTATAACACGCGCGTGTATCTGCTGGACGCCGAGATGAACCCAGCGCCCCTGGGAGTGCCGGGAGAGATCTACGTGGGAGGAATGGGGCTTGCGCAGGGATATCTTTTCCAACCCGAATTGACCGCCACGAGGTTCGTTCCCGACCCATTTTCGGGCGAGCCCGGCGCACGCCTTTATCGTGCGCTTGACCTTGGGCGGCACAACCCGGATGGAACCATTGAATATGCGGGTCGAATGGACCGCCAGGTAAAGATACGGGGTAACCGCATTGATCTTCTTGAAATCGAGATGGTCCTGGCCAAACATCCCCTGGTGAAGCAGACGGCGGTGCTTGCTGTAAAAGATTCGTTGCCGAGCGGTGACAAACTGGTGGCTTACGTAGTGCCGCATCAACAGCCCGGGCCGGAAGTTGCCAGGCTTCGCCAATTTCTAAAGCCAATACTTCCCGAATACATGGTGCCGTCAATATTCGTGATGCTCGAGCGGTTGCCCCTCACCCCAAGCGGCAAGCTCAACCGCATGGCATTGCCGGAGCCCACAATTGCGGTTCCGGAGAACAGCTATGTAGCACCGGTAACCGATACCGAAATCGCGCTGACTGAGATATGGGGCGCGCTACTGAACCGCAATCCGAAAACCATCAGCGCTACAGCGAACCTGTTCGATTTAGGCGGCCACTCGCTCCTGTTGATGAGGCTTTTATCTGAAATAAGAAATAAATGCGGGGTGGAGCTCTCGATCAAAGAGGTCATGAGACACCCCCAACTCAATCTGCTCGCCCAGCTGATACTCGAAGCGGGCTTGAGAGATGCACTCTCGATCAGTTCGGAATATGAAGTCGGTGCCGATGAAATGGAAATCACGATATGACCCTGATGAGTTTTTTCGAAACGCTGAAAGACAGAAAAATAAGGCTGACTCTGGACGACAAGGAGAACATCAGAGTTGTCGGCCAGCGCGACAAACTTGACCAGGCGCTTTTGAATGAGTTGAAGGAGAAAAAAGCCGCAATCGTCGAATGGTTAAGGGAAGAAAAAACTCTATCGCGACCGCGCATCGGCGTGTTTGCCCGGCACACAAACGAGCTGCCTCTCTCCTTTGCGCAACAACGGTTGTGGTTCATCGACCAACTGGGCGGGAGTGTGCAGTACAACATGCCCGGAGCCATGCAGGTCCAGGGACGCCTGGATGAGGAAGTGGCGGAGGGCGCGCTGAGGCGCATCATC
>DASSJE010000122.1:0-14289 GCA_035691365.1 Terriglobia bacterium
TCCTACACCAACCTGAATACGCCGCCGCGCGGCAGCAGCTTCCGCTTCCCCGACGATTTCCCGCCCGCCGGAATCCACTTCTACCGCAACAACGGCAACGGCACCTTCACCGATATCACGGCATCCACCGGGCTCGGCTCCGTTCGCGGGCGTTTTCGCAACGTCCTGTTCGCCGACTTCAGCGACAGCACCTATTCTGATCTGGTCTTCTTCCGCGACGATGGCGCGCCCATTTTCTTTGCGAACGAGGGTGGCGACAAGTTCGTCAACCGCACCGCCGAGGCCGGCGCTGCCTTCAGCAAACTGACTGCGCTGGGCGGCGCTGTGGCGGATTTCGACCACGACGGCAGGTTTGATCTCGCGCTGTGGACCACCGCCGGTTACGAAGTGCTCAGGAACAGCGGCAACGGCAAATTCACGCCGTTCACGGATGTTCCGGCCGTCAAGCCGCCTGCCCCGCTGCTGGCCTTCCGAGGCCTGGCCGCCGACATCACCGGCAACAGCTACACGGACCTGCTGGTTGCCGACTCCGAGGGCAGGCTGCACCTTCTGGCCAACCGGCTGGGGCATTTCCATCTGGAGACGGTCCATCTGGGCCCCGCCGAAGAGTTGAGGTCGCTCAGCGCGGCGTGGATCGGCAAGCCCGGTGTTCTCGATCTGGTTGGCGCCACGCGCAGCGGAAAACTCGAGGCCTGGGCCAAAACCGGCCCGCCGGGGCACTGGCTGGAAATCAGCATGGATGGCTCCAAGAGCAACAAGGAGGGCGTGGGATCGACGATCGAGCTGAAGCAAGGGAATTTTTACAGTAAAGTCCTCATCAGCGACGGCCCGGCCTACGTCTACACGGGCAACCTGGCCAAACTGGACGTGGTGCGTACTACCTGGCCGACACAGATCATCGAAAACAAGCTCGACGTGGCAACCGACGCACCCATCACCTTCCGCGAGTCGGAGCGCCTGGCCAGTTCCTGCCCCATGCTCTATGTGTGGAACGGCAAGCGCTTCAGCTTTGTCACCGATATTCTCGGCGTGGGGCCGCTGGGCGAACTGGCGCCGGACGGTACCCGCATCAAACCCTATCCGCGCGAATTCGTCCGGCTGCCCTCGGCGCTGCGCCCGCGAGGCGGCAACTACGAATTCCAGATGACCGATGAGCTGCGCGAGGTCGATTATTTTGACCGCCTGCGCCTCGTCGCCGTCGATCATCCCGCCGGTGAAAAAATCTACTCGAATGAAATTTACTCATCAACTCCGGCGGCGCCGAGGCTTTATGCCGTCCGTGATGAGCGGCTGCCCGTCTCCGCCATGGACAGCCAGGGCAACAATGTTCTGCCGCTCATCAGTAAAACCGACCACCGCTATCCACACAGCTTCAGGCACCTGCGCATTCCCGGCATGGCGGAAATGCACAGCCTGACGCTCGACCTCGGCAAGCTGAAGGATGCAAAACACCTCTCCCTGTGGCTGACCGGATGGGTGTTCTGGACCGATTCCAACGGATCAAGGGCGCTCATGCACAACCCCTCAACGCCCATGGTTTCGCCCTATCTGCAGGTCAGGAACAGGCAGGGGAAATGGGTGACGGTGGTTCCCGACATGGGCCTGCCCAGCGGCACCAACCGAACCATGCGCGTCAACCTGACGGGCAAGTTCCTCTCAGCCGACCACCACGTGCGCATCGTTACCAATCTGTGCGTCTATTGGGACCGCATCTTCTTCACCACTCACGAGCGCGTGGTTGAGCCAGGCCGCGAAATTCAACCGGCCTATGCCAATCTCCGCTATCGCGGGTTCTCGGCGCCCGCCACCGACCCCGGCCACGTTCGCCCAGACCATTACGAATATGCTTCTCTCCTGAAGCGCGCGCCCTGGAACCCCATGCGGGGATCCTACACGCGCTATGGCAACGTGGAAAAGCTGGTGGGCCGTGCGGACAGCCAGCTCGTGGTGATGTCTACCGGCGACGAAATGACCGTGCGCTTCAATGCTGCAGGCCTTCCGCCGCTGCCCAAAGGCTGGGTGCGATCGTTCTTCCTGGACGCCACCGGCTACGCCAAAGACGGCGAACCGAACACGGCCTATTCCGCCACCGTGGCGCCGCTTCCCTTCCGCTCCATGCAAAACTATCCGCCGGGGCCGAAAGACCGTTCGCCTGAGAGCGCTGCTTACCGGGATTATCTGCGCAAGTATCAGACGCGGCCGTCGTACCAGTTGATTCCGTCGCTGGCGCCGCCGGTGGATTAAGCGAGAGAAGGGGGTGGGAATCACGGAGCGGCAGGAAAACCGCCCCGTAAAGCATGCGCCGGCCGTGGCGGGAGTTCGCGCGCCTCGCGACAAAGCGTCTCCCGCCCTGCATCGCTGCAGGCGAGCGCCAATCCGTGAGGGCGGAGGCATAACTCCGGGGAGGAAAGCACGCCGGGTTGTTCAGGTTGCGGCTTGCGCTCTCAAGCGCCGCCTGCCTACTGCACGCTGCTTGGAGCTTCCGCCGTGGTCAGCGAGGCTGCCGGCGTCAGAAGCCCCAGCCCCTGCAGAAGAAAAATGGTCCGCTGCGCCGGGCCGCGCCACACCAACTGGCAGTTTTCTCCCTGGCAGTTCTGGACATAGACGTCGCCCCCCGCGTACTCCAGGCTGCAGTTCCTGAAGACGCAGTTGACGAACACACCCTCATCGAGGATGACGTGCTGATTTTCGAAGGTTCTGTCTTCGTATCTTGTCATAGCGACAAACCAAATCCTTTATTGAGATGCCCATGATCCGAGTCCCTTTACGCACTTCCCCATCTCCGCGACTCTAAGAGAGCATCCGGAACAACCATGAAACCGTGAGCCTATCATTGGTTAGAATTCGATGCAATCCGTTCAGTCTAAAGACTGGCGTGGCGATAGAGTTTTTCATCGGAACTTTACAGTTCTGCCGCCGCAGCGCTCTGCTCCCGCGCGCTCGCCGGGCCGCATGCGGGCCCGTGAAGCCGTGGAGCACGCTTCGCACGGCCGGAGCGCGTAGCCTCCGATGCGGGACGCAGCATGCCGGCAACCCGGCTGCGCAGCCGGGTCATGGCTCCCGAATGCAGTTGCGAAACCCGCGATTCGTCAATGCCAAGCCGCGCGCCGATCTGCTTCATCGTCTGCGCCTCTTTGTAATACAGGTGGATGATCGCCCGCTCGCGCTCCGCCAGGCAACCGAGCGCCGAGGAAAGAAGGTCACTCTGTTCGCGACGGTAGCACTGCTCGAAGGGATTGTCGTCCTGAGCGGCCGGAAGATTTTCCTCGTCGATCCGCTTGTTGTACTCCTGTGGAATCCGCGAGGCCGTGCCTTCAAATCCGATCCGCTGCAGTTCAGCGACCCGTTCATACCACTGCTCCAGGCCCAACCCCATGGCCGCAGCGATTTCCGCGTCTTCCGCCGGACGCCCGAGCCGCCGTTCCAGACACTGGCAGGTGGCCTCAATCTTCTTCATCCGCCGCCGCATGTCGCGGGAGGCATGGTCCTGGCCCCGCAGGGAATCGAGGATGGCCCCTCGAATCCGATAGCAGGCGTAGCTCTCGATGGTCACTCCTCTGGCTGGGTCAAACTTCCTGGCTGCGTCGATCAGGCCCACCGTCCCATCACTGATCAGGTCATCCAGTTCCACGTGCCCGGGAAGGTGTCCCCGAAGCTTCAGAGCAACCCGCCGCACCAGCGGCAGAAGTTTAACCACCCTGTCATTCGAAATTTCCCAATCGTGCGCAGGGCCGCGGCTTTGGGTCGCGCGCCCCTCCCCGGTTGAACAAGGCAGGTTGCGGCTTGACTTCCCCGCCGCCTGACGCGGCCGGCACTCCTGCTGGCCGTTACGCTTTTGGACCGCATTTGATGGAACAAATATTTGAATCGCCAATTCGGCACCCCCTAAGTTTTAGTCTCAACCGCAGGCAAAGGCGGAGTCGCGAAGTCTGCCGAAGCAGCATCAGGCCACCTGCCGCCATCGCCTGCAAGATCCTTCAATGCACGGGCCGGGCCAACTCGTTTTCGAGGCTAGAAAAAAACTTCCGGTCGCGCTTCGCGGCGTGTGCGACGTATCACCTGGCACTTCCCATAGGGCAATCGAGCAGGGGTCGCTTCCGCCCTTTCCAAACACCGAAAGAACGACGCATCGCATTGTGATTTCGACACTTCGGCCTTTGTCACTGATCTCTCACGGCGCAACCCAGAGCGGTGGCCAAAGACCGGGCGCGCGCGGCATGGCATGACCCCGGCAAGGTTAAAATTCACGCTTTGCGGGGCCTTGCGGAAGCAGGTCTGGAAGAACACGGAGGGCTAGGCAATTTCAAAATGGGAACCCTTGCCGCCCGGACAAGCAGCGGATATGCAGCCGGAGCTAAGATCGATTTCATGAGAATTTCCTAGTGATCTCTAACCGGACGAAAGGCAGGAAAAAGGGCTGCGAAGTTCGCGGGGGCCGGAATTTCAAATCGGGAACAATTCCCATTTTGGGAATCGCGCCAGGCGTTGCAAAGATGCGGCGGAATTTTGCGCGCCGAAGGATCGGGCGATGCTCGCCCGCAGTCTGCTGCGGAGGAGGCTGCCACATGCGGCGCGCTTCGGCTCAACAGCTATTCACGTCGAGAAGAATACGTTTCCAATTGCAAGTCCGGCACGGAAAACCTGCTCGGAAAATGTGCGATGGATCACGAAACGTGTCTGGCAAGAGAATAATTTTTGCAAAATTTTTCGACATCGTGTATATTCTTTCGTTTCACTGTACTGTCGTTTGCAGAGTGAAGGCGTTAAGGGGCACGGGCAAAACCCATTCATGTAGTTTAAGCAGTTTCTGACGAAGCTGACTGCCTCGATTACCGCAGAGTAGTGTTCTGCAGGAATGCACGTAGGGCTCTCAAAATGTCTCAAATCTTTCATCGCAGCATGAACGCCGTTGCCAAGGCGAGCATATATGGCATCCTTATTCTCGTTGGATTGATTTGCTACATCAGTTGGCAGGTTAACCAGTCTTCTTACTACACGTACATCAAGCAACCACTTCCGCAACCGGTTCCTTTCAGCCATGAGCACCACACGGCGCAACTGGGGATCGACTGCCGGTACTGCCACACGTCGGTCGAGAACTCCTGGTATGCGGGTCTACCTCCGACGCACATCTGCATGTCATGCCACTCGCAGTTGTGGACGAACGCCACCATGCTGCAGCCAGTGCGGGAGAGTTATCGCACAGGCGAATCCATCATGTGGAACCGGGTCAACGCGGTCCCCGATTTCGCTTATTTCAACCACAGCATTCATATCAGCAAAGGAATGGGCTGCACGACGTGTCACGGGCAGCTTGGAGAGATGCCGATCACGTGGCGGCAAAACACTCTCTACATGCGCTGGTGCATCAACTGTCATAAGCATCCGGAACGGTATGTGCGGCCCAAGAAGGATGTTTATGACCCCATCTATACTCCGCGCGCAGACCAGATTGCCATGGGCCGGAAGCTGGTGAAGGAGTACAAAATAAAGAGTTTGACCAGTTGCGAGACGTGCCATCGCTAAACCGCACACATAGGGATAACCAATGAAGGACAAGAACTTCATCGACCTGGCCTCAATCCGGGCGGGTCTTGAAAAAGGGGACAAGAAACGCTTCTGGCGAAGCCTGGAACAGCTGGCTGATCCCGAAGAATACGAGAAGCTGGCGCGGCAGGAGTTCGCCCCGAACCCGCCCGCCAGGCAGGCCCAACCCGGCGTCAGCAGGCGCAATATGCTGAAGCTGATGGCCGCATCTGCAGGATTGGCGGGATTAACGGCGTGCACGAAACTTCCGATTGAGCACATTACTCCCTACGTCAATCCGCCGGAAGAGTTTGTTCCGGGCCACCCATTGTTCTATGCGACCTCGATGCCACGACCTGAGGGAGGCGCGATCGGCTTGCTGGTGAGGAGCAACATGGGCCGCCCCACCAAAGCTGAAGGCAATCCGGACCACCCCGGCAGCCTGGGCAGCACGGACGTTTTTGGGCAGGCATCGGTGCTCGATCTGTGGGACCCTGACCGGGCCCAGACCTTGATGCATGGCGGCGCCATCACCAATTACACCGAGTTTCTGGAGTTGCTGGGCCAGCTTCGCAGCCTGTATCTCACCCAGAAGGGCGCAGGCTTCCGGATTCTGACGGAGACAGTCACTTCGCCGACGCTTGGCAGCCAGTTGAAGGCATTGCTGGCAGATTTCCCCGAAGCCAAATGGCATCAATACACTCCTGTCAACCGGCACGCGGAGCGCGAAGGGCTCAAGGCGCTGTACGGGCAATATCTGAGCGCTTATTACAAGTTTGATCAGGCGGACGTGGTTGTTTCACTCGATGCCGACTTCCTCTGCAGCGGGCGGGGCGGCGTCCGCTACACCCGCGACTTTGCGGACCGGCGGCGGATTAAAGATACCCACAGTTCCATGAACCGCTTGTACGTTGTCGAATCCATGGCGACCATCACGGGCGCCTCGGCGGACCACAGGCTGCCTCTGAAGTCCAGCCGCGTTGAGGCTTTCGCCACCGCACTCGCGGCGGCGGTCGGAGTAAAAGGTGTGGAAGCAGGCGCGCAGGCTCCGGAGGGAGTTCCGTCAGAATGGGTAGCCGCGCTGGTTCGCGACCTTCAGCAGCATCACGGGACAAGCATCGTTCTGGCGGGTGAGCAGCAGCCTCCCATGGTCCATGCGCTGGCGCACGCCATCAACGCAGCTTTGGGCAACACGGGCAAGACGGTAATTTACATCGACCCGATAGAAGTCCAGCCGGTCAACGAGCTGGAATCCATTCGGGAGTTGGTTGGCGACATCAACGCCGGGAAAGTGGACACCCTGCTGATCATCGGCGGGAACCCGGTCTACAACGCTCCGGCGGACCTGGAGTTTGAGAAGGCGCTCGACAAGGTCAACCTTCGCCTGCGCCTTGGAATTTACAACGATGAAACGTCTTATCGCTGCCACTGGTTTATTCCCCAGGTCCATTACCTGGAAGGCTGGAGCGACGATCGCGCCTACGATGGCACCGCCTGCCTTGTTCAACCGCTGATCGCGCCGCTTTACGCAAACCGCTCGCCGCATGAAGTTCTGGGCGCGCTGCTGGGAGACCCCGGGCGCACACCGCACGAGTGGGTGCGCGGCTTCTGGGCGGACCAGAAGGTTGCCACGTCCGTCGAATACGAAACGTTCTGGGAAACTTCTCTGGAAAAAGGCATTATTGCCGGCAGCGCCTTCCAGGCCAGGACCGTTATTCCCAAGCCGGACTTTGCCGCCGCCCTGCCCAAGAGCGGAAACGGCACAGGGACCGGTTCCATGGAGGTTGCTTTCCGGCCCGATCCCACTGTCTGGGACGGCAGTTACAACAACAATTCATGGCTGCAGGAACTCCCCAAGCCGCTGACCACCATGACCTGGGACAACGCAGCGTACATCAGCCCCAGCACCGCCGATCAGCTTGGCGTGATGAGCAGAGATGTTGTGGAAGTCACAAGCGATGGCCGCAGGCTTCGCGTGCCGGTCTGGGTCCTGCCGGGTCACGCGGATGGCTGCCTGACCATCACTTTCGGCTACGGCCGGTCACGCGCGGGAAGAGTGGGCAACGGAACGGGGTTCAACGCCTACTCTATCTGGACCTCTGATGCCCCGGAATTTGCTCCCATTTCCAAACCCGCCAGGACAGGCGACCACTACAGGCTGGTAACGATGCAGCGTCACAGCATTGTTACCGAAGGCGGCCGGAAACACGAAATCGAAAGCAAAGAGGCTTTCAACAGAGATCTGGTGCGGGTGGCCAGCCTCGAGGAATTTCGTTCCAACCCGGATTTCGCCGCCGATCCTCCGGAAGAGACCACCCAGGCGCCCAACCTTTATCCCCCCTATGACTACAGCAAGGGATACCAGTGGGGCATGTCGATCGATCTGAACAGTTGCGTGGGCTGCAACTCCTGCGTGATCGCCTGCTACGCTGAAAACAACATCGCCGTTGTGGGCAAGGAGCAGGTGGACGACGGGCGCATCATGCAGTGGATTCGCGTGGACACTTACTGGCGCGGCAATCTCGAGAATCCCGAAACCTACCACGTGGTGATGCCCTGCATGCATTGTGAAAACGCGCCCTGCGAATACGTCTGCCCGGTCGGCGCCACCATGCACAGCCCCGAAGGCTTGAACGTGATGGTTTACAACCGCTGCGTGGGCACGCGGTACTGTTCCAACAACTGCCCCTACAAGGTTCGGAGATTCAATTTCTATCTATATTCTGACTGGACGACGCCAAGTCTCTATGGCGTGCGCAACCCCGATGTGACGGTCCGCAGCCGGGGCGTCATGGAGAAATGTACCTATTGTGTGCAGCGCATCAAGGAAGCAGAAATCAGGACGCAGGTTGAGAATCGCACCATCAAGGATGGCGAAGTCGTGACAGCCTGCCAGCAGGCCTGCCCAACCAAAGCCATCGTTTTCGGAAATATCAACGACCCCAACAGTGAAGTTGCAAATCTTAAAGCTCAATCGAGGAAATACGTCTTGTTAGCCGATTTAAATATTCGTCCACGAACTTCGTACTTAGCGCGGCTGCGAAATCCGAATCCGGAGATCAAGGAGTAAGGGGATGGCACCACAAGAGCCCGAAAATGTGGGTACCATAGTCGCTCCAGGGAGCGAAGTCCTCGGCCCCGGCCATTCTTACGGATCGGTCACCGACAAAATCAGCTCGATCGTTCTGACCCGGGGCACCGGCAACAAATACAAGATCGGCTTTGGTTTGGCGGTGGCACTGCTTTTGATGCTCAACTTTGGCATCACGGTGCTGTTCGCGGTCGGTGTTGGAATATGGGGAATTAGTATTCCGGTCGGTTGGGGATTCGCCATTACCAACTTTGTGTGGTGGATCGGAATCGGACATGCCGGGACGCTGATCTCCGCGTTCCTGCTGCTCATGCGGCAGAAGTGGCGCACCTCAATCAACCGCTTTGCCGAAGCCATGACGCTCTTTGCGGTTGCCTGCGCCGGCACGTTCCCGCTGCTCCACATGGGCCGTCCCTGGCTGTTTTACTATCTGCTTCCCTACCCTGATACGATGGGCGTGTGGCCACAGTTCCGCAGCCCCCTGGTGTGGGACGTTTTTGCGGTTTCGACCTACGCCACCGTTTCCTTGTTGTTCTGGTACGTCGGCCTGATTCCCGACCTTGCAACCCTTCGCGACCGCGCCACCAAGAAGTTCAAGCAGGTCATTTACGGAGTTTTCGCCCTGGGCTGGCGCGGGTCGGCACGCCACTGGAAGCGCTATGAAATGGCGGGCCTGCTGCTGGCTGGACTGGCAACGCCGCTGGTGGTCTCCGTCCATACTGTGGTGAGCTTCGACTTCACGATTGCCATACTTCCGGGCTGGCACAGCACGATCTTTCCGCCCTACTTCGTTGCCGGCGCCATCTACTCCGGTTTTGCCATGGTGATCGCGCTGGCCGTGCCGCTTCGCAAATATTACGGCCTGGAAGATTTCCTGACCATCCGCCACATCGACAACATGGGCAAGATGATGCTGGCCACCGGCATGATCGTGGCTTACAGCTATGCCATGGAAACCTTCATGGCCTTCTACAGCGGCAACAAGTTTGACATTTACATGATCATGAACAGGATGACGGGTCCCTACGCGCCAGTGTACTGGACGCTGATTGCAGTCAACCTGGTGATCCCGCAACTTTTGTGGTCGGCGAAGATCAGGCGTAACCCGCTGTGGCTGTTTATCCTGTCGTTTTCGGTCCAGACAGGCATGTGGCTGGAGCGGTACATGATCATCGTCACCAGTCTCCACCGCGACTTCATTCCCTCCTCATGGGGAATGTTTGACCCGACCCGGTGGGATTACATCATCTTTTTTGGAACCATCGGCCTGTTCTTCACCTTGTTCTATCTGTTTATTCGCTTCCTTCCGATGATCTCGATTTTCGAAATGCGTGATCTGGTTCATAAAACCGCAGAGGAGGCCCATTCCTAGATGGATCAAACGCAATCGACTTACGGATTGATGGCCGAGTTCCTCTCGGCGGAAGAACTTCTGGAAGCCAGCAAACACGCTGCGGGTGCCGGCTACCGGGAACTGGATGCGTTTTCGCCTTTCCCGATTGAAGGACTGTCGGACGTCATTGGCTTCCATAAGACGAAATTGCCCATCATCGTGTTTTGCGGAGGGCTGACCGGTACCTTGACGGGTTTCCTGCTCCAGTGGTGGCCCAACGTCATCGGCTATCCCCAAAACATCGGAGGCAAGCCGTTCGACAGTTGGCCGGCGTTCATTCCCATCATCTTTGAACTGACGATCCTGTTTGCAGCGCTGTCGGCAACCTTTGGAATGATCGCGCTCAACAGTCTGCCCTCACCGTATCATCCGGTGTTTAATGTGGAGCGGTTTGCTCACGCCAGCAGGGACCGCTTCTTCCTGCTGATCAAGGCGGACGATCCCAAGTTTGACGCGGAACGGACCAGGAACTTTCTGTCAGAACTTAATCCTCGCGAGGTATCTGAAGTTGAAAGCTAAATGGGGCCAGGCACAACACTTTCTGAGGGCGGCCTCGCCAGGGCCGTCATCGAGGCCGGCGGATTTGAAATCGCACGCCGCACGCGGCTTGCGCTGGGCGGCGATAGCCCTGGCCGGCGTCCTCATGACGGGCTGCCGGCTGGATATGCACATTCAACCCAAGTATAAAGGCCTTCAGCCAAGCAGCTTCTTTAATGACGGCCGGTCAGAGCGGCCGGTCGTTCCGGGAACGGTTGCCAGGGGAGAATTGAGGACCGACGAACTCCTTTACACGGGCAAGATCAATGGCCAGATTGCCGATGTCTTCCCTTTTCCCATCACGAAAAAGGACCTCGATCGCGGCCAGCAGCGGTTCAATATTTATTGCGCCCCCTGTCACGATTACACTGGCAGCGGCAATGGAATGATTGTGCAAAGAGGGTTTCCGCCTCCGCCTTCCTACCACATTGAACGCCTCATGAAGGCTCCGGTGGGCCATTTCTTTGACGTCATGACCAACGGTTACGGAACAATGTACAGCTACGCGGGCCGGGTTTCTCCCCGAGACCGCTGGTGCATTGCGGCTTATATTCGAGCTTTGCAGTTGAGCCAGGACGCGCCCACCAGCGATGTTCCGCCCAATGAACTTACGAAACTTGAAGGGTCTGCACAATGAACGATGATACTCTGAAGCCTCGACTCGATCGTGCCCAGCGCTGGTTCCTGATCATCGGTGTGGTCGCGTCGGTGGCGTGCGTATTCGGAGCTTTTACCAACTGGACGGGGTTCCTTCGGGGCTACCTCGTCGGATTTCTTCTCTGGTTATTAGTCGCACTCGGATGCCTTGCCATTCTGTGTCTCCACCACATGGTAGGAGGAAAATGGGGGTTCGTCAGCCGGCGTACGCTTGAAGCAGGCACACGGACTTTTCCGCTGCTCGCCCTGCTCTTTATTCCTCTGCTGATCGGCCATGCCGACCCGCACGTCTACCCGATTGCTACCGGAAGTTCTTTTAAAGTTTTCTATCTGAGCCCGCCATTTTACCTGGCGCGCGCGATCATTTACTTTGCGTGCTGGATCTTCTTTGCGTATTCCCTGAGCAAGTTTTCTTCCCAGCAGGACCTGGGAACAACTCACGGGCTGCTGAGGAAGTTCAACAACTTCGGCGCGGTGGGAATGCTGGTCTACTGTATTACGATCAGCTGGGCGTCGTTCGACTGGGTCATGTCTCTGGAACCCAAGTTCTTCTCGACCATCTTTGGCATGATTTTCATCATTATGCCCGCCCTGGCGGGGATGTCCTTCACCATCATCGTTTGCATGATTCTGGCCAAACACAGGCCGTTGGCAGGAGTGATCGAATCGAAAAACTTCAACGACCTTGGCAACATTCTGCTGACCTTTGTGATGCTCTGGGCCTACCTGTGTTTTTCCCAGTTCTTGATCATCTGGGCGGGCAACCTGCAGGACGAAAACTTCTGGTACACGGTTCGAGGCACCGGCCAGTGGATGTGGGTGGCGCTATTCATCATCCTCTTCCACTTTGCGGTACCGTTTGTTGTGCTGCTGAATCGGCCTGCCAAGAGAAACATGAAAGCGCTGGCTTTTGTGGGCGGCGGGCTGCTGGTGATGACCTGGATTGACCTCTACTGGTTCATCATGCCTGCCTTCTACCCGCTGGGGCTGCATCTGGACTGGATAGACATCGTGGCCCCTTTCGGGGTCGGGGGTTTGTGGCTGGCGTTTTTCATTCGCCAACTCAAGGTCAGGCCGCGGCTCCCATTGCACGATCCGAGGTTTGAGGGAGTAGTTCAGCATGGATGAGAACACGACTCATTCTGAAAATTCGAAGCATCGCCACGAAACCCGCGAGGCTGTGCCCCGGTATATCCTTTATTTCGCATTCGCAGTCGCCATAATCGTTATCGCAGGTTTCGTGGTCAGTTGGTTTACCCTGGTTTACTTCAGGCATCACCAGACTTACCCTGCGCCTCAATCGGCGATCTCCCGGGGACGTGTTTTGCCGCCCCCGGGAGTCCCGCAGCTTCAGGCGCACCCGGGTCCGGACCTGCAGGTCTATCTGAACCAGCAACACGAGATTCTCGACTCATACGGTTGGGTCAACCGGAAGAAAGGTGTGGTTCGAATTCCCATTCAACGCGCGATGGATGTCCTGCTCCAACAAGGTCTTCCGGCCCGCAACAGTAAGACGCCGAAGGGTGCGGTGCAGCCTGGTGAAGTGCAGCAGTATACGGTCCCTCAGGGCTTTATGCCGCAAAACTAGGAGAGACCAAAGCCGGCAGCCAGCAGGCTGCCAGAAGGTAAGGAATTATCATGGCTTGGGAGCATATCGACGACAAGACGGATGCCGCAAGGCTTGCGTTGCGCGAATGCCTGTCAATAAGGCTGGGGGTTATTCTGGCACTCTGTATGGTGGCCGGCATCGGCTATCCGTCCGTTGCAAAGGGGCAGATTTCGAAAATCCTTCAGTCGCGTGGATTTCAAGGCCCGCCCCATGGCGGGGTCTCGGGACAGAACTCCAAGACAGTTCCTGCTCAACTGCAGGACGTCGGTATTGATCAGCGATTGAACAACCAGGTCCCTCTCGACCTGGTTTTCCACGACGAAACAGGCAAGACCGTCCGCCTGGGCGACTATTTTGGCAAGAAGCCCGTCATCCTTTCTCTGATCTACTTTAACTGCCCGCAGCTCTGCCCCATGGTTGAAAACGGTCTGATGGAAAGCCTGAGGGAGGTCCGATTCAGCGTCGGCGATCAGTTCAATGTGCTGACGGTCAGCTTTGATCCAAACGACACGCCCTCCCAGGCCTTCGCGAAAAGGGCCATGTATCTCTCCATATACAATCGCAAGGGCGCAGCCGCAGGGTGGCATTTCCTAACTGGAGACGAAGCCTCGATTGCCGCGCTGGCCAAGGCTGTTGGCTTCAGATACAAATATGATCCCAAGATCGACCAGTTTTCACACGCCACGGCTATTTTTGTTTTGACGCCGCAGGGCAAAGTGGCACGGTATTTTTTTGGCATTCGATATCCCGCCGGCCCGGTTCGTCTGGCTCTGGTTGAAGCTTCACAAGGAAAGATCGGATCGCCCGTTGACGCGATCCTGCTGTTTTGCAGCCATTACGATCCGGCCACGGGAAAATATAGCCTGATCATTTCACGTGTGCTGTTTATTGGCGGTCTCGTCACCATCATACTTCTGGGCGGATTGCTCCTCATAATGTTTCGAAGCGGGCGCCCGAAAGGTGACCGAGTGCTCCTTACACAGGCCTCTGTGAAGGCTGAGAGGTAGAAGCTCCGCCTCGGCCATCGGGCCCGACTTGAAGAGGATGAAAGAATAAAATGCCACATGCGTTCCCCATATTTCCGCAACAAGCCTCAACGGTTGCCCCGGCGGTTGACCATCTATTCTGGTTCCTGACGGCTGTGTCGGTTTTCTTCAGCGCCCTGATCTTTCTGCTGATCTTTTACTTTGCCATCAAGTATCGCCGCCGCTCGCCGGATGAACCGCCCCCGAAGAACCAGGTGATCAACAATATTCCGCTCGAGGTTATGTGGACAGTCATTCCCATGATTCTCGTTGCTATCATGTATTTCTGGGGCGCCGAAATTTTTGTCCGAAATGCGCAGCCACCCCCGAATGCCACGGAGGTCTTTGTAATTGGAAAGCAGTGGATGTGGCACATCGAACATACGAACGGCAAACGGGAAATCAATGCGCTACATATTCCGGAGGGCGTGCCGGTCAAGCTTACGATGAC
>DASSJE010000123.1:0-26388 GCA_035691365.1 Terriglobia bacterium
GCCGAGGAATTCGGCAAGGTTTTCAGGCGTCACGGTCAGTTTTTCCGGGTGGCCTTCGGCAATCCTGCGGGCCTGTTTACGGCAGAGTGTGGCGACCTCGCGCTCCAGGTTTCGCACGCCGGCCTCTCGGGTGTAATGGCGGCTGATGGCGGAAATGGCTTCGCGGGTAAATTCGATCTGTTCGCCCAGCTTGATGCCGTGCTCTTCGGCCTGTTTGGGAATCAGGTGCCGGACGGCAATTTCGATTTTCTCCTCCTCCGTATACCCCTGAAGGTCCAGCATCTCCATGCGGTCGAGAAGAGGAGGCGGAATGGTGTCCAGCACGTTGGCGGTGCAGATAAACAGCACCTTGGAAAGGTCAAACTGCACATCGAGATAGTTGTCGCGGAAGTGCGAGTTCTGTTCCGGGTCGAGCACCTCCAGCAGGGCGGAAGACGGGTCGCCGCGGAAGTCGCGCCCGATCTTGTCCACCTCGTCCAGCATGAAGACGGGATCGCGGGTTTCGGCGCGGCGGATGCCCTGCATGATCTGGCCGGGAAGCGCCCCGATGTAGGTCCGGCGATGCCCGCGGATTTCCGCTTCGTCGTGGATGCCCCCGAGCGACATGCGGATAAACTTGCGGTCCAGCGCCTTGGCAATGGATTTGCCCAGTGATGTTTTCCCCACTCCGGGCGGTCCCACAAAGCAGAGCAGGGGACCTTTCATTTCCGGCTTCAGTTGCAGGACGGCGAGGTAGTCGAGGATCCGCTCCTTGATCTTTTCCAGGTCATAATGATCGGTTTCGAGCACGTCTCTGGCCTTATTGACGTCAACCTTCAGCTCACTGACCTTCTGCCAGGGCAGCACCACCAGCCAGTCCAGGTAGGTGCGGGTGACGTGATAGTCGGCGGCGGCGGGCGACATCTTTGACAGCCGGTTCAGCTCGCGCAGCGCTTCCTTGCGAGCTTCTTCCGTCATTCCCGCCGCCTCGATTTTCCTGCGCAGTTCTTCAATTTCCTGGTGCTCGTCTGCCTCGCCCAGCTCTTTCTGGATGGCCTTCATCTGCTCCCGCAGGTAGTATTCGCGCTGGCTCTGCGTCACCTGGTCCTGAACATCAGACTGGATCTTGGAGCGGAGCTGCAGCACCTCAACCTCACGGGCCAGCAGGTGGTTCAGGCGGTCAAGCCGCGCCTGGAGGTCCAGGCTTTCCAGCAGTTCCTGTTTTTCGGTGCTGGAGAGCGAGGGAAGATTGGCGGCGATAAAGTCTGCCAGGCGGCCCGGGTCATCGATGTTCATTACCACCGTCTGCAGGTCGTCGGAAAGCGTGGGAGAAAGCTGCACGGCCTGCTGGAACAGCGTGGTGACGCTGCGGACCAGCGCGTCAAAATCAGCTTTCTTGTCTTCCGGAACAACGTCCGGGAGTTGCTTGACTTTTGCCCGGATGAAGGGCTCCATCTGGAGAACTTCTTCCAGCGCGATCCTCTGCAGCCCCTCGACAAAGATGAACAGGCTCTGGGTGGGGAGCTTGATGATCTTGTGGACAAAAGCCACGGCGCCAATCTGGTAAAGATCGGCGGGTTGCGGGTTGTCGACGCGCGGGTCCCGCTGCGCGATGATGCCCACGAACTTTTCGCCTTCCGGCAGGGAGTTGATCAGCTCCAACGAGCTTTCCCGGCCCACCGTCAGCGGCAAAATCGCGTTCGGAAACAGGACGGTATCCCGAACGGGCAAAATGGCCAGATTGTCAAAATCGGCGGATTTCTTTATCTTATCGTTCATTGTCAGGCATCCCCGGACACTCGATTTTGGGCGGTCCGTTCAACTGCGCGTCTGCATTCTATCAAAAGCTTCTTCGTTGCCAACATTTTATCACGCAAGACTGGAGAGGGAGATTCACAAGGCCGCGCGCCCGGTGAACCAATGGAATGAAGGATCTTTTCGAAGACCTCTCTGGTGATTTGAAAAGCCCGCCCGGTTCTTTGGATGCCCCTCTCCGGGAAAAGGTTCATGGGCGGACGCGCCGGCGTGCAGGATAGGGGACCGGCCAGCGCGCAAACCGCCTGGCAAGGACCTGAAAACGGAAGGCCGGATTGCGAGTTGAATTGTCTCGGGCTCGTTTCGGGTTCGTTTTTCACCGAGTGCGATTCTAAAGGACTTTTCGGGTTCGTTTTCGGGTTCGTTTTTTCCGCAGGTGCGAATCTAAAGGACTTCTCGGGTTCGTTTTCGGGTTCGTTTCGGCTAACATATGTAGCCTTTCCCTTTGTTTTCAACAACCTCTCGGCTTCGTTTCTGCAAATAAAATTTTTTTGTCCCACGCGTTTTAGCGGCCAAATACGCCTTCTTGTGTTTTCAGCAACTTACAGGTGTTAAATAGTCCATGCAGACTGCCTATTCCTTCTGGCTGGCGCCCCGCCCGGCGCGACATCCTAAAGACTAGCACGGTAGCGTAGATTTGTCAAGCGAAATCAGCCGGCGCTGCAGGGGCTGAAAGCCCCTCAAAACCTCAAGCCCATTAATGTCGGAGCTAAAGCTCCGACCTCCTAATGGAAAAGGCGCCGACTTGCTTTGGGGTATTCAGGGGGTCGGACCTTCAGGTCCGACAAAAAGGTGCAGGCCCCACCAGGGCGGGCTTCAGCCCCTGAAGAGGAAAGAGCGTAGCCTCCCTTTAGCGATCCGCAGAGCGTAGACGACAACGCTCTGCGCCAGCCCAAAAAGCGGAGCTTGTCTTTCCAGTCCATTTGCGCAAAAGGATAGCGGAAACTGAAGGCATCGTAATCGCGGTATTGGGTGCGGGAAATCGTTTGTGGTGAAAAGGAATTGCCAGTTCCTATATCCGCAGGTGCTACGGCACGAGAGTCAGTGAGAATCCGCTATGGACGAGGTGCGGGTCAACACGGAAGGCGTATTTCCGTGCCTGCAGCTCCAGGGCCTCCTCGATGGTCTCGGCGCGGGCCGCAGGGAAAAGAGTGTTGGCTGCGACGTGGCCGAGTCCTGTTGAACGAAGGAGACGGTCTTCAGCCGCTTCCTGCGTTTCGATATTCCCGTCCCGCCGAATGTGCAGCGGGTGAAGGCCCAGGGCCACCAGCTCGGGGCAGATCATTAGGAAGCGGTGGCATTCGATGGGGTCTTCCTCGGCGCACATCAGCACGATCGGCCGGGTTTGAAGCTCGCGCTCGATACGTTCAATGCCTGCACTGAAATTGTAGGACCTGCGGCAGGCACGGTAATTTACCACTCCGTCCGGGCTGTAAGCTGCGGGGTCGGACGGACGACCGCCCAATTCCTCGCCAAGAAACTGGTAGGCAATCCCTTCACTTTGCAGAATGTTTTCCAGCACTGCGCCATTGAAATGTGGGAATCGACCGCTGGCTGGCCGGCTGCGGACGTCCATCACAACCCCGGCCTTGTGCATGCCCAGCAGGCGGGTGAATTCGCCTGCCTCCATTGAAGAGTGCCCGACGGTGAACAGAGCATTTGCGGTCTTTTGTGGTTCCGGCTTGTCTGTTTTGAAGCCCACTGACATGCTCTACCGTTAGCGGCAAAGTTATGCCCTGCGAATCCTATACTCCGCTGGGTCACTATGATACTCCCTTATCGAAACGGAAGTCGAAATAAAACAGCCTGGGTCAGAGCCTTGCCGAAAACGGCAATGGAGATGCCGGCCTTGGCTTTCATCTCTACCTTCCCAAGTGTGATAAACTGGGGACACCGATGAAAAAAGGGGCGAAACAATTCCGGAAATCCGACATATTTCCTTTCTGGGCAAAAACCGTTGTGGCGTGGCTGGACGAGCGCGATCAGTTTGAGGTCCGATCTCGGGAGCATTGATTCCGCCCCCCCTGGTGCCTGGTTCTTGAAGGTACCTCTGATGCAGCCTCGATTGAAGCGAGGCTGCTGAAAACCAGATTTTGCAAGGAGGTTGCGATGGGATCTTCACCTACAACTGCTAAAGGAGGCACGATGCCGTTTTCTCTTCCTGAACTGCCTTACCCAACCGACGCGTTGGAACCTTACATCGACAAGATGACGATGGAAATTCACCATGGCAAGCATCACGGTGGATATGTGAACAACCTGAATAAAGCGATTGAGTCGGCGTCCAATTTGGCCGGAAAGTCCGTTGAGGAGCTTCTGGCCAACAATTGCGCGCTGGCGCCCGAAAACATTCGAACTGCCGTTCGCAACAACGGAGGCGGGCACGCCAACCACTCCATGTTCTGGACGATCATGGGGCCGAAGAAGGGCGGCCAGCCGGGCGGGAAACTGGCGGAAGCCATCAAGAGCGCTTTCGGCGGGTTCGAGCAATTCAAGGAAAAATTTGAAGCCACTGCGACTACGCGTTTCGGTTCCGGCTGGGCGTGGCTGGTGAAAGACAGCTCGGGCAAGCTGAACATCTATTCAACGGCCAACCAGGACAGTCCGCTGATGGAGGGCAAGTTCCCGGTGATGGGGCTCGACGTGTGGGAGCATGCTTACTACCTGAAATACCAGAATCGCCGGCCTGAGTACATTAAGGCCTGGTGGAATGTTGTGGACTGGTCGGCCATTGAAAAACGGTTCTCGACCGGAAAGTAGCTCCGAAGTGAATGGCGCAGGTTACCAGCGAAAAACCTGGTAACCTGATTGCCTTTTGAACCCGTCTGATACATATTGAAAGCCGCTACTCGTTGCCATGGCCAGGATTACTGAAATCCTCGTGAACGGGAAGCGCCACGCGATTGACGCCGACGCGGAGGCCACGCTGCTCAGCGTGTTGCGTGACGATGTGGGCCTCACCGGGACCAAGTTCGGGTGCGGCGAGGGCCAGTGCCGCGCCTGCACGGTGCTGCTGGACGGAAAGCCTGTCCACTCCTGCCTGACGCCGGTGGGCGACGCCACCGGAAAAAAGATCACCACCATTGAAGGGCTGGCGGAGAACGGCCGGCTCCATCCTCTGCAACAGGCTTTTCTCGACGCGGAAGCGATGCAGTGCGGTTACTGTACTTCCGGCATGATTATGACCGCCGTGGCATTGATTCACCAGCATCCTGACCCCGACGAAAAGACCATTCGAGAGTTTATGCAGGGCAACATCTGCCGTTGCGGGACCTATCCGAGCATTGTTGAGGCCATCCGGCGCGCCGCAGCCGTGATGAAGATGAAGAAGGCTTAGGCATGGGCAAAGGGAACATTCGGGAAATCACCGTCGAGCCCGAACGCTACGAGCTTGAGGAATCGCCGCTCCATCACTTTGATCTGGACCGGCGCGACTTCTTCAAGCTGGCAGGTGGCGGCGTGGCCGTTTTTCTGCTGCTGCCGAAAGCGCTGGCGCAGGAATCGGGCCGCAGAGGTTCCCATTTTCGCGAGGCGCTGCCGCAGAATATCGGCGCCTGGTTGCATATCGGTGAAAATGGCGAGGTGACCGTCTATACGGGCAAGGCGGAGATGGGCCAGAACATTCGCACTTCGCTGACGCAGGCCGTGGCGGAAGAATTGCACGTGACGGTTGGCGGCATCAGCCTGGTGATGGGTGACACTGACCTCACGCCATTTGATATGGGAACGTTTGGCAGCCGCACTACTCCCACCATGAACAAGCACCTCCGCCAGGTGGCTTCCGTGGCGCGCGACCTGCTGGTTGGCCTGGCCGCGAAGCGATGGGATGTTCCCCCTTCGCTGCTGGTTGCCAAGGATGGCAAAGTTCTGCAGCCTAACACCCCCCGCTCGGTAAGTTACGCGGAGCTTGCCCAGGGGCAGACCCTGGCACAGGCGGTCGTTGAAAATGACCCTCTCACTCCTGCTGCTGATTGGAAAGTGGCCGGGACTTCGGTTCCCAAAGTTAATGGCCGGGCGTTTGTTACTGGGGAGCACCAGTTTGCTTCCGACATCCGGCGGCCCGGCATGATGTTCGGCAAGGTCGTGCGCCCATCAGCTTTTGGAGCGACCCTGGATTCGCTCGACGTGTCGAAAGCAAAGGCCATGCCCGGCGTGACCGTGGTGCACGACGGCGATTTTGTGGGGGTGGTTGCCCCGAGCGAGTTTGAAGCGAAGCGCGCCGCCGCTTCAATCCGGGCCAGTTGGAAAACCACGCCACAGCCTTCCAGCGCGGAACTTTTTGATTATTTGAAGTCCCACGCCGAATCGAGTGGCCGCGGGGATTACGAAGCGGGATCCCTAAAGGATGGGCTGGCCGCCGCCAGACACCGCTTGAAAGCTACGTACACCATCGCATATATCCAGCATGCGCCTCTTGAGCCGCGCGCCGCTGTGGCCGAATGGGACAACGGCAAACTGACTGCATGGACCGGCTCGCAACGGCCCTTCGGCGTGCAGCAGCAACTGGAAGAGGTTTTCCACCTTTCAAATGGCAACTGCCGGGCAATTGTCCCCGACACGGGTGGGGCTTATGGCGGCAAGCACACGGGCGAGTGCGCGATTGAAGCGGCGCGGCTGGCACGCGCGGCCGGCAAGCCTGTCAAACTGGTGTGGACGCGCGAGGAAGAATTCACCTGGGCGTATTTCCGGCCTTCCGGCGTGATTGAAATCGCGAGCGGCGTGGACGAGAACGGCCTTATAACCGCCTGGGAGTTTCACAACTACAACTCGGGCGAGGCGGCAATCCGGACGCCATACGACGTTCCCAACCAGCACATCCAGTTTCATGAAGTCAACGCGCCCTTACGGCAGGGCTCTTACCGGTCGCTGGCCGCTACAGCCAACCACTTTGCGCGCGAATCGCACATGGACGAGATGGCGCACCGTGTCAAGGTGGACCCGCTTGATTTCCGGCTAAAGAATCTGAAGAACCAGCGGCTGAAGTTTGCTTTCACGGCTGCCGCAGACGCTTTTGGCTGGAAGACCCGCAAGCCTTCCAAAGGACACGGATTTGGAATGGGCGGCGGCGTTGAAAAGGGCGGTTATGTCGCGACCTGCGCCGAGGTTGCCGTGGACCATTCGAGCGGCGAGGTCCGGGTGGTGCGCGTCACCTCGGCTTTCGATTGCGGTGCTGTCGTGAATCCCAACGGCCTTCGAAACCAGATTGTGGGCGCCAACATCATGGGACTGGGCGGCGCACTGTTCGAGGCCATCGAATTTAAAGACGGCCGCATCACCAACGGCACTTTCACCCAGTACCGGGTGCCGCGGTTCCAGGACGTCCCTCAAATTCAGCCCGTCCTGATCGACCGCAAGGACCAGCCTTCCGCCGGCGCCGGCGAAACCCCCATCTGCGGCCTCGCTCCCGCCGTCGGCAACGCCATCTTTGACGCCACAGGCAAACGCATCTACTCCATGCCGATGGTCCCGAACGGGCTGAAGAAAACTTAACTCCCGCCCGCCCGGGACAGATCGTCAAGACGCCTCTGGCGCAAAATGCCGGACTCGAGCCTGTGCGGCATGGTTACTTCTGTTCTTCCGTCTGGGCCAGCAGTTCCACATCAATTGTGATCTTTACCTCATCGCCCACCAGAACGCCTCCGGTTTCGAGCGCCTGGTTATATGTGAGGCCGAAATCTTTGCGGTTGATTTTGGTGGTTGCGGAAGCGCCAACGCGCGTGTTGCCCCAGGGATCTTTCGTCGGCGGGGTCGGCCCTTCAACATCGAGAGTGACCTCACGCGTAACGCCGTGAATGGTCAGGTCGCCCGTCAGCTTCAGGCCATGCGTGTCTTTTACGGCCCGTTTAGATTTGAAGGTAATGGCCGGGTATTTTTCGACGTGGAAAAAGTCGGGGCTTTTCAGGTGGTTGTCGCGGTCGGGCTCGCGGGTGTTGATGGTGCTGACGTCAATCGCGGCTTCCGCAGAGAGGCTTTCGGGCTTGCCGGGGTCAAAATGAACCTGGCCCGTAACTTTGGTGAACTCTCCCTTGACGTTCGAGATCATCATATGACGAACGGAGAATTGTGCATTGGAATGGGCTGGATCGAGATTCCAGGTTGCGGTTCCCGGCTGCTTTGCCGGAGCTTGCTGAGTCTGTGCCATGTTGCACCTCCTGACTGTATGGGATGCCTCATGACGATATTCGTTACAACAAATATCAAGGGAAATAAAAATCACCCTTCAGGCGACCGCACCTTCTCCAGCAGGGAGGAAAGCTTCTTGAGGTCCTGTTGCGGCACATGGCGGAACAGGTCGCGGTGCAGTCTGGCCACCGGCTTGTCGAGTGTCGCCAGAAGCCGGAGCCCTTCCGGGGCGATCCGTGTAGTCACCACGCGACGGTCGCGGGTGTTCCTTGCGCGGGTGATGAGCTTCCTCTTTTCCAGCCTGTCCAGCAGGCGCGTAATGTCGGGATCATGGGTCACCATGCGCTCGCCGGTCTCGCCACATGTCAGCCCCTGCCTTCCGGCGCCGCGCAAGATCCGCAGGACGTTGTACTGGGTCATGGATAGCCCGGAAGCCCGGAGAAGCGTTTCGACACGCTGAGAGATGGCGTCGCCTGTGCGCAGCAGGTTGAGATAAACTTCCTGCTCAACGCTCGAGAATGGCGCCTTTTGCTTGATCTCGGCCTTCAGACCGGCTGCCATGGCTCAAATTTATATGTTATAACGACTATTGTCAAGAGGGATTCCTGGCGGACGCCCGGAATGTGCTCATCAAAAGTGGCGTTTGAGTTCGGAAGTGTAGTGGCGTCCCACCTTGCTGGAATTGTGCTCAAGCCACCCGGCCAGGCCGGTCCGGCCAAGGGGCGGCTGATTCGAAACCAGCAGATTGTCCATCAATCCCTTGATTTCCTCCCGGGTCAGCATGACGTCGTGGACGACGGGTCCCAGCAGGCGGGTCAGGTAGTAGGCGGAAGTTGGCGGGACATGAGCGACCCGACCCCGCCGGTGCAGCACTCGGGCAATCAAGCGGACGATCTCGTCAAAGGTATAGGCTTCCGGCCCGACAGCGTCCATGGTGACGTTTTCCGGGTTCGAAGCCGCCTTAATCGCGATCTCCGCCAGATCATCCGCATACACCGGCTGCAGCCGGTATTCGCCCGAGCCGGGGATGAGGAATATGGGGAAATTTCGCACCAGCCAGGCGATGTTATTGATCAGGATGTCCTCCAGCCCGAAGATGACCGTCGGCCGCACGATCGCCCAGGACAACGAAGATTTGGCAAGCGCCGCTTCGATCTCGGCTTTTCCGCGGTAGTAAGGGAGCGGAGAATCTGCCGAAGGGTTGGCGATACTGACGTGGACAAACTTGCGGACACCTGCCTGCTCTGCGGCGCGGATCAGGGTTTTTGTGTTGACTATTGCACTCTCGTAGGTGCGGGCCCCATATGGAAAGCGGACCCAATAGGTGTTATAAAGGGTCGAAACGCCTTCCAGGTCTCCCCGCAGTCGATCGGGATCTTCAAAATGGTAGGGCACGATTTCGAACCGATTGCCAAAAGTATTGGGCCGGTCAGGATGTCCGGTGAGCGTTCGAACACGATGGCCTGCGCAGAGCAATCTGCGCGCGATGTATTTGCCGGAATAACCGGTGGCGCCCGTGACAACACTTAGCTCACTCACGTTCAACCTCCTGTCTATTCACGCCCAACTGAGCCAGGGCCCATTCGGCGTGTTCGCGGACGACGGAGTCTTCGTTCCGGGAGAGTTCTTCGAGTTTGGGGATAAAACGGTGGTCTCGGGAATTGCCCATCACCACACACAGATTGCGCAGCCAGCCCCTGTATTTCGGCCGCTTGACAGGCGACCGCGCGAAGGCCCGCCGGAAATCTTCTTCGCCGAGTTCCGCAAGCGCTTCGAGTGGTGGATGGAACAGCGAGAAACGCCGCCGAGGCGACAAATCTGCTCTACGGCGGTTGTCTCCATTGCCGGCATCGGCCGAAACTGAAAGAGTGATTTCCATAGGTTGGAATTCGGGCAGGGAGGTTGTGGCTGCGCCGGCGCGTCCAAACCCCTTCTGCGGATTGCGGGAACCGGCCGTTGATGGTTGAAGGCCGAGGGCTGAATGCCGAGGATTGTTCCACGGACAGACATCCTGGCAGATGTCGCAACCGTAGAAGTTGGAGCCGATCTGCGCGCGATACTTTTCCGGAATGGAACCTTTCAGTTCAATGTTGAGATAGGCGATGCACCGCGAAGCGTCCATCACATAGGGCGTGGCGAGCGCACCGGTGGGGCAGGCGTCCAGGCAGCGCGTGCAGGAGCCGCAGCGGTCTGGAGCGGGCAGGTCGGGCTGGATCTCCAGGCTTGTGAGAATTACGCCGAGGAAAAACCAGGAACCTTTCCCGGGGTTGATCAGGCAGGTATTCTTGCCGGTCCACCCGATGCCGGAATAACGCGCGAATGCCCGCTCGACCACGGGGCCGGTGTCGACATAAACTCGCGTCTCGACTCCGGGTGCGAGGCTTTCGATTGCCTTCCTCAATTCCTCCAGCCTGGCACGCATGACCTGGTGATAATCCTGCCCCCATGCGTAGCGGGAGACCCACGTGCGGGGAACTGGCGCTTCGACGGGTTGGGCGGGCACTGTTTGCTTGGGCGAGGAAATCCGGGCAGCCTCGGTAGAGTATGGGTACGGTGAGTTATAGATCAGGCCCACACAGAGAACGGATTGCGCGGAAGGTAAAACGAGCCGCGGGTCGTGCCGCTTGGGATTTTCCAGATAGTGCATTTCGCCGCCGAAGCCATTTTCGACCCACTTGCGGGCGAAACCGAGGTCCTTCCAAATGCTTATGGGAGCGACACCAGCCAGGTCAAAGCCCGTTTCGAGAGCTATTTGTTTGATTCGTGCTTTGAGCACCATTTCACACCATCACAGCGCAGCGAGAAGCACGCCTGCGGGCAGTCGCTCCGTTGCGTTAAAGCATCACAAAGCAGAATTCATGGTGTCCAGCTTTCACCCTACGCGTTTGCAGTGGAACCTGCAATCGAAATTGTGGCAGAAACCGTGCGCAATTCTAAGTCAACATGTTGAATTTCAAGGAGATCGCCACTTCCCGTTCAGGCGGCGTATTTTTCCGTCTAACCCCTCTTTCATGCATTTCGGTACAAATTGCTTACTCGCAGTGCGGATGTTTCCTAGAATCCAAGGTGCAACAAAGTGTACTTGGGCTTGTAGGATTCAATTGCGGGTTACCTGAGAAAAGCGGCCACAAAGCTCCCAGGAATTGTGGAAAACGCCTTAAAGGCCTCAGGTTGTTTCCGGTTTTGGCACAACAAGAAGCTCATGAGGTGGCCTTCGCGAGACGAAAGTTTTTTGCGGGAGTTGTTTACAGCCAGAAGTGCAAAGCAAGTGGCTGGATGACCTCGCCCAACGTGAGTGGAACGTAACGCCCTCCCTTGGAAGCGGCGGGTGACAATTTTAAGGAAAAGGGGTGCAGATTATGCCACGTATTCGAGGTCAGCGAGCGATGAAGTATTTTGACCGGGCGGTCACTGGGACCGCCGGCATTGTATTTGATGGCATTCAATTTTTCAACAAGTATAAACCGGCCCCGGCTTTCACGCCCAAATGGTCTGACAAGCCGTTGCTGAAATCCTGGCAGAAAACCAAGCCGAAGCTGGGCTGGCCGCGTGAAACGGATTCTCTTTGTCCGGGCTGCGTGAAGGAAGCTCGTGCAGCCATCATTTCAGGGGAAAAAGACTGGAAAGACCTGCTCAACACAAAAGTGGGAGAAATCAAGGCGCAGATTATCGAGCGCAACGGCCAGGTGTGGATGGTGAAAGATTGCCCGATCCACGGCCATTTTGAAGACATCATGGCGCTCGACGTCAACTTCCTGAAATGGATTGAGCAGAACTTTCCGGGCCGCGACATCCGCGCGCACAATGACAAGGACCTTCATAATCACGGTTCCAGCACCATCCGCCACGGGCGCGGCTCCGTCCTGACCGTGGACCTGACCAACCGCTGCAACATGATGTGCGATCCGTGCTTTATGGACGCCAACCAGGTCGGCTTTGTCCACGAATTGAGCTGGGAAGACATCAAAGAGATTCTCGACAACGCCACAAAGATCAAGCCGCGGCGGCAGATGTCCGTGCAGTTTTCAGGCGGCGAGCCGACGATGTCCCCTTACTTTATTGATGCGATCCGCTATGCCCGGAAGAAGGGATTCAACAGCGTTCAGGCGGCCACCAATGGCATCGAATTCGCCAAGAGCAAAGAGTTTTGCAAGCAGGCGTTTGAGGCCGGCCTTCGCTACGCCTATCTGCAGTTTGACGGCATTGGCAACGACGCCAACAGCCATCGCAAGGTTGGCAACCTGTTTGACGTCAAATTGAAAGCCATTGACAACATGCACGAAGCGGGCATTGAGATCATCCTGGTGACCACGCTGGTGAACAACGTGAACAACGACCAGGTGGGACCCATCATCAACTTTGCCCGCGAGAACCCCAAGAAGATTGCCTTCATCTCCTTCCAGCCGGTTTCCTTCACGGGGCGGGATGAGGATATCACGCCGGAGCGGCGCGCCCGGCAGCGATATACGCTGTCGCACATGGCCGCAGACGTTAAAAAGCAGGTTGGAATTACCGAACCCACCCGCGACTGGTTTCCGCTGTCCCTCATGGGTTCGTTCGCTGACTTTGCCGACCTGGTCCACGGGCCGGAAGCGCAGTGGGGCCAGGTGAGTTGCGGATGCCACCCCAACTGCGGCGTGGGAACGGCGCTGATGATCAATAAGGAGAACAAGGAATGGGCGCCCGTGCCGCAGTTCCTGAACATTCCCGGCCTTGTCAAGGACATGCAGAAGATCACCGATGCCGGGCGCGGCAAGTGGTTTTCGAACCTGATGATGGGCCTGGCGCTGCTGAAGAATTACAAACCGTTCGGCGCGCCTCCGAGCCTGGCGCTGGTGGATATCCTGAAGAAATTTGACAAGTCTTTTGCTCTGACCGGCGAGAAGCGCGCTGATAAGGTTTATGGAGCTTCCAGCCCTGACCGCACGCTTGATGACACACTTAAGCGCCGCTCGGACCCCTGGAACTTCCTCTTTATCGCCGGCATGTGGTTCCAGGACCTCTTCAAGTATGACTTCCGCCGCACAGAAATGTGCGTTATTCCCTACGCGACGCAGCAGGGTGAAATTTCCTTCTGCGCCTACAACACCGGAATCGGTTGGCGGAACATTATCGAGAACATGCACAAGAACGCTACGGTGGCCGAGTGGTACAAGACCCACGGCAAGCATGAAATTTATGCCGCCGGCAAAAAGGTCAACCTGTCGGAGTACGAGCACTCGCTGACCATCAATGCCGATGATGCCACCCGGGTTCGGGAGCGCGACCACGATGTCCCGATGACGGCAGCCGAAGAACAGCGGGCACGACGCAAGGCCGAATGGGAAGCCAAGCAGGCACGGGCTTATTATGAAGAGATGGTTCTCAAGAAGCCGAAAGCTGACCTGGTACAGATCGGCAGCGCCAAGCCCACCAAGGAATCCGAAGAAGTTTCCGTCTAGTTTTTCCGTGGGGAGTTGAGGCAAAAAGGGCCGCCTGTCGGGAAAGTGACAGGCGGCTTTTTTGTTTTCTCCGCCACAGAATGGAGTGGCGAGTTCGCTTCCCAACTCGATGCTTCCAGGCCGTCCGTGGGGAGGGCAACCGCCTTGCTCCTGCCTTGAAGTTGCAGTACGATGAAGAGTGTTCTCCGAGCCTTCGGGAGCTAAAGAGCCCCCAACACAATCCATGCCTCGAAGGCCGGCAGGGTGCGCGGAGAAATCCGGGCGCCTCCCGTATTTGGAAAGGGGAACAGGCCTACGCCGAATACGGGTAGGCGTTTTTATTGTAGGCTAGAAATTGGCAGGTCCCGGAGTTTTCAGCGGACCTCCGCAAGTGCTGACTTCCGGCGGAAATTTATGCTCAAAGACAGCTACGGTCGCGATATCCACGATCTGAGAATTTCGGTCACAGACCGCTGCAACTTCCGCTGTGTCTATTGCAAATCAGCCGACCCAAAGAACTATTTTCCCCACAAGGAGTTGCTGGACTGGGACGAGTTTCTGCGCCTGGCGCACATCATGACCCGGCTTGGCATCCGGAAAGTTCGCGTCACCGGCGGTGAGCCGCTGCTGCGCGCGGGCATCATTGAATTTCTCGCCGGGCTGAAGCAAATCGACGGGATACAGGACCTGGCGCTGACGACCAATGGCTATCTTTTGGCGGAGAAGGCCGCGGATTTGGCGCGGGCCGGCGTCCGGCGCGTGAACGTGAGCATGGATTCCTCTCACCCGGAAAGGTTTGCCGCCATTACGCGTACTCCGGGCTCGTATGAACGCGTGATGAAAGGCGTGGATGCTGCGGTGGAGGCGGGATTGCACCCTGTAAAGGTTAACGTTGTCCTTGTTCGTGGATTCAATGAAGGAGAGATTCTGGGTTTTGCGGAGCTTGCCAGGACAAAGAACCTGATTGTACGGTTCATTGAATTTATGCCCCTGGATGCCGACCACTCTTGGGAGCGCTCGAAGGTGGTGACGGCGCGGGAGATTTTTGAAACCATCCATCCAGTCTTTCCGCTGGAGGAGTCCCCCCGCCGGGAAGCGAGCGAGACGGCGCTGCGTTACAAATTCCAGGATGGCCAGGGGGAAATTGGGATGGTGGCTCCGGTCTCAATCCCGTTTTGCGGGCAGTGCAGCCGCATTCGCCTGACAGCGGATGGCAAGCTGCGCACGTGCCTGTTCTCGCTGGAAGAGTATGACCTGGCGGCAGCGCTGCGTGGCGGAGCGGATGACTTTGCAATCGAAGGTTTGATCCGTTCCGCGGTGAATCAAAAAGAGCCTGGCCACCGGATCAATGAGCCGGACTTTGTCCAGCCATCGCGGACGATGGTCTACATCGGAGGATAAGTGTTGAAGCTCGTCCTCGGGGCATCATGTTTGTGTGCTCTCACTGAAGGCCCACAGAGTGTTAAAATAAAGCATTGGCGGGTCATAAATGGCAACAGGGACTTTAAGTCTTTTACCGGAAAACTACGTCGAGTTGTCTGAGCAAGAACTGGACGAGCGAATTTTGCAGGCCAAGGCAGCTTTGGGTCCGCGAGTGGTCATCCTCGGGCACCATTATCAGCGGGACGAGGTGGTCAAGTTCGCCGATTACCGCGGCGATTCCCTGAAGCTTTCGCGCCTGGCCGCAAGCCGCGAAGAAGCGGAATATATCGTCTTTTGCGGCGTCCACTTCATGGCGGAAAGCGCGGACATCCTCCGCGAAGAGCACCAGGTCGTGATTCTTCCGGACCTGAACGCAGGCTGCTCGATGGCGGACATGGCCAATTTGGAGCAGTTGGAGGTGTGCTGGGAGGAAGTGTCCGTCCGGTCAAAGGCGAAGGTCGTTCCTGTAACCTACATTAATTCTACTGCGGCCATCAAAGGGTTTGTCGGACGTGAGGGCGGGGCGGTTTGCACGTCATCCAACGCCCGAAAGGTGATGGAATGGGCCCTCGCTCGCGGAGAAAAAGGACTGTTTATCCCCGATGAGCACCTTGGCAGGAACACGGCTTATCGCATGGGAATTCCTCTGGATGAAATGGCCGTGTGGAATCCTTACGAAGAAATGGGTGGACTGATGGAAGACGAAATCCGCGGCGCCCGAGTGATCTTATGGAAGGGGCATTGTTCGGTTCACCAGCGGTTCCTGCCCGAGCACGTGGACCGTGCTCGGAAAGATTACCCAGGCATTCATGTAGTTGTTCACCCGGAGTGCCGCTGGGATGTTTGCGAGGTTGCCGACTCTGTGGGATCGACGGAATTCATTATCAGGAAGATTGAAGAGGGTGCGCCGGGCAGCCAGTTTGCGGTGGGGACAGAAATCCATCTGGTCAAGCGGCTGGCGCAGGAGCATCCTGATCGGCTCGTGGTTTCACTGGATGACTGCGGGTGCCTGTGCAGTACGATGTACCGCATCTCGCCTCAGCACTTGTGCTGGGTGCTTGAGAGTCTTGTGGCTGGCCAGGTTGTGAACCGTGTCCAGGTTGAGGAAGAAACCCGGCGCTGGGCACATTTGGCTCTGGACCGCATGCTGGAAATTGTTTGAGGCCTGGCCAAACCGAACCTTGTTTGGCCTCATCCGTCAGATGAATGTGATTTTGGAGGCACGGGACTGGAAGAGGGAAAGGACCGCCATCCACTTTGGTGATGCGCGTTGGGGAAGGGTCTTTATGTCAAATAAGTATTTCAGCCGTCACGAAGCAGAACAACTGCTTCCGTTGATCGAGGGGTTTCTGAAGCAGGCGCAGGAGCACAAGCAGACTGTCGATGCTGCTCAGACTGAATTGACGAAGGCAGCTTCCCGGATTATGGTTCTTGGCGGGTCCTATCCGTCGTATTCGGACCTTGTGAGGAAGAAAGCAGAACGGGACCATGCCTCTGCCAGGATCGCTGAAACCATCTCCAAGATCCAGGAGACCGGTTGTGTGGTGAAAGATATCGACGCCGGACTGGTTGATTTTCCGAGTTTGATCGAGGGTCAGGAGGCTTTCCTCTGCTGGAAACAGGGAGAGCGGCGGATCGGATTCTGGCACGGGCTGGAAGATGGGTTCGCCGGGCGCAAGCCTCTGGATGATGGTTCCAATGGGCCCGCGTCAGGCTCATCCCGGGTCCAATAGGAAATCTTTTGCGACAGAGTATTTCATCAACAAAGAAGGGGAAATACCATGACGGTTCCATTGCGGAGTGAATGGGTCAAGAGACGAACTGGCCCAATCGTGACCCAGATGCATTACGCGCGACAGGGCGTGGTGACGGAAGAGATGGAATACGTGGCCGGGCGCGAAAATCTTTCCCCGGAGCTGATCCGGTCTGAAATCGCGCGCGGGCGCATGATTATCCCTGCCAATATCCGCCACGTCGAACTCGAGCCGATGTGCATCGGCATCGCTGCAAAATGCAAAATTAATGCCAATATCGGGAACTCTGCGACCACCTCGAATCTGGAAGAAGAACTTGAAAAACTCCACGCCTCCGTACACTTTGGCGCAGACACGGCCATGGATCTATCAACCGGAGGCGATATTCACGCAATCCGTGAATCCAACCTGCGGCACAGCCCGATCCCTATCGGCACTGTGCCCATCTATGAAGCTCTTTCGCGGGTGAAGCAGGTGCGCGATCTGACGCCTGAGATCATGTTGGAAGTGATTGAAGAACAGGCGGCGCAGGGTGTGGATTATATGACCATCCACGCGGGTGTTCTAAAGGAATTTATCCCTCTCACTCGTCACCGCATCACCGGAATTGTCAGCCGGGGTGGCGCCATCATGGCCCAGTGGAGCGCCGAGAATAATCAAGAAAATTTCCTTTATATGCACTTCGAGGACATCTGCCGGATCTTCCAGAAGTATGATGTCTCGTTTTCGCTCGGCGACGGTCTGCGGCCGGGGTGCCTGGCGGACGCCAGTGACGAGGCGCAGTTTGCGGAACTCAAAGTCCTGGGCGAACTGACGAAGAAAGCCTGGGAGTATGACGTCCAGGTGATGATTGAAGGGCCGGGACACATACCCATGGACGAAATCAAGCTCCAGGTCGAGAAGGAAATGGAGCTATGCCACGAGGCTCCCTTTTATACCCTGGGGCCGCTGGTGACCGACATTGCTCCCGGGTACGACCACATCACCTCTGCTATCGGAGCAGCGATGATCGGCTGGCACGGCGCGTCCATGCTCTGCTATGTGACACCCAAGGAGCACCTGGGCCTGCCCAACAAGAACGATGTTCGTCAGGGCATTATCGCCTACAAGATTGCCGCCCACGCTGCAGACGTGGCCCGCAAACGCCCGGGCGCCCGCGACCGCGACGACGCTCTCTCCTATGCGCGGTTCCTTTTTGATTGGAACAAGCAGTTCGACCTGTCATTAGACCCGGAAATGGCGCGTTCCATGCACGATGAAACCCTTGGCGACGAGTACTACAAAGATGCCGCCTTCTGCTCAATGTGTGGTCCCAAGTTTTGCTCTATGAACACCACTCAGGTTATGGAGAAACATCTGGGACTAAATCAGAAAGACCGTGAGCAGAAATATGTGGAGTTGCTTGCCAAGGTGGAGAAGTAATACACGGCAAATCCTGACGTAGACGAATGGTCACTCAGGAAAATCGTGGGGGAGCGTACCTCACTCGCTTCCAAGATCCGTACTTGGTTTTCAACTTTTACCATCCGTGGAAATAAAGCGCAGCGACCAGAATCGAAAAAGCCAGGCAGTAAATTCCAAACCAGTACCAGCGTCCTTTTTCCAGCCAGCTCGACAGCCATTTGAGCGCTACCAGTCCGGCGAGGAAGGCGCAGGCCATACCCAGCAGGCTTGGAGCAATCGCTGTGGCCAGGATCGAGTGGGCCCCTGACCTGGTAGCCAGCAGGCGGTGGAGTTCGCGAGCAATGGCCAGGGGCGTGATGGCGACAACGATGGCAAAGCTGAAGGATTCAACTGGAATGCGGTCGCCGTCCGCCAGCAGGGCGCCGGAGATGGTTGCCCCGGAACGAGAAAAACCCCGGAAGGGGATCGCAATGCCTTGCAGGATCCCCATAATGATGGCCTGGCGCCAGGTGACCGGACGATGCCCTGCGCCTGCGGGTATCTCGGGATTGCGCGCTTCGCGAAGTCCGGCCCAAAGGATCAGAATGCCGACTGCTGCCAGCGCAGGAGCGATCCAGTTGAGCTTATTAAACAGGGCTTCGATCTCGGCATGATGATTACCGTGGCTCAGCACGCGTTCCACGCCCAAAATCAGCGGAAGTGCCACCACCCCGCTGAGGAAGCATGCCGCAAAGCCTTTGCGGACGAACCGGACGAAAGCCTCGCGCGATGAGAAGAAAGTGTCCACCCACTGCCGCCAGAAATAGACAATCACCGCAAACATTGTCCCTGTATGCAGCATCACTAGCAGCAGTGCATTAGCCGGGGTGGACATGTTTTCATCGAGGAGTTTGGCTATGACAATCACGTGGGCGGAGCTGGAGATGGGGAGAAGTTCAGCCAACCCCTGAACCACCGCCAGAATCACTACATGAATCCAATGCATACGGGCATGTCCTTTACGGGGGCTCCGTCAGGAAGTTATCAGGCTTGTTCGCTGGCCAGCGAGCCTGCCTTGCAGGAGTTCATGGCCTTGTGGACCCGGAGGCCTTGTCCGTTCTTGACCCTTTCGCGGCAGGTGAAGACACGCGCAGGCGGGAGATTGCGCCAGATGGTTCGGCATTGGATGGAGCCAAAATATTCACGCAGGAATGGCAATGAAGAATGTCGCAGGATCCGGCCATTCTCGAGCCGCATTCCATGCAAGTATTGGTATTGTGTGTATACGCTTCTTGCGTCCATGAAAGGGGCGAGAACATCCTGCAAGATGCGCTGTCGGTGATCGGGCATAAAGCGCAGCGAGAGCGAGGAGACAACGGCGTCGATCCGGTCCAGGCCCCGATGGCGCAGCTCGTCACCCAGGGTCTCTGCCGGCGCGTTCACCAGCACCAGGCGCGGGTCAGAAAAACGCTTTTCCATGTAAGTGACAAATTCCAAGTTTATCTCGAATGCCAGCAGCGTAGCCTGTGGGGGGAGGGTTTCGAGGAGGACCTGCGTGATGGCGCCGGTGCCAGCTCCTAGCTCGACTACCGTCCTTGATTCGCTGATGGGGAGGCCTTCCAGCATGGCGCGCGCCAAGTGTCGCGAACTTGGAGCCACTGAAGCAATGTTCTGAAAATCGCCCGCGGCCGCAAGAGCAAACGTCTTGAAGCTCTGGATTCCTTTCATCACCTCGGCCAGCGAGTTTTTGTACGCTGTGATATTCTTCATCATAATTTCGATTATAGCCGACTCTTGCTGAAATCAACCTTTTCAAGCGATCTGCAATTCGTTGTCGTTCCTGCACCCAAGATGAAACATAATATCATCTGAGAGGTTCATATTGAAAACCTGCTTCCAGAAATCTTTCCTGTCTCTCAACTTGCGGTTATCATCGGCTTTCTGTTCCGGACCCTTGAGCTGCTCCCTAGGGCCAAGATGTTTCACTGCCATGGGATGTGCGGGAGACCCTGATGCTTTAGCTTCAGTCGTTCGACTCCCGGTACTTCCCATGGCAGAATTTGCAGATAGTGAAAGGGTTTATGACGGATATTTCAACTGATGAGAAAATTCGCAATCTATTCAATCAGTGGGCGGAAGCCGGGCGCGGCGAGGAAATGGAAGACCATCATCTTCCCATCACGCTGCCTGTGCTGCCTCTGATAGACATAAAGTCCAATGACCATATTCTGGACCTTGGCTGCGGCAGCGGCTGGCTTTGCCGCCTCCTCGCGAAGCTGGTTCCTGCAGGTCAGACCGTGGGCATTGACATGGCGCCGGAAATGATCCGGCACGCAAAGACTGCCAGCAGGGGATATATCAATCTCAATTTTATGGAAGGCGCTGCCGATAGAATTCCATGCGGTGACGGTTCTTTCAGCAAAATTGTTTCGGTCGAGTCCGCTTATTATTGGCCGGACCCGGCGGCATGCATTCGAGAAATGTTTCGGGTCCTTTCCGAAGGCGGGAGCGCATGGATTTTGATCAACTATTATATCGAGAACCCCCATGCGCATCAGTGGGGTCCAGTTGTCAACTTGCCCACTCACTTGCTTTCTACTGATGACTGGAAGGACTACTACCAGAAGGCGGGGTTTGTGAACGTTCAGCACCGGCAGGTTCCTGATCCCACTCCGGTTCCCGACGACTATTCGGGCCGCTGGTTTCGAGATGCCGAACAGATGAGAAAGTTCCATCAGGTTGGCGCACTTCTGGTTCATGGAACAAAAAGGTAGCTACCTTTGCCCCCCGAATTTCGAAGCGGCGGCTTGGCCGCTGCTTCCAAGTCATCCTGATGTAAGTCGCTGGCCGGAGTTTTCCATTGTTCAATGAATTTGGCGAGCGGATCGCGAAACATCGCCTGCTCGCAGGCATGATCCTGGGGGCCATCACGTTTGCAGTTTTCTCGGGCTCGCTGGCCAACGGCTTTGTTTACGATGACAATTCACAAATCCTTCAAAATGCCTTTATTTTGAATCCCCACCTCTGGAAAAACATTTTTACAGGCTCTGTCTGGTCTTTCCAGGGCAGCAAAACCAATTTCTACCGGCCGTTGCAATTTGCCTGCTACTGGATTTTGTATCGTCTTGGCGGACCCAATCCCGCTACGTTCCACCTTCTGAATCTGCTGATCTATGCGCTCTCTGCTGTGCTCGTCTACTGGCTGGCAAGAAGGCTTTTCAATAACGACGCCATAGCGTTTGCCGGCGCATTGCTATGGGCGCTTCACCCTGTACATGTGGAGGCGGTTGCCTGGATTTCCGCCCTGCCTGAAGTTGGCTTTGCATTCTTCGCGCTTCTGTCCCTTTTCTTTTTCGTGCGTACAGAACAGGACGAGACGAAGCGGCCCCTTTATCACTTGCTGGCGGCTCTATCATTTTTCGTCGCACTGTTCTTCAAGGAGATGGCGCTTAGTTTCCCATTTCTGTTACTGGCCTATTGGTTTTTCCTGGGCAAGCCGGAAGCCTGGTCACGCCGGTTGTTGTGGTGGTTGTCCTACGTAGCTGCCACAGTCGCGTATTTGGTGCTGCGGCATCAGGCGCTGGGATATGTCACTCAGGGCGGGCGTCTATGGAAAATCACACCCCGCGTTGCTGGATCTGCTGTGGCTCTGCTGGGCCAGGATACGAAGATTCTGCTTTGGCCCGACCATTTGAATGTTTTTCGAATGTTTTATCTGGGTCCAAGTTTGCGTTCACCGTGGCCATGGATCGCATTGCTATGTTTAGTCGCTGCGTTTTGGATGCGAAGGCATGAGCCGATCCTGGCTTTTCTAATTGTCTGGTGGCCAGTCACGCTGTTACCAGTGCTGGATATCCGGCAGCTTAGTTTTCCTTTGCTGGCAGATCGTTTTCTTTATTTCCCTTCAATCGGCCCGTGCCTTGCCGTGGCTTATTTGCTGCTCGGCTGGCTCCCGCGCTGGTTTCCACGTGCCCGCATGATTCCGGCCGCCGGGTGTGCGATGGGCGTGGCCATGATCTTCTGTGGATTCCAGACCCTGCAAGCTATCCCGCACTGGCGCGACAACAACGCTCTGATCTATTATTCCATGACACAGTCGCCCGATTCTCCCTTGCTGCACATGGCGCGAGGGGTGGTGCTCGAATATGAGCACGGCGACCTGAAAGGCGCGCTGAGGGAATACAACACTGCCTGGCGGCTGAATCAGCAGAGCTCGTGGCCATTGAATATGGCCCATGACTATTACCTAGCGGTAGGCCGTATCCTTTTACGAACCGGCGACAAGCAGAGGGCCATTGAGGATTTCAAGAAAGCTCATTACGCCGCGCCGGACAGTTCGCAACCGACGGACGCTTTGGGCGCCGTATACTTTCCGCAAGGCGATTACCTAAGGGCCGCAGAATACTTTGAGCAGTCTGGGAAAGTGGATCCCCAGGATGTCACCGCGCGCTTCTACCTGGGTACTTGCTGGATGAAGCTGGGGATGTATCGCCGGGCCGCGGCTGAATTTCACGCTGCGCGCAAGGTTGTTCCCGATTACTGGCAAGCCTATCAAGCCGAAGCCAGCGCGCTTGACGCGGCAGGAGATTTCGCTGCGGCCAAACAGGTACGGGGCGAAATCCAGAAACCTTGACCTCGGGAAGAGAAAGATTCTTTCCATTTCTCAAGCCAACGATGGTTGAAGCGTAGTGCAGGGCATGTCTCTGGCTATATAATGAGGGCTGAAGGCTACGAGTCCTGAGTGCGGGCTGGGCCTGAGGGCTGGCGCAGTCCGGATGAAGAAATTGACTGAAATTTTATGTCTGTTAAGCTGGCTGCTCCCTTGTGCGCTTCAAGAGTTTCCGATCATTGACTCAGAAAATTTAAGCAGGCGGAGAGGAACTCTCTGGACCTGAACGACAGAGGGGCTATGGCTGAATTTGTAAAAGTGGCGAGCTTGTCCGAGCTGGATCCTGGAATTGCAAAAGCGGTTGAGGTGAATGGCCGGTCGATCGCCCTATACAACGTGAATGGCAAAATTTATGCCACGGACAATACTTGTCTCCACCAGGGCGGGCCTTTGGGTGAAGGGATGCTGGAAGGCGATGTCATCACATGCCCCTGGCACATGTGGCAATATAACGTCTGCACGGGAGAAAACCTGGAAGACAGCTTGTTGAAGGTGGATACCTATCCCGTCCAGGTTGAAGGCGACGACATTAAGGTTGCCATTTAGGGTCTCGGCCCTCTGGAAGTCGCACAGGGATGGCTAGTCGCCCTCCCGATGTGGATGGTTCGTCGGGTGCCGCTAACGCGATAAAAATGCATCGAAACATCGCCGAAGGTGCCAGGCGATCTACCTGACTTGTTTTGGAACTGTTCCAAGGGGTAAGGACAGGAGTCCGAAGTGTATGACGAGTTCACGAAGAGGATTCGTGATGGGGAACTGGGTTTGGTCGACCTGACTCACACCTTGGAACGGGACTCACCTTACTGGCCTGAAGATGCTCCGGGCAGTCCCTTCCACATAAGCTTCGCCACGACTTACGAGAAAGACGGAAACTTCACGCGCTACTTCAGCATGCCGGAGCATTTCGGCACGCACATGGATGCGCCGTTACATTTTTGTCGCGGGGGGAAGAGCGTGGATCAAATCGCTTTTGAACGATTTTTCGCCCCCGCCGTTGTAATAGATGTCAGCTATGCCGTAGTGTCGGATGCCGATTATCGCGTGACTGTAAAGGACATCGAGAACTGGGTGGAAAAACGCGGAGCAGTCCCTTCTGGTGCTTTGGTCTTCTTCCGGACCGGCTGGGCTGAGCGCTGGCCTTCTCAGGAGCTGTACATGAACGTGGATGCCGGGGGGGTTCTGCACTTTCCCGGGCTGTCGGTGGAGGCGGCAGGTTATCTCCTGGACCATGCGCAACCGGTTGGGTTCGGAATTGACACAGCGAGCGTCGACCATGGCCCCTCCACGGATTTCCCGGTCCATCACCTCACGATGCCAGCCGGTGTCTATCACCTGGAGAACGTGGCGAATCTTGATAAGTTGCCAGCGAGCGGGTTCAGTGTCATTGCCTTGCCTCTCAAGCTCGGCGGCGGGTCGGGTGCCCCGGTTAGAGTGGTCGGGCTCATCCCAGCAGAAACTTAAGTCTTGATTGGACGCTATGCCTGAACTCCCGGAGGTTGAAACGGTTTTGCGCGGTCTTCGCAAACGCGCGCTTGGCCGGCAAATTGTGGAGGTTGAGGTCCTCCACCCAGGCATCATAGCGGGCGACGTCGAAGATTTTATCCAGGGAGTTGAGGGCATGACCGTCGTCGCCGTTCAGCGGAAAGGCAAAGTGCTGGCTGTAGAAATGGCTGGCGCGAATCATCCCGATCCTAATTATCTCATCCTCCGCCTGGGAATGACTGGACAGGTGACTATTCAGCCGATTGACGTTCCTCTGGAGTCACACACGCACATTCGGATGGCGTTCGAAGGAAGGAAGTTAGAGTTGCGTTTTCGCGATGTTCGCCGTTTCGGGCGACTCCGTTGTTTGAAGCGTGAAGAATTTGATGCGTTGTTCGCGAGCCTGGGGCCGGATGCGCAGCAGGCGACAGAAGAGGAGTTTCTGCGCGCCATGAGCGGGCGGCGGGGAGCCATCAAGAGCTGGTTGCTGAATCAGCAGGGCGTTTCAGGCCTGGGAAACATTTATGCGGACGAAGCGCTGTTTGAAGCCGGCATTCATCCCCTTGCGCAACCGGCGCACGTATCTTCCGTCTCCGCGCGTCGGCTTTACCGCGCCGTGCAAAAAGTTCTCAAGCGCGCAGTCAATCTTCAAGGAACCACTTTTCGCGATTATATTGATATCGAGGGTCGGCCGGGCAATTTCCATCAACATCTGCGGGTTTATCAGAAAACCGGCGGACCGTGCCCTCGCTGCCAGACTTCCATCCGGCGCATAATCATCGCAGGTCGAAGCAGCCACTTTTGCCCTCGTTGCCAGCGCCGCCCGAAACATGTCGCAAGAATGCGTGGTCCGCGGACGTCCGATCACGAGCTCTCGTAAAGAGTTTCAAGTCTATTAATTGCCAGAGAATCACTGCGCCAGCAGGTCAATGCGAGGCCCTTTATTAGAATCTTCTTGCCACCCGCTGTCGCTTGCGTTATGGTAGCGCTACTCTGCATGAGACTTGCAGGAGTCCAATGCTGTTCAAAACTTTCAGTGCAGCAACGTACGGAATCGATGCCTACCCGGTCGAGGTAGAAGTGGACATCTCTGCCGGCAAGCCGGACTTTACAACCGTGGGACTCCCTGACGCTGCCATTCGGGAAAGCCGGGAGCGCATTAAGGCTGCTATCAAGAACTGCGGTCTGGAATATCCGTTTCAGCGCATCACCGTGAACCTGGCGCCCGCCGACGTGAAGAAAGAAGGCTCGGGTTTTGACCTGCCGATTGCACTCGGCATTCTGGGCGCCAACAGTGGAGCGCTGCTGAATAACCATCTCAAGAATTATATTTTCCTTGGCGAGTTGTCGCTTGATGGCGGGATTCGCCCCATCAAGGGAGCACTGTCGATAGCCGCCATGGCCAAGCAGAAGAATATCCGGACCCTTGTGGTCCCGGTGGAGAATGCTCCGGAAGCAGCAGTAGTGGGCGACGTCCAAGTCTATGGCATGCGCTCGCTGCCTGAAGTGATCGACTTGGTCAACGGCACAAGCGAATTTCGGCCCACCAGAGTGAACACCACGGAGATGCTGGACCAGAGCGGCAAATATAACGTGGATTTCCACGATGTAAAGGGACAGATGCATGCCAAGCGCGCCATTGAAGTGGCAACTGCCGGGGGCCACAATATTTTGATGATTGGCCCGCCGGGCGCAGGCAAAACGATGCTGGCTAAGCGCATTCCGACCATCCTTCCCCCTCTCACGTTCAATGAGTCCATCCAGACCACCAAGATCCACAGCGTGGCCGGAGTGCTCGATCCTGGTATGGGCCTTGTGGGCGTGCGGCCGTTCCGGGCCCCGCACCACACCATTTCAGATGCAGGCCTGATTGGCGGGGGCGCCGTGCCGCGGCCGGGGGAAGTGAGCCTGGCGCACAACGGTTTGCTATTTCTTGATGAATTGCCGGAATTCGCGCGCAATGTGCTGGAGGTGATGCGCCAGCCGCTTGAAGACGGCTCGGTCACCATTTCCCGCGCTGCAATGTCGCTGACATTTCCATCACGTTTCATGCTGGCTGCCGCGATGAATCCCTGCCCATGTGGTTTTTTTAACGATCCATCGCGTGATTGCTCCTGCACGCCCCCCATGATCCAGCGGTACGTCTCCAAGATATCAGGTCCGCTGCTTGACCGCATCGACATCCACATTGACATGCCGGCCGTGAAGTATACCGAACTGCGACAGAGTTCAGGTGGTGAAAGCTCGGAGGAGATTAGGAAGCGCGTGGTCGATGCCCGCGAGCAGCAATTGCAGCGCTTTCAGGGAGAGAAGATCTACTGCAATGCTCAGATGAGTTCCC
>DASSJE010000124.1:0-5984 GCA_035691365.1 Terriglobia bacterium
GCCTTTGGATGCAAAGCCCCAATCTTCATACACCTTGGCACGCTGCCGGACGTGCAGCGCGATTTGCCCGAGCAGCAGCTTTTGGCGCTCCGGCAAGACCAAATCATCCCAGTCGGCGGCAGACTCGAGGCGCTGCGCCAGCCCTTCGAGCGAAGGCCGGGAATACGCCCGGCAGGTATCCCATAACGCCAGTGCCAAATCTTTCTCAGCATTGCCGAGCGGCTCGTGGACGGCCGCAGGCGTGCCAGGCACTGGATGAAGTTTGGCGCGATCTACGGCCTGTGCCGCGGCCAGCCGGATATCTTCCGTGCCCAGACTGAATTGCGATACCAGTTGCTCTACGGTCCCGTTGAGTGGGCGTGCGGCCTCTCCCAGAGCCAGGTTCCACACTTCCAGTTGCTCCGCGGCAGCGGGTCTGGGCACCTCGAACCAGAGGGAGGAATGGTCCATGGACATGCGGCGGTCGCGCATTGAAACCAGCAATGGGCTCCGAACGGTTTCGATAAAGCGTTTGACGGCGGCCTGCGGCGCCAGATCGGAGGCATCCAACTCATCGCATTCAAGCAGGAGCGCCGAATGTGAAAGAGCGGCTTCGCGTTCCCAAAGGCGCACAAAGAGTTCCATTTCGGCCGGCTGCCGTGGAATCGCTTCGGCGGACATCAGTCGAAGTCCCATGCCGAGCGCCGCGCATGCTTCCATTGCGACTGCGCGCTTGCTGCTTTTTTCGCGGCCGCACAAATGCGCTCTGGGCCAGGCGGAACCTCCCTCCGCACGCGACCAGGCAAGCGATACCTGCTCTGCTATCCTTTGCTGGGACGGTGTTAATTCACTCGCCGATTGCACGGCTTCTGTCAAGCCGCTAAGCCGCTCGTCGACACAATAAAGCCCCGCCAGATAATGCAGAATGCATTCATCAATGCGCAGCGGACTGGTGGTTAACGCATTGCCGGCCATGACCTCCACAAGGCGCCAACGTCGCAGCGGACGCTCCGGGAGCAGTGCGCTCCAGTGCGCGCCCTCAAATGCCGCCAAAGCCAGGCTGAACGTCGGGAGGGCCGCATGCTGGTCCTTCAAGGCTGTGGCCACAAGGTTTCGAAAAGCCGCATCCAGTTCCAACCCCGCGCACATCAACAGAACCTTGCGCTCGAAATCGGAGAGGCCAAAGGTGGCGGACAGCGTCTCCAGCGCCGGGGGCGATGGCATCGCTGCGCGCGCTTCCTCGAGGGAAGGGGCCGGTGTGTTCTCCGCGGTCGATGCGCTGTCGCCTGATCGCGCAAGAAGGTTCGTCAGTTCGACGCGCACTTGAGCGAGCGCCGCCGTCAGGTACGCCTGGTTGCCTTCTTCCCAACTGAGTGTGGCCGTCTGGTTCATGCAATTGTTACCCACGGACCGAAAGTAGAACTGCTCGGATCAAGGTCCAACGGACTTTCCGCCCCGTCCACCGAGACTCGGATAAAGTAAGTTGTGCCGCCGCCTTTGACGCCGGCGATATCGAAGGTCAAAGTACTTGCGCTGCCTGCAAGCGGCGGGAGCGAAAACGTATAAGCAGCCGGAGACGGCGGAGGCGGCATCGTGGCCTCATTGAGCAGGAGCGTCGCTCTTTGTCCCGCCTGCACGGCGGGCGTGATGTCAAGGGAGATCTGCGAAGCAGTCGCTGTTTGTGGAACAACCAGCGGGTGCAGGACAAACGGAAACACGTTGGATTCAAAGCCTGCATGGGGTTTGGGCGGCGTGCCAATCTGCAACTGTTGGATGACCTGGAGGCCCTGGACGCCCGCTGCCAAGTTCGCCGGCACAGGGAGAATGATGGCCTTGTCGGTCACAGTGGATGGAGCGCTCACAATGTCACCCGTCCGAACCAGTGTCAGGGGTGCGAGCAGGTCGCTCCCTTTCACCACCAGCGTGCTGCCCGGCAGGATGGGCAGATTCGTTCCTGCCTGGGATACCACTTGAGTGATGGTGGGCCTGCGAAACGGCAATGCGTAAACATTCCTCGCCGCAACGGGCGGCGCTTCCTGCGGAGTGTTGCCGCTTTCGATGAGAACCAGCGAGGCCTGGTAGGCCGCCGACAGGCTATATTCCACCTGAAAAAACGCCGACCAGAGCTTTGTGAATTCATCGAGAGAAAGTGAAGTGGGCATGAATTTGACACGCTCCACCTGGCCATCGAGCCCCGAACCCGCCAGAAAACCATAATGAGTTGCCGCGGCCTGGATATTCTGGGTGGAGAGCAGAGGTTGGGAGTGAAGCGTGCTGACCACAGCGCCCAGCATTCGCTGGGGCTCCAGCTTGTCATCATCGCCGTGAAAAGTGAACAGATAGTGGAGGTCGAGCGCCGCCTGGGGCTTGTGCACCAGGGTTCCGTCGGACCTGCGGGTGGGCAGATCGTCGTTGCGGTATGCGGAATTCGGCGTGACCTCATAGAGATAAACATTCACGAGAGGACTTTTGCTGCCTGTGCCTGTCCCGTCAGGGCGATTGAAGCCCACCGTAGCGCCGCCTACAGCGGCCGAAACCGGGGCCTGCAGGACCTGCTGGAGCGCGGCCGTTACTGTTGCGATAGCGAGATAACTGCTCATCGCCGCCCCCTCTCGCGCCGCTTTAAGTACTCGTCCAAAGAAAGCGTCGTGCGAGACTTCGCCGGGGCTGCACGGCGGGCTGACGGCGTAGGCATGATGGCCCGGACTTCCACGCGGCCAATTGTGATATTGATTGGCGATTCGCGTGGTGTGGACCGATGCCCGCGGTCCTGGCTCCAGGCGGCTTCGCCGCGTGCCGTGCGAAGCGCGCCGGCAATTGGTTGAGGCCGGACAGTTATTGCGCGTATGGGGGTTCCGGCCTTGGGACTTCCTGAGTCCAAATGTAAAGCCGGGTCGAGAGAGGAATCGGATCTTTTTGCAATTATCAAGTTCTGATTGCGGCGCAGCCTCCCATTTGGTGTCTCGGCCGGCATATGAGATTCCGTAAACCAATCCCCGCGCGCTTCGGCACCGATGGTCCCGTCAGAACTTGCTCGTGCGGCGATCGGCGGCGTTGACGGCGGCTCCAGGGAATCCCATTTGTTTTTGGGAGACGTATCCGCCCGATCAGGCACTGAGGCGCGCGAAGCCCGCCAGGCCGCACGACTGGGAAGGAGCGAGCCCGCCAGAGGCAACGACGCCTGGAAGACATCGCGATTTTCCTCTGATGATTCGGTTGCTGAAAGTTCAGAGCGTTCGCGGCGCATGCCTGAAGAAACCGGCCCCAACAAGGCCCCGGAAGCGCTCTCTTTGAATTCATTTCCGCCGTTGCCTAATGGATTAAGAGTCGCCCCATGCCGGTAGGACTCGTACAGGGATGGCAGGCGCGGCCGAACGGCCGCGAATTCGCCACGACTGCGGGCTATCAAGTTGCTTAGAAAATCGCTCATGCACCAACCATATCCAGATAGAACTGTCTTCGCGTGGGGCTGAGGGCCAGAATGTCCCGCTCAGTCCAGCCATAAGCTGAAGCCAGCATGTGGACTTCGTTCAAGATGTGACCTGCCCAGGCATCGACCTCCGCCCACAGGAATCCCACGATGTCAAAGGCCGCCTTCCACGCATGGCTGCATGAAGGACAAAGAACCTTTATTCGAATGTCAGCCAACGGATCGGCATCCGCCAATTTTTGCGTCGCTGCTTCCACCACCTCAGCGGAAAGATGGTCCGCTTCAACCGGGACCTCGTTGTATTCCGCCGACAGCAGGCAACGCTTGAGAAGCTGACCGCGACTCTCGTCTTCGTCTGAGAGACTTCCCGCAAGAAGAACGTCCCGGCTGTTGGGCAGACGAAGACGAAGGTTGTAGCCGGCCACGTTGAGAGAGACTTCCTCTGCCTGCGGTTGAGATTCGGTACCAGACCGCAGCTCCATTGTGCTGAAGCTGAGTTCCAACCGCTCGTTGCAACCGGGGCAGTTGACGACCGACTCCAGCTTCGCGCCAAAAAGCGCTTCGCGCAGCGCCAGCAGGCGTACATCTCTCTGGCCAATACTGAGAGTGGCAATCTGATCTGATGTTAGTTCAGGGCAGGCCGCCGCCAGCAGCGAGTGCGCCCGCACGGCAGGCGTTTGAGCGAGGCCGCGCTCCCAGACCTCCAGTAGTTCCTGCGGCAATATGCTGCGCATGGCAAGGATCAACCTACAGCAACATTAAAGGAGGGCTCGGTTGGCTCCGTCACGGCGACGTCCCGCTCCCAACCTTCGTTCTCCAATTTGATATGCTGGATAGCGACGGCATTGGCGTTGGCGTCAAAATCCGGCAAGGCCTGGTACTCGGATACCCAGCATCGATAAATTTTGTAGGCCAGAACTTTCTGCCCCGCCTCGTTGTATACCTCAAGGATGATGTCCTTGCGGAAATCGGCCAGGGAGACTTCCGCTCCAAGCTGCGCCCCCATTTGCCATACCTTTCCCGCCCAAAGTTCGAAGGCCGGGTCGTGGGTAACGCCGCGTTCGAGCGTGATGGCATCAAATTCATTCCGTCCTGGCGATTTGCGGCTGGTGGAGGGATCACCACCCTCACGGTGCTTAACCACTTCGGTGGTGCGCTTGAGGCCTGTAACCTTGCTGACGCCGGCTACGTATTGTCCGTCCCACTTCACGCGAAATTTGAAATTCTTGTATGGGTCGAAGCGTTTGGTGTTGACAGTAAATTCAGCCATTCAAATCCTCCCTAGCTTGCGCTTTGCCCAGCCATCTGCTGGATTTGGATAACCACAAATTCCGCCGGTTTGAGAGGAGCAAATCCCACCACGATGTTCACAATGCCGAGATCGATGTCGGTCTGTGTCGTCGTCTCGCTGTCACACTTGACGAAGTAGGCGTCGGAAGGAGTCTGCCCCTGGAAGTAACCTTTGCGGAAAAGGTCCTGCATAAAGGCGCCGACATTCAGCCGGATGGCGGACCACAACGGTTCGTCGTTGGGCTCAAACACAACCCATTGCGTTCCCCGGTAGAGGCTTTCCTCGAGGAACAGCGCGACCCGCCTTACGGGAACGTACTTCCACTGGCTCGTGTCGGCGTCCGCACCCAGCAGGGTTCTCGCGCCCCACAGGACCGTCCCATAGACCGGGAAGTTGCGGGCGCAATTCAGGCCCAGAGGATTGAGGGCGCCATTTTCGGCATCGCTGAGCTTATACACAAGTCCCTGAACTCCGCGAAGTGAAGCTTCCGTGCCCGCCGGGGCCTTCCACACGCCGCGCGTGGAGTCGATTCGAGAATACAGGCCGGCGACAACACCTGACGGCGCAAATGTTCGGAGCTGATAATCATTGAGCGGATCCGGCAACCGCAGGCGCGGGAAAAATGCTGCTCCGTTCGCATCCTTTACGGCAAGCCCGGTGGAAATCCAATCCACTGCCGAGGCCACCGTGTTCACGTAGGGCGGGCAGTCGACCAGGAGGAACGCCCGCCGGCTGTCACAGAGTGCCGCGGCTGCGGCATAGATGCTGTTGGGATCCACGGATGGATCAAGCGCCGAGGCATCGCCCGGAGTGGCTCGTGTCGCATCCGGTATGCTCAACAGATTGAACAGGTCAACTTTTTCCAGAGCGTAGATTCCGGTGAAGGCCGCTGGATCGCCTATCAGACCGCCAGTGCCGGGCAGGCCCGTTCCGTCAGACCCGGGCGTTGAACTAGTTTGCTGCGCCCAGACGTGACCCGTGCCGAGTGAATAATGCGCCACATTCCCGCTGCCCGCTTTGAGACCCAGGGGGGTGGCGGCGTCCGTCAGGCCGCTGGTTGTTGGCGGCGAATCGATGGCAATCACGGCGTCGGGGACCTGAGGCAGAGTGACATTGATCCTGATGGCCTGGCCAGCGCCGATTCCAGACACAGAGCATTGCGCGGAAGCGCCCGGCATCTGCACACTGAGCGCGGAGTTCAGCGCCTTCTGCAACTGCGATGCAAGCCCGGAAACGGTCAGCGGAATCGGACCGTTCTTTGGGAGGACCTTCAACGTAATCGGC
>DASSJE010000125.1:0-3035 GCA_035691365.1 Terriglobia bacterium
GTCTCGAAGTTGCAACCGAAGTCCGGATACGTCCCCTCGCGCTCAACCGCAGCCCGTTTAACAAACAGGTGGCCATTACGGAAATATGCCGCCCAGCCAGAGGGATTGTAGAGCCCGAGCATCTGCTCCCGGAATCTGGCGCCGGGCGCTGCTTCTGTAGTGAGCTGCACATATTGGGTCCCAAACTTCCAGCGCGTGTCTGCCAAGTCGGTATAAGACCACAGGCCGATTACTCCTTCCGGAAGCAAGTGTTGTTTGCTCATGGGCTGTCGGGGCGGAAGCGGCAAAATAGCGCGGCCACCGGCCTCCATGACCGTCAGCGCCCAGGGCGCCATCTCGGTGGGGGCGTCCCCCTGATTCGTGACCCGATGCACGAGCGTCACGTGCGTGCCTTCGTCGGCTAGCTGCACCTCCACCCCCTTCTGCAGCCCGGTTCCTGGAGGCGCGTTCTCCGCTGGAGCGATAAACCTGACGCCTTCCTTTACCTGCATGACCTGCACAGAAGAATTGTCGGGATAGTACGTGCGTTCCACTTCCGGCGATACCCACAGGCGGTGTCCGGCATAACTGTGGTATTGGCCATCACCGGTCAGCCCAACCTGTTCCTCGAACTCGTGCAGTTGGTTTTCGCTGCCGGCAAATCCGTAGAAGAGAACCCGCGGCCCTACCTGGGTGAGCACCAGCAGTTCTACCGTGCCGTTTGTAAGCCGCGCCACCTTGCCCCAGCCGCGGTGTTCAATGGTCTCGAGTTGGTTCGTCATTCCAGGTCGGAGTTGATAGTAGTACCACAAACACGCTCACCGCGCTGAGCCGCGCCGATGCTCGTTCGGGCGACTATGTGCGTGAAGGGCTTCCTTTGCATTCCTCGCTTCGAAAGCTTAGGATTTCCCGTTCATTTCACCCCGCTCCCGGAGGTATATCGCTTTGCGACTCACTACGCTCATCCTGATCCTAATGACTCTGCTTACCATGGCCGTTGCTCAGAAGCAGCAGGCGAGTCAGCCCTCCGAACCGGGCGCCAAAAAGTCGCGCCGCGCCCGGCAGGAGAAGCAGGCTGCAACCTCTGGGACGCCGGCCGCGGGCGCCGCCCAGCAGGCAGAGGGCGAGGCCAAAGGACCATGGAAGGCGCTGCAGTACCGCCTCATAGGTCCCTTCCGCGGCGGGCGCGTAGTGGCCGTTTCCGGCGTGGTGGGCGAACCCAACACTTTTTACTTCGGCGCGGTGGCGGGCGGAGTGTGGAAAACGACGGATGGCGGTCTGAACTGGACTCCGCTAACCGACAAGGAGAAGGACATGTCGCCTTCCATTGGCGCCCTTGCCATTTCCGAATCCAATCCGAACGTGATTTATGCCGGCACCGGCGAGGCGTGCATCCGCGGTAACATTGTTGGCGGCAACGGCGTGTACAAATCCATTGACGCCGGCAAAACGTGGAAGGCGGCTGGGCTGACCGACACTCACGCCATAGGCCGCATCATTGTTGATCCGAAAAATCCGGACCGTGCTTTTGTGGCCGCCCTCGGCCACCCCTTTGCCGACAACGAAGAGCGTGGCATTTTCCGCACGCTCGATGGCGGCAAAACCTGGCAGAAGGTGCTCTACAAAGACGCCAAGAGCGGCGGCAGTGACGTGACTTTTGCTCCCAGCAATCCCAGTCTGCTTTTTGCTGCGCTGTGGCAGACGCAGCGTACGCCCTGGAGCCTCGATTCCGGAGGTCCAGGGAGCGGGCTCTACCGTTCCAGCGACGGCGGCAATACCTGGAAAGAGTTGACCGGCCACGGCCTGCCCGATGGCCCGCTGGGCCGAATCGGAGTCACCGTTTCCGGCTCTAATCCCAACCGCGTGTGGGCCATCATCGAAGCCAAGAAGGGCGGCATCTACCGCTCCGACGACGGCGGCGACACCTGGCAACTGATGACCGACGATCACCGCTTCCGCCAGCGTGCCTGGTACTACTCGCACATTTTTGCCGACCCCAAATCGGAAGACACTGTCTACATCCTCAACACCGGCGTTTACCGCTCTCATGATGGCGCCAAGACTTTTGCCCGGATTCCCGCCCCCCACGGGGATAACCACGGTCTGTGGATTGACCCCAGCAATCCCGAGCGCCTCATCAACGGCAACGATGGCGGCGCCACCATTTCCGTGGATGGCGGCAAAACCTGGAGCACCGAATACAACCAGCCCACTGCGCAGTTCTATCACGTCACCACCGATAGCCGCTTCCCCTACTACATCTACGGCGCGCAGCAGGACAACAGCACGGTGGGTATCGCCAGCGCCAGTCCTGATGGCGCCATTGACCGGCCCGACTGGTATGACGTGGGCGGCGGCGAAAGCGGCTACATAGCACCGGATCCCACCGACCCGCAGATCGTCTATGCCGGTTCCTATGGCGGGGAGATCACGCGTTACGACCATCGCACCGGCGAGTTGCAGAACATGAATCCGTGGCCGGTGAATCCCATCGGCTGGGGCGCGGCCGACCTGAAGCACCGTTTCCAGTGGACCGAGCCCATTGTGTTTTCGCCCCACGACCCACACACGATGTATTTCGCCGGCGAGGTGCTGTTTAAGACCACGAACGGTGGCATGAGTTGGAACATCATCAGCCCCGATCTCACCCGCAACGACAAGAGCAAGCAGCAATCTTCCGGCGGGCCTATCACCAAGGACAACACCGGCGTGGAGGTGTACGACACCATTTTTTCCGTGGTGGAATCGCCGGTGCAGAAGGATCTGATCTGGGCGGGCAGCGATGACGGTTTGGTTCACCTGACCCGCGACGGCGGGCAGCACTGGGAGAACGTCACCCCTAAAGCGATGCCGGAGTGGGGCACGGTGAGCATGATCGAAGCTTCGCCGCGCGATGCCGGCACCGCCTACATGGCAGTCGAACGCCACAAGATGGACGATTTTGCCCCTTACATCTTCAAGACCACCGACTTCGGCAAGACCTGGACGTCTCTGGTAAGCGGAATCTCCAGCGATGACTACGTGCACGCGGTGCGCGTTGATCCGCGCCGTCTCGA
>DASSJE010000126.1:0-3893 GCA_035691365.1 Terriglobia bacterium
CGGCATAGGCGGGGTAATCCGTCCGTCTTTCGAGTCGCTGTAATCCTTGCGCGTGTAGTCGTAGCCGTACTGAAACGGCTTGGATGTGTCCTCGGGAACAGAAGCTGTGACCGCGCTCACCTCTCCTCCAAAGCCAGAGGCATAAGAGATCCTCTGGACCAGTTCTTTCCATTCCGCAGCCGGCACCTTACGAAAAGCGAGGCGGTAGAGCAGTTCCAAATCGCCGCGGGAGGTGTGCTGGATGTGGCCAGTCAGCGTGCCGTCAGCCGACAGCTTGGCATCTACCGCAAAGATGTCGTCGGTGGGAAAAGGAGGATTGGCGGGGGTCATGGCCAGCGTTGCCGGCCTGCCCGAAGTCACCAGCAATGCCTGCTTGTTCCGTAAGCTGGCCATCAGCATCCCGACGGGAGCTATTTCCGTGGTCGTGTCCAGCCACAGCAGCGTATCGCCCTCCAGTACCGCCGTGATTACGTGGTCAAACTGCGCCGGCGAGGGGACATCCGGATCCAGCTTGCGCGTGCTGTTGATCAGCGCCGGGTATGCGTCATACCCGGCAGCCTTCAGCAGAGCCTGCAGGAGCGTGTGCTTGTCTTTGCAATCGCCGTATTCGTTTCCCAGCACCTCTTCCGCAGTGTGGGGCTGGTAGCGCCCGATTCCAAAGGACAACGAGATGTAGTGAAACTGGGTGGCAACGTAGCTGTACAGGGCGCGGATCTTGGCTTCGTTCGTCGTTAGCCCCTTGGTCAGCTCTTCAGCTTTGGCGCGGATGGCAGGTGTGACTGCCGCCTGCGGAGACTGAAGCTGGCTGTACCAACGGCCTACTTCCTCCCAGCTACGAAACGTGGTCACCTGCACGGTGGGCTTCGGTAATTCTGTCTTGTTCGCCCGTTCGCTGTTGTCTTCCACCTGCAGATTGGACGTTTTCCAGGTATAGATTCGTGCCCTGCCTGTTTCCGTGATTTCTGGCTTTAAATCGGGGCTGCTGACCTTTACATATTTGTCGGGCGTCACTCTGATCTGCAGTTCTTCCTCTTTCGCCACGGCATTTTTGAGGAAGCTGAATTCAAACCAGAACTGTCCCGGAACTTCCGGCTTCAAAGTGTTGTATCGCAGCAGATATTCCAGTTCGTCGCCTACTCCCAACCCCTTTACTGCTACGTGCTTCTCGTGAATGTCGCTGTACATGGGCGCCGCACGTGTAACGTCGGCAGGCATATCCTGGATGTTGTAAGCCGGGGTTGTGATAACCGTGCCATCGGGTTTCCGCACTCGCACGTAATCAACGTCAAGGCTCTGGTTACCGGTGGTGTAAGCGAAGGAAAGCACCGCCAGAGCCTGGACTCCGGCCTCGGATTGCACGCGAATGCGCTCGCTGACCTCGTGTGTACCGGTGCCGTCGCTTTCAAAGGACAGGTGATGGACAAGCTGCTCAACAATGACGGCTTGTTGGGTGACGTCAGTACTCGTCAGTGCTTTCCCGGCCGTAGAGTCGGAAGGTTTAGACTGGCTCCAGCCGGCCGTGGACAGCAGAAATGTAAGGATCAGGAGGAAGCAAAAGCGGAAACCAGTACCCATAGCCGCAGCACCATCCCAAGGTAAGCAGCCGCTTACCATAGCACGAAAATTGGTGCAATACGACCGTATTTTTTCTTTGTTTCACATTCGGGAAATGGCCTCCAAGCTCCTCATAATGAGGCGTTTGTCAATGCGGCATTTTGCATTCCTGACGCCGAAGGCATAGGATTTCCCGTTCTTTCAGACCCCTTGGGGAGGTATATCGCTTTGCGACTCACTACGCTCATCCTGCTCCTTACCACTCTGCTTACCATGGCCGTTGCTCAGAAGCAGCAGGCGAGTCAGCCCTCCGAACCGGGCGCCAAACAGTCGCGCCGCGCCCGGCAGGAGAAGCAGGCTGCAACCTCGGGCACCCCGGCCGCGGCCGCCGCCCAGCAGGCAGAGGGCGAGGTCAAAGGACCATGGAAGGCGCTGCAGTACCGCCTCATAGGTCCCTTCCGCGGCGGGCGCGTAGTGGCCGTTTCCGGCGTGGTGGGCGAACCCAACACCTTTTACTTCGGCGCGGTGGCGGGCGGAGTGTGGAAAACGACGGATGGCGGTCTGAACTGGACTCCGCTCACCGACAAGGAGAAGGACATGTCGCCTTCCATTGGCGCCCTTGCCGTTTCCGAATCCAATCCGAACGTGATTTATGTCGGCACCGGCGAGGCGTGCATCCGCGGCAACATTGTTGGCGGCAACGGCGTGTACAAATCCATTGACGCCGGCAAGACGTGGAAGGCGGCTGGGCTGACCGACACTCACACCATCGGCCGCATCATTGTTGACCCGAAGAATCCGGACCGGGCTTTTGTGGCCGCCCTCGGCCACCCCTTTGCCGACAACGAAGAGCGTGGCATTTTTCGCACGCTCGATGGCGGCAAAACCTGGCAAAAGGTGCTCTACAAAGACGCCAAGAGCGGCGGCATTGACGTGACTTTTGCTCCCAGCAATCCCAATCTGCTTTTTGCCGCGCTGTGGCAGACGCAGCGCACACCCTGGAGCCTCGATTCCGGAGGCCCAGGCAGCGGGCTCTACCGTTCCAGCGACGGCGGCAATACCTGGAAAGAGTTGACCGGCCACGGCCTGCCCGATGGGCCGCTGGGCCGTATCGGCGTAACCGTTGCCGGCTCTAATCCCAACCGCGTGTGGGCCATCATCGAAGCCAAGAAAGGCGGCATCTACCGCTCCGACGACGGCGGCGACACCTGGCAACTGATGACCGACGATCACCGCTTCCGCCAGCGCGCCTGGTACTACTCGCACATTTTTGCCGACCCCAAATCGGAAGACACCGTCTACATCCTCAACACCGGCGTTTACCGCTCTCATGATGGCGGCAAGACCTTTGCCCGGATTCCCGCGCCCCATGGCGATAACCACGGTCTGTGGATTGACCCCGGCAATCCCGAGCGCCTTATCAACGGCAACGATGGCGGCGCCACCATTTCTGTGGACGGCGGCAAGGCATGGAGCACCGAGTACAACCAGCCCACGGCGCAGTTCTATCACGTCACCACAGATAGCCGTTTCCCCTACTACATCTATGGCGCGCAGCAGGACAACAGCACGGTTGGCATTGCCAGCGCCAGTCCTGATGGCGCTATTGACCGGCCCGACTGGTACGACGTGGGCGGCGGCGAAAGCGGCTACATCGCACCCGATCCCACCGACCCGCAGATCGTCTATGCCGGTTCCTATGGCGGAGAGATCACGCGTTACGACCACCGCACCGGCGAGTTGCAGAACATGAATCCGTGGCCAGTGAATCCCATCGGCTGGGGCGCGGCCGACCTGAAGCACCGTTTCCAGTGGACCGAGCCCATTGTGTTTTCGCCCCACGACCCGCACACCATGTATTTCGCCGGCGAGGTGCTGTTTAAGACCACGAACGGTGGCATGAACTGGACCGTCATCAGCCCCGACCTCACCCGCAACGACAAGAGCAAGCAGCAATCCTCCGGCGGGCCTATCACCAAGGACAACACCGGCGTGGAAGTGTACGACACCATATTTTCCGTGGTGGAATCGCCGGTGCAGAAGGGCCTGATCTGGGCGGGCAGCGATGACGGTTTGGTTCACCTGACCCGCGATGGCGGGCAGCACTGGGAGAACGTCACCCCCAAAACGATGCCGGAGTGGGGCACGGTGAGCATGCTAGAAGCTTCGCCGCGCGATGGCGGCACCGCCTACATGGTAGTCGAACGCCACAAGATGGACGATTTTGCCCCTTACATCTTCAAGACCACCGACTTCGGCAAGACCTGGACGTCTCTGGTAAGCGGAATCTCCAGCGATGACTACGTGCACGCGGTGCGCGTTGATCCGCGCCGTCTCGA
>DASSJE010000127.1:0-5227 GCA_035691365.1 Terriglobia bacterium
ATGCTGGAGCGGCTCTGCCTTGAAAAGAGGCCCGCGCCTGAGGAGGTATCTCTCACGAGGCGGCTTTGCGAAGATCTTGGATTGGTCAAGATCTGGCAGCAGCGACTGATGGGGCAGATTGACCAAGCCTCTTTGCGGGAGGCGCTGATCAACCCTCAGGGTCTGCTGAGGAGAGTGAAGGTCCTCCGTTTTCTGATTCGCTCCAAGAGCGCTGAAAACCTGGGCCTGATCCGCCATGAACCGAGCTGGCCACTGCTGGTTAAAGCTCTCGACGACCCGAACCCGGATATCCAGATGGTGGCCGTCCGCGCGCTTGCGGCAATCCACCACCCCGGGAGCTTCCTGCCGCTGGTGGAACAGCTTCACAAGGCGGTCCTGGAACCCGCGCCCAGCCTTTCCGTGCGGGCGGTGAAAACGGCCCTGGTGAATTTCTCTCTTGATAATGCAAGGGGGCTGCGGTCCTCACTCCGGAACCCGCACCCCAGAATCCGGTTTCTGGCCACGGACATTATCAGAGAAATGATTGAAAGAGAAGCAGCAGGCCAGGCTGATTTTCGACTGGACAAGACGAATTTCGACGATGAAACTGCCGGAATATTGCTGTCAGATCTGCCCTTTGACGGCAATCCAGATGTGCGCGCCCGTGCCGCCGCGGTCATTGCCTGTCTTGCTGACCCGCGCGCTGCTTCCACGCTGTTTACCTTGCTTGAGGATTCCGCATGGTTCGTCAGGCTCCATGCGGTAAGGTCCCTGGGCAGGCACAGGTTCCTTTCGGCGGGCGACCGGATTGCCAGGGTCCTCACTGACCCTCACTGGAGGGTTCGTGAAGCAGCGGTGCGGGCCCTGCGGGGTTTTGGACGTCCGGGCCTGGAACTGCTGACCTCGCACTTTCTTGCCACTCGGGACCGCTACAGCCGCGAGCAGGTAGCCGATGAGTTCCAGCGCGCGGGACTGGTCCCGGAATTGATGACGAGCGGCTTTGAAACGGGCAACGGCCGGGAAACAGCCGTGCTGCGCAACATGGTCGAAATGGGAAAGACCAGTTACATGATTTCAGTGCTGGAAGAGGGGGAAGGGAACGGAAAGCTGCGCAAGAGCTTTCTCCGGCAGTTTGGAACCTCCCCCGACCCACAGATTCAACAATGGGTTGAACGGCTGGCAGTGAAGGAACCCGATTTTGGTGTCCGGTCTCTCGCGCAGGAGGCCCTGGCCACGACTTCACGGCATGGAGAAGGGTAGTCTCATGGAATTGTGGCGACAGATCTTCATCCACGGGATGGATATATTCAATCTGCTCATCGTTTCCTACTTCTTTGTTGGAAACGGCGTCTACACCTTGCTGATGGTCCTGTCGCTGGCCACCGTCTGGCTTTACAACCGCCGGCTCGCCTATCAGGACCTGGGTGAGATCCGCGAATCGCCGGTGACGCCTCCGGTGACCATTGTGATCCCGGCGTGGAACGAGGAGCGGATCATTCTGGAAACGACAGCCTCCAGCCTGCAGACCGACTACCCGGAGCTTGAGGTTGTAGTGGTTGACGATGGCTCAACGGATGGGACGCTCACCCGGCTGATCGATCATTTTCACTTGATGAAGATGGACCTGATCTACCGGCCGCATATTTCCACCCTGGACGTGCGCGGCTTCTATATGAACCCCGAGATGCCCAATCTTCTGGTGATCAGCAAGGAAAACGGCGGCAAGCCGGACGCATTGAACGCCGGCATCAACGTGTGCCGCACCCCGTACTTCTGCACGCTGGATTCGGACTCGATCCTGGAGCGGGATGCCCTGCTGCGGCTGATGCGCCCCGTGATTCATTCGCCGGCCAACACCGTTGCCAGCGGCGGGATCGTCCGCGTGATGAACGGCTGCCAGATTCGTGATGGCCGCGTAGCGAGCGTCGCCCTGCCCCGGTCGGCGCTGGAACGCTTCCAGGTGGTGGAGTACCTGCGTAGTTTCCTGTTTGGGAGAACAGGGTGGGACCTTCTGGGCGGAACCCTGGTCGTTTCGGGTGCGTTTGCGATCTTTCACCGTGAAACTGTGATCGAAGCAGGCGGGTTCGCCCATGACACGGTAACCGAGGATATGGACCTGATTGTGCAATTGCACCACTGGGCCGCCGGGAACAAGCGTCGCATCCGAATGTCATTTACATCCGACCCGGTGTGCTGGACGGAATGTCCCACCTCGCTGAAAATGCTGGGCAAGCAGCGTCGGCGGTGGCAACTCGGTTTGTGCCAGACTTTATGGAAACATTCGGAGATGCTGTTCAACCGGAAGTACGGGATGGTGGGGACCTTCAGCATTCCTTTCCACCTTTATGTAGAAGCCCTGGGAGCGGTGGTGGAGTTTCTGGGCTATTTTATGGTCCCGCTGGCAATTATTTTCGGTATGGTCCCGGCCATGCTTTATTTGCTTTTTGTCCTTCTCAGCCTTGCCTACGGCGGATTGCTCTCCATTGGCGCGGTCCTCCTCGAAGAGTTGACCTATCGCCGTTACCCGGCGTATCGCGATCTTGCCCGGCTGCTCTGGTTCGCCTTCATTGAAAACCTCGGCTATCGCCAACTCGTGCTTTATTTCCGGTTTGAAGGAGTGGTGCGGTTTCTGACCGGGTCCTGGCGCTGGGAAAAGGTAACCCACGTTGGGGTTACGCGGTAGGTTCCTCGAATGGCACATTTCAGGATTCGAACTGGCATATCTTTCCTGCTGGCCCTTCTGAGGGCCGGGAGCGAATAGCATAGCGTCAGGCCGAGTTGCTTTTATCAATTGAGGAATGGTTATGAGGGATTTCAACTGGAAACGTTCGCTATACGCGACACCTGCCTTTACTGGCAGTTGCGGGCCGCCAGGCCACTGGAGGAAATGGCTGTGGATGGGGTTGCTCCTGGCGCTCTCTTGCTGCAGCACAGGACTGGTGATGGCGGGGCAAGCGCAAGGTGGCGGAAAATCCCCAAAACTTTCCGCGCTCGAGATCTTCGATCGGGCCCACACGCAGTTTGCCCAGGGAGACTATGCCAGCGCCCGCAAAGCCTTTCTGGCCTATCTGCAAAAGGAACCCGGCGACCTGCTGGCTCGCTGCCAGCTGGGACGGCTGGAGGGACTGGACAAGAATTACACCGCCGCGGCCCGCCAGTATCAGATTGCCCTTTCATCGAGTCCCAATTTTATTCCGGCACTGGTGGGATTGGCCCGAATCGAGTCCTGGCAGGGGCAGTCCGACACCAGCATCGAACTCTACAACCGGGTCCTGCAGTTTGAGCCGGAGAACAGTGAGGCTCTGTCCGGGAAGGCGTTTGTGCTGCTGTGGCAGAAACGGTACCGTGACGCCCATGAACTTTTTATGCGCCTTCACCGCCTTTATCCGCACGACCAGGAAGTCACTCACGGTCTTAATGAAGCCCAGCGTGGGATCGAGTCACAAGCATTCGCCCCAGCCGAAAAGAACGGCAACATATCAGAGTTGACGGACTACTATCGGCAGCAGACATTGAAGGACCCGAATGACACAGAGGCCCTGAAGACTTTGACCTCCTTGAGCGCAGGCAATGGGAATTGCAGCCAGAGCGCCGGTCCGGGCGGCAAGGCGATGGATGCTTTGAAAGGAGCCCCGGATGTTCAGCTTGCCCTGGCCCGTTCGCTGCGGGCTTGCGGAAAATATTCGCAGGCAATTTCTTATTACCGCGAGTACCTCGACGCCCATCCGGGGTCCAAAGGCACACTTTATGAATTGGGCGATACGTTGCGCCTCGCCCAGAACTTCCCGGAATCCCTTCAGATTTTTCGGCAACTGGTTCAAACAGACCCAGAGAACGCCAGCGCGCAAAACGGGCTGGGCCAGTCGCTGGCGGCCACAGGCAAGTACGATGAGGCGCTCGCACGCTTCAACCAGGTGCTTGAAAAGGAGCCTGGCAATTACGGGGCCCTGCAGGGCAAGGCTTACGTGTTGTACTGGAAGGGAGACTTTACCGGGTCGCAGGCCATTTTTGAGGCGCTGGAGAAAATGGACCCGGCCGACCGGCAAAATTCCCAAGCCCTCAAAGAAATCGCCCGGGCGGCAGAGGCCGCTCGCTGGGAAGCCTTACGGCCTGCGGCCGATGCCTTGCCCCAAGCGTGGATCGACTTTTACAGGAAGCGGCACGAAAGCGACCCGAAAGACCGCCAGGCGATGAAGGGCCTGGCCTACCAGGAGTCGCAGTTGAACGATCGGCAAGCTGCCATTCGTGATTACCGGCAAGTTCTCGAAGTATATCCCGACGACAGCGATTCGAAGCTCGAACTGGCACGCCTGCTCAGCCTTGACCACAAATACCCCGAATCCATCAGCCTTTATCGCCATACATTGCAGCGGGATCCGGAAAATTCCAGTGCGCAGGCCAGCCTGGCGCGCGTCTATGTATGGTCCGGACAGCCAAGGAGTGCATTAGACGTTTACGCCCTTTTACTGAACAAGGACCCCTCAAATACCAGTTATCTGCTTGCGGTCGCGCAGATGGAAATGCAACTGAAGGATTTCGGTGGGGCGAGGAAAAATCTGAGCTCGTTGTTGGCCATCGACCCCGCGAACCGGGACGCCCGGCTGGAACTGGCGCGCCTGAACACGTATCAAGCGCAATACAGCGAAGCCCTGGAGGATTATAAGTACCTCCTGAATAGGAATCCTCAGGACCCGCAGGCTTTGCTGGGCGAGGCTCGCATCTGTTTCTACCAGGGGCACCTTTCCCAGGCCCATGCTGCGGCGAGCGAGGCTGTGGCGAAGAATCCGGAAGACTTTACATCAGTCTTTCTGCTGGCCAGCATCGAACACGCCCAGCATCACCGTGGCAGGACCCTAAGTCTTCTGAAGCAGGCGGAAAACCTCAACCCCGGAGATGCGCAGGTGGCATCTCTGCGCAACCGGGTGCTTTCCGAAACGCGAGTGACACTGACGACAACAGCGGCCTATACGCGTGAAATCGGGCCGCCCAGCCAGGCGAACGGCCGGATCGGGCTGGCGAACGAAGATCTTCGGATGTATACGTACGGGACCACAGTCGGGTTGAATCTCTTTCCGGCAACGAATTCGTACTTTTCCTTCACTTCTGACCCGGCTGATAGCCCTCCGGGGCCGTCGCGTGACAGTTTTGGCAATCAGGTCCCCACTGGAATCACCGGGGCCACGGCCCCCTACGATTTTCTTTACCGCCAGTCAACCCGCTTCGGCCAGCGGCTAACCATCCGTGGCGG
>DASSJE010000128.1:0-26111 GCA_035691365.1 Terriglobia bacterium
CCGAAGATTTTGTCGAGCACAACATGCGCTGGTACGCGGACGGCCTCGCCAGCCCCTACTATGCCGCGTATCATTACTGGCGCGTGGACCGCCCCAAAAACTGGTCTCTAATGCAGGCCAAACAACTCTATCAGGAAAATCCCGCAAGCCTTGAAGCCTTCAAGCGCCACCCAAGTTTCTGGGATCCTTACTGGCGAAAGAAAGTCCATGACCTCGGGGTGGCTGCAGGAGAACGGGATGCGCCCTACCGCCCTTACTTCTATTGCCTTGCGGATGAGACGGGCATCTCCGAGCTGGCCACGCAGTGGGATTTCGATTTTTCGGACATTTCGCTCGCGCCGATGCGCCGCTGGCTCCAGAAAGAGTACGGCAGCCTGGGCGCGCTGAATGCGGAGTGGGGCACGCATTTTACTGACTGGGACCTCGTGACCCCGCCCACCACGAATGAGGCCATGAAAAAGCCTGGCGACAATTTTTCCGCCTGGGCGGACTTCAAGGAATGGATGGACATTTCCTACGCTGACGCGTTGAAGCTGGGGGCCGATGCGATCCGCCAGGGCGACCCCAGCGCGTATGTGGCCATTACGGGCGGCCAGATGCCGGGCTGGGGCGGCTACGATTACACGCTCATCACGAAGGCGATCACCGCCATCGAGCCTTACGACATCGGGCACAGTGTCGACGTGGTCCATTCGTTCGATCCCACCATCCCCATCGTCACCACGCGCTTCCGCTCCGGCCCGTGGGAGAGGCATCGTGTCTGGTATGAGCTGCTGCACGGCAATCGCGGGCTGATCATCTGGGACCAGGGCTTTGATGACCAGCGCGAAGGAAAAAACCCGCAGGGCGCCGAGGCCCCTTATGTCGAGCCCGGCGGACAGCCCAGCGAAGTCGGGAAAGAAGCTGGAGAATATTATCACCAGCTTCGCGACGGCTACGGCGCGCTCATCATCAATAGCCATCTTGTGAACAACCGGATTGCCATTCATTACTCCCAGCCCAGCATGCGCACGTCATGGATGCTGCAACGCCGCCCCGAAGGCGCCGCCTGGATGCAGCACCCGGCGGGATATTCGCGGAAGCACAACCTGTTCACGAGGCTTCGCGTTTCATGGTGCGAGCTGATCGAGGATGAAGGGTTGCAATATAACTTCGTCTCCTACCGGCAGATTCCGGAAGGCGCGCTGCTCAAACGCGGGTACCCCGTGCTGATCCTTCCGGATTCGAGTTCGCTTTCGCAGGCGGAAGCCAGGGCGATTCGGGAATACGTCGCCCAGGGCGGCGTCATTATCACTGATGGCATGCCCGGAACCTATGACGAGCACAGCAGGAAATTTCCGCAGTCCTCGCTCGCAGACTTGTTCCCGGGGCCAAATGCCGACCCGGTCAACGTCCACAGCTACGGCCAGGGTAAAGCGATCCTGCTGAACGTCAACATCATGGACTACGTCGGGCAACGAAATGAGCGCAAAGAAGGTCCGACGCATGCGCTGATGGAAAAACTGTTTCGCTCGATTGGGATTCATCCTGCCTTCACCGTGGAGGACGCCGCAGGCCACAGCGTCGTGGGCATCGATACGCACGTCTTTGCCAATGGCGGCGTCCGCATTATCACGTTGCAATCCAATCCGCCCATAGGCGGCGATGCATTAGGCCCGCCGGATTTCAATTTCAACAAGCGCTTTGAAAAGGATACTACCGTCCACCTGCGCCTGCCCCATTCCATGTACGTCTACGATGCGTTGTCGAGCAAGGCGCTGGGCCAGCACACAGAGATGACGCTGACCGTCGGGCCTTACGATCCAAAGATCCTGGTGGCGAGCAGCACGCCGCTGCCGCCCATGCAAATCTCCATGCCAGAGCAGGCGCGCCGGGGGTCGCTCATCAGGATTGGCGCGCACGCCATGAAGTCGCCGGTGGAGGCGAGTATTTTTCACATTGACGTCCGCAACCCTCAGGGGAAGCGCATGATTGATTATTCGGGCAACATCATTGCCAGGCAAGGCGGAGGCATGAAGTCTATTCCACTCGCTGTGAATGACCCGCCCGGCAAGTGGACCATCACCGTGCATGACATCGTCAACGGCCAGTCCATCACACGGAGCCTGAATGTGGAATGACGCGCAACGATGGGCCGTGAGTCTAACCGGCCGATACGGTCAGGGTTGCTGGCGGGGTCCTTTTGCTATGGGCCTCGCTTCAACCCCGCCATGGCCGATCATGTATAGTAGACAGAGAGTCGGATGGTTCAGATTACACTCTCGCCGGCGCCTGATGGATCTCGATCATTCACGGTTGCAGCAGGAAACAAACACTCCGCCTGAGGCCCCCCGCCGCCTCATGATGTTCCGCTCCCTTTATCATCGCGATTTCTCAATTTTCTGGGCGGGAAATTTCCTCTCGAACATCGGCACCTGGATGCAATACATTGCGCTCGGATGGGTCATATTGATCATTTCCAACTCGCCATTCCTGCTGGGAGTGAACGGATTTCTCTCGCAGGTCCCGTCCCTGGTGTTTGCGCTGCCCGGCGGCGCCATTGCGGACCGCCTGAACCGCCGCAAGCTGATGCTGATCACCCAGACCTCGATGATGCTGCTGGCGCTGCTGCTGGCCGTTCTCACCTCGATCCGCCAGATCACTATCACGGAAATTCTTGCCATCAGTTTCCTTACCGGCGTGGCATCGGCGCTCAACTATCCCGCCTACCAGGCGCTGATTCCGGACCTGATTCCGCGCGAGGACCTGATGAACGGCATCGCGCTCAACTCGGCGCAGTTCAACATGTCGCGCGCCATCGGCCCCACCGTGGCGGGGCTGGCGCTGGGGGCGCTGGGAGCGGCCGCCTGCTTCTATCTGAATTCCGTCAGCTTTCTGGCGCTGATCATCGCCTTGCTCATCATTACTATTCCGCCCGCCCAAAAGGACGCCGGCTCCCGCTTCTGGGGTTCGATGATGGAGGGCTTCCGATATCTGAACGAGCATCGCATCATTATCGTGCTGCTCACCGTGCCCGCATTCCTCAGTCTGCTGGGGCTGCCCTTCATCGTGCTGATGCCGGCTGTGGCGCGCAACATGATTGGCGTGGACGCCTCGGGCCTGGGGTATCTGATGGGAGGAGCAGGATTGGGGGCGGTTGCCGCGGCCTTGCTCATTGCCGCCAGAGGCACTCCCGAGCAGCGTGGCCGTCTGATTCTGACCAGCGCCACGCTTTTTTCAATTGCCCTGATTCTCCTCTCGCTCGCTCAAACATTTTGGGAGGCGTTCTTCCTGCTGGCCGTCATGGGAGGAAGCATCGTGGGCGCGCTGACTGTGGCAAACACCACGCTGCAGATGACCGCGCCGCCAAAACTGCGCGGCAGAGTAATGGCGATCTACTACATGGCGATGTCGGGGTTGCTGCCTTTTGGCAGCCTTCAGGCCGGCACGGTTGCGCAGTCCATCGGAACACGTTTTGCCCTGGGCTTCGGCGGAGTGGTCTGCCTGATCTACTTCCTGATTCTGCAGTTTTCGCTCAACAGGCTGAGGCAGGAAGGACATCTCTTCGACTACGTTGAACCTGACGTGTGAACAATTCGGGCTGGGGACAACGGCCCGGCGTTTCCTGTTGAACTACCTGGAGGCCGCAAGGTCCTGGTCAATCATCGCGTAGATTCGATCGGGAGACAGCCCCACCACCGGCGTGCCATTGATGAACAGCGTGGGCGTGCTCATCACGCTCAGTTTGCGCCCTTCCTCCATGCCGGCCTCGACCCGGGGCAGTGACGCCTTCGAATCCAGGCAGACGGACAGCTTCAACTGGTTCACGCCGACACGCTGGCCAAAGTCCAGAAGCAACTGCCGCACATTTGCGGCGTTGATCATGCCCTGGCTTTCAAAAACGATGGAGCGATAACGGAAGTAGTCCGCCGGGTTGCTCTGATAGACGCATTCGTTGGCAATGGCGGCCTGCAGGGCCCAATCGTGGATGGTGACAAGAGGGAACTCCTTGAACACGACCCTGATCTTATTGCCATATTTTGGAAGCAGCTGGTCCTCAATAAACTTCTGCATCTCCGCGCAGGTGGGGCATTCCAGGTCCGCATATTCCACAATCGTGACGGGAGCGTTGGCCGGCCCAATCGCAGGCTGGTCCCTCAGATTGATCGTCTGCTCAGCTTCCCTGCGCGGATCGGTGCCCAGGTTATAGACGCTGCCAATCACCGTGTAGCGCCCGTCTTTGGTCAGAAAAGCAGGAGTCGCAGACTTCTTCTCGCCCTTCTGGCCAATAATAGTGGTCTCGTAGAAATCGGCAAATTTGGACGCGTGGAAGGGCCCGACGGATAGCTTAACGTCTGCAGGGACCTTAAATTTGGTCCGCACAAAGGCGACGATCTTCTGGTCAGTTGCGGTACGATTAGCGGCCACGTTTCGTTGCTCTGTGGCGGAAGCAACCAGAACTTCGCCCAACACCATATACTGGCCGTCTTTGGTAATCAGCGCAGGCTGTGATTTCTTCTGCTTTCCATCGTCAACGGAAATTTCGGTCTTATAAAAATCACGGTACTCGGAGTTCTGGAAAGAGGCGACCGTCAGCTTCACATTATCAGGAATCCCGAATCTTTCCCGCACGTATTGAATGATCTTCCGGTTGGTGGCGGGTGATACTTCCGCGGCAGCCCGCTGGACGGGCTGCAATGCAATCAAGGCCAGCAGCAGGACAGCCAGGAATGCTATTCCTGATCTCAGTGTATTCCAATGGCTTCTAATCAAGCTCCAAAACTCCTTTCGTTTATGAAAGCTCTTTCCCCAATACCGTCTGATTCTAACCGCGCCAGCGCGCAAAAATCAATTTGAACGGCGGCCTCGCGCACCCTGCCCGCTCGGGGTGCGCCTTCACCTTTGCGCGGGTCGCAGGCGGCGGCCCTGCGAATCCGGCAACCAGTACCGGATAGCGATACCTTGCACGGCTAGACCTGCAAAACATCGCCGTCCCTTGCCACCAGACTATATAGGATGGGATTCACAAAGAAGCCCAGCAGCAGCGGAGAAATCAGCCCGCCCACAATCACAATCGCAAACGGACGTTGCGTATCGGAACCGATTCCGTGTGAAAGCGCTGCCGGCAGCAATCCCAGGCAGGCCACCAGCGCCGTCATCATAATCGGCCGCAGTCGGAGCAGCGCGGCCTCGAAGGTGGCTTCACGGATGCCCTTCCCTTCCAGGCGCAATTTGTTGATGTAGGAATAGAGCACAACCGCCATTTCCGTGGAGACACCCATCAGTACCAGTAAGCCGAGGACTGAGGAAACACTGAAAGGCGTGTGGGTCAATTTCAGTGCCAGCAGAGCTCCCACCGGCTCAGTCGTCACGACGCCGATGGCAATCGCCACCGGGAACTTGAAGTTCCCATAAAGCGCAAAAAGGATCAGGAAAATCAGCAGCACGGTGAGCGGAGCGATAACGTCCAGCTGCTTTTTGGCGGCAAGATATTCGCTGTATTCTCCGCCCCAGGTGATGGTATAACCCTGCGGCAGTGAACGTTCGATAGACGCGATGGCCTGCTGGCCGGCTTTCACGCCGCTGGCCAGGTCGCGGCCCTCGATGCTGTACTGAATGCCGACGTAGCGCGAATTGTTCTCGCGGTAAATGAATGAGGCCCCGTTGCCGACGCCGATGTCCGCAAGCTCCTTCAGCGGAATCTGCTGTCCACCGGGCGTGCCCACCAGCAGGTTTCCGATCGATTGGGGATCCGACCGGAACTGGGGCTTCATTCGCACGATCAAGTCGAACAGTTTTTCACCCTGGATCACCTGCGTCGCGGGCTCCCCGCCAATCGCCGCGCCAATTACGGCTTCCACATCCGACACATTCACGCCATAGCGCGCAATCTTCTCGCGGTTAATGTGGAGCAGCAGGCTGGGCTGGCCCAATTCACGAACCACAACCAGATCCGCAAAGCCCGGGACTTGCTCAAGCCTGGTCTTGATTTTCAGTGCGGTATCTTGCAGCACTTTCAGGTCGGGGCCATAAACTTTCACGGCCAGCGCGCTCTTCAGTCCGGTCAGGGCCTCGTCCACCGCGTCCTCCGCCGGCTGCGTGTAGTTGAAGATAATGCCCGGGAAAAGGGTGAGCCTGCTGTTGATGGATTGGATGAGTTCCTGCTTGGTCCTTATTGGCCCCGAGCCCCAGGATTTGTCGCTATAGGGTTTCAGGCCAACGTAGAACTCGCAGTTGAAGAATCCCGTGGGATCCGTGCCATCGTCGGGACGCCCCAGCTCCGAACCTACCTCCGTCACCTGCGGATAGGACATCAATATCCGCCGGACTTTGGGCGCAACCTTGGCCGCTTCCTGCCAGGAGATCGTGTAGGGCATCGTCGCCCGCACCCAGAGGGCGCCTTCATCGAGGTGCGGCATAAACTCACCGCCGATCACCGGCACGAGCAGCACCACGCTGCCAAAAATCGCCAGCGCCACGCCCATTGTCAATGCGCGATGATCCAGCGCCCAATCGAGGTACCGGCCATACATCCGCTTGATCCACTCATATGGTCGGTTCACTCTCTCTTTGACCCCCGCTTTAAACCAGTAGGAAATCAGCACCGGGACCAGGGTCAGCGAGAGCAGCAGCGCGCCGACAAGAGCATAAGACATGGTGTCGGCCATGGGATGGAAAAGCCGCCCGGAGGCGCCCTGCAACGCGTAGATGGGCAGATAACCCGCAATGATCACGGCGACCGAATAGAAGACCGGACGGTCCACATCGCGCGCCGCAGCCAGAATGGCTTCCTTCAGGTCATAATCCTCGCCCGCGCGCAACCCAAGCTCGCGATAAATGTTTTCCATCATCACCACGGTGCCGTCGATGAGTATGCCGAAATCTATGGCCCCAATGGACAGCAGATTGGCGGACACGCCCTCCAGATGGAGAAACACGAAGGAGAACAACAGGCAGAGCGGAATGGTCAATGCAGTAATGACAGCCGCGCGCAAGCTCACCAGGAAAAACATCAGGACAATCAGAACCAGGATCATTCCACGCAACAGGTTGTTCTCCACCGTCGAGGTGGTCAGGTCCACCAGCCCGCTACGGTCGTAAAAGGTATGGATCTTCACGTCCTTGGGAAGCACCTGCGTGTTGAGAAACCTGGTTTCCTGTTCGACGCGCTGCAGCACGTACTGGGTCTGCTCGCCGGTGCGCATCATGATGACGCCCTCTACGGCGTCGTCGTTGTTCATAAAGCCGAATTCCCCCAGGCGCGGCGCATGGCCGATCTCTACTTTGCCCACGTCGCGCACGTAGACAGGCGCGCCATCATGGCTGGTCACAACGATGTTTTTGATGTCCTGCGTATCGCGAATCAGCCCGAGTCCCCGGACATAGTAGAATTGCCCGCCCTGAGAATAAAATCCTCCGCCCGTGTTGGCATTATTGGCGGAAAGGGCCTGCAGCACCTGGGGCACGGTAACGTGATAGCTGTAAAGCTGCGACGGGTCCAGCAGCACCTGGTACTGCATGGTTGTACCACCAAACCCTGAATCGTCCGCCACGCCCGGAACCGCCCGGTAAGCGTGATTCAGGATCCAATCCTGAATGGTTTTCAGTTCCTGGGGCGAACGGTCGGGACTCTGGACCACGTAGCGGTAAATCAAATCACTGGGGCTGGAGAGCGGAGCAAGGCCGGGCGTGACGCCGCCGGGCAGGGTAACCCCGGAGAGACGCTGGTAGGCCAGCTCGCGGCAAAAATAACTATCTGTGCCGAACTGGAATGACATGATCACGTCTGAAAGGCCGTAAAGGGAGATCGAACGCACCGTTGTAAGGTTGGGCATGCCATTCATCTGGATTTCGATGGGCACGGTGATCAACCGTTCGACTTCTTCGGCCGCGTGTCCAGGCCACTGGGTGATGACTTCCACCAGCGGAGGTGAAAGGTCCGGGTAAGCATCAACGGGCATCTTCTCGAATGACAGGACTCCACCAACAATCAGGAATCCCACCAGCACGATGATAAAAAACCGCTGACTCAGGGCAAAACGAACGATACGATGGATCATAATAATTTCAATCCCGGCTCACGAAAGTCCGGCTTGCCGAAAAGACACTCCGTTATTCCGTTAGTGATCTGGCAAATTGCAGGAACAGGCTGCCGTTGCCGGCCACCTTGTCCCCCGCCTTGAGGCCGCTGGTGATCTGTGTCTGGCCGTTATCGCTTTGGCCGATACTTACTAGCCGCCGTGAAAACTGGTTGGTGCCCGACAGCACGTAAACGAATGGTTCGTTGACGTCGTTCCTCAGCAGGGCATCGTCGGGAACGGTCAACGCCTTCGTCTTGCCGGACTGCACGATGGCCGTAACGTACATTTCCTTCTTGAGCATTCCATGTGGATTGCCCGTAACAATCCGGACTTTCAGCGTGCGCGTGTCTGGATCAAGCGCCGGAGAGATATAGGAGATCCGGCCGTGGAACTGGGTTGGAAAGGCATCCGTACTCACCGTCACCTGGTCTCCAAGGTGGACGAAAGAAAGATCGTTCTGGTAAACATTCACCAGCACCCAAACGGTACTCATATTCGAGATGGTAAACACTTGTGTCGAGCCGGCCTGGATCACCTGCCCGGGCTGCACCATCCGGTCAACCACTTCTCCCCCAACAGGCGCCAGCACGGGAATTTTCGAACTGGCCGGACCGTCCGCCAGGTGGACGGGATCATTGATACCGATCACCTGCAAGGCCTGCTCGGAAGCCTGAAGGTCCGCCAGGGCCTGGTTGCGGGCGGATTGGGCCTGCAACAGGTCAACCTGTGCAACAGCGTGGTGGGCGTAGAGGTCCTGGTCGCGTTTCAGATTGGCCTCGGCAAGCGTGTAAGCATCGTGGGCCTTGAGATAGCTTGACCGCAATTGTGCGAATTCCGGGCTGCTGACGTAAAGCAAAGGCTGCCCGGGCCGGACCGTCTGGCCCGGATAAACGAGCACCTGCGTGACGGGTCCGCTCACCTGCGTGACCACAGGCGTCGTCTGGAAAGCGTTATAAGCCACCGACCCAGGCAGACGCAGGTTCGTCGAAAAACTTTGCTGCTCCACCGTCACAATCTGCACGTGACCCATCTGGTCCTGGGGTACGGTAAACAGCCCGGCCTGTTCGCCTCCGAAAGAACCGTAGGCCGTGGTCCGGGCGGCACTCGGCCCGGCATCCTTGCTTCCACAGGCTGAAAAGATCATGAGAGAACAGATCATGGTCGCCAGAAGCGCAATAGACATTCTCCCCGCGGTCAGCATCTTCATTTTCGATTTCATGGCATTTGCCTCTCGCCGACCGCCTCATGCAACTGCTCGACGGCCAGCATGTAAGTCGCCAGCGTTTGCCGGTACGTCAACTCAATCGAACGATAGCTGCGCTCAGCGTCCAGAAAATCCAGCAGGCTGGCAGCGCCCCGCTGGTAGGCATACCGGCTGATGTCCAGAGATTCTCTGGAATCTTTCAGGTAGCCCGATTGATAAAGTTGAATGATCCCTTCGCCGGTCTTCACGGCGTCATATGCGGTGGAAACGTCGGTCAGCACGGCCTGCTGGGCGGCGCTCTTCGCTTCCTTGGACTGTGTAATGGCCGCGTGGGTGCGGGCAATCTCGCCCTGGTTGCGGTTAAAGAGAGGGATCTCCATACCGAGGGAGAAGCTCGCGTCATTGGCAGCCGCGACATGGCTGTACCCCGAGGTCAGCGTCACATCGCGCTTGCCGTTGGCACGGGCCAGCATGTAGTTGCTCCTGGCGGCAATTACCGCCTGATTGGCCGCGCGCAGGTCCGGACGCAGGTTAAGGGCTTTCGACTGGAAGTCTTCCACGCTGCCTTGAATGGGCGTGTAGGCCAGGTTTCCGGCAACATCGTAGTTCCTGGGCACGGATTCATACCCCAGCAAGTCGCGCAGAGAATCCAGGGCCTGCTGGCGCGCCAACTTCGCCGAAGAAACGTCCTCCTGAAATTGCAGCCTCTGGAGCTTGATCTTGAGCAGGTCACCCTCGCTGATGGCACCCTTCTGATAGCGCTCCTGGCTCACTTTCAAACTCTGCTCAAAACTTGACAGGTTCTGCTGCGCAAAGGTGAGTGACGACTCGGCCAGCAGAACATTGATGAACTGTTGCGCCACGCTGAAAGTGAGAGCTCGCGCATTGTCCTGCACCTGCGACCGCACAACGGCCGTGTTGTCGCGCGCGTTCTGCGCCCGCCACTTGCGCTTCCGTCCCCTCTCGAGCGTGTAGGAGAACAGAACGTCAAACTCGCTGGCATTGGTGATATAGTCGCCGTTCATCTGGCTGGGAGTGAAGGCAGGCAGGAAGAAGTCGTTCCAGGTCAGGACAGGGTTAGGCCTTAAGGAAGCTGTCAGCTCCTGAGCCTTGCTTTGCGTCACCTGCGTTTTGGCGGCCAGCAACGCGTGGTTGTGATCGAGCGCCAGTTGGATGGCGCGTTGGAGGTCGATCCTGACGGTCGGCGGTGCCGACGCCTGCTGCTGGCAATAACCAACCCCGGCCCATGGGCCTGAAAGCAACAACACGACCGCTGAGACCAGGATCAACACACGTGATCTTCCAGTTTTAGAAAAGACATGTAAGTTACTCATTTCACAAATCCATTCACGGGAAAACACGGGATACAGATTTCGCAATGAACAGAGATTTCGCGAACCTGGGATCAAGAAAACCTAAGAGAGGAAATTAAGCCAAAGGAGGGGCACGCCCATACCAGGGAGACGGCTGCGAGGAAACTATAATCGTCGCCGAAAGGGGCGAAAGGAGCGTTGCAACTGATGAATAATGCAGCGTTGGATTGCCCAGAGTAGGCCGCACGGCACCGTGGCGAAGAATCTGGCAGGCCGTACAATAGCCCTGCTCAGCGCCAGGCGGCAGGGATTGCCGGCCACCCTGGCCTATGGTTGTGGGCGCGTTGGAGAATTCCAGCGCAGATCCGGGGACGACGTGGTGGTGCAGCACCAGGACCACCAGCAGATGCACTTGCAGCACCGCCAGCAACCAGGTGGTTGCTCTCCGCCACGAACGACGCTTCAGGAAACTAGGCACGGCTCTCGGTCCAGACCTCGAACTTTAACCCTTCAGCAGATCAAAAATGGATGCTCTTTCCAACTCATCGGTTGCAACTGCTGCCGCAAATTAACCGTCTGATGAACCTGAAATTGCGGATCTTCAATCGCTTGCAGAAAGCCACACGGTGGCTGCAGGACCAAACCAAACAATATAACACGACGTTCAGATGTCAAGCCTAATGTTACAAAAATCCTGAACCTTGTTGGATTAAAAGCCCGTGTTGTTGGTACAAAGTGTCCGCCTTTTCGCAAGAACCCTCATCGGGGCCATGCGGGCAATCCTCACTTTTTCGGGCCCGGGAGTTTTGCAGAGATTTCCTTCACTTTCTGTGCCAGCACCGGCAGATGGCTGAGCTGCGCATACATTTTTTTGAACTCGCTCAGCGGGCGCGCCGGCGTTCCCCACATCACACTTCCCTTCCGCACGGTCTTGCCGGGAAGAATTCCAGTCCCGCCGCCGATCACAGCACCATCTTCAATACGCGCATGGTCGCCGATGCCCACTTGTCCGCCCATCACAACGTAATCTCCAATTTCCGTGCTTCCGGAGATCCCCGTCTGAGCTGCAATCACCGAATGGCGTCCGATTTTGACGTTGTGGGCCACCTGCACGAGGTTGTCGATTTTGGTTCCTTCGCCAATCCGGGTGGTTCCCAACGAGCCGCGGTCCACCGTACTGTTGGCGCCAATCTCAACGTCATCCTCGATTACCAGACCTCCCAGTTGCGGAAACTTCTGGTGGCGGCCTTCCGCAAAGAGGTAGCCGAATCCGTCCGAACCCAGCACGACTCCCGCGTGGAGAATCACCCTGTCACCCACCTTCACGCCAGCATATATGCTCACCCGGGGGTAGAGCACGCAGTGCTCGCCCAGCACGACTCCGGCACCCACAAAAACGCCGGCGCCCAGGCTGGTTCCGGCTCCCAAGCTGGCTCCGGATTCGATCACGGCATACGGCCCCACGCTCACGCCGGACCCCAGGCGCGCATCGTCAGCAATCAGTGCGGTTGGATGCATGCCTGGCTGCGCGGCACGCCGTGGGTGGAGCACCTCAGCAGCACGAATGAAGGCCAATCGCACATTTTTTGCGGCGATGGTGGTGCGGCCTTCAACGGAACTTCCTTCCGGAACAAGGATGCACCCGGCATAGGAGTCCATTGCGCGCCGCAATGCAAGCTCCCCTTCGGCAAAGGCCACGTCGTGCTCTCCCGCTGTTTCCAGAGCGGCAGCGCCGGTTATTTCCCTTTCTTCGTCGCCCTTGGCTTCGCCGCCCACCAGGCGCGCTATTTCCCTCATTTTCATTTCGCCTCCCGGGTTTTATCCCCGCAACGGCCCCGCCGCCTTGCTTCAAAATGGATAGAGCGACGGCTCGCCGGGCGGGCGTGTTTTCCACCGCCGATGGACCCACAGCCATTGATCCGGGTAGCGGCGAACGAATTCCTCGATCCGCCGCGTGAAATTCGCAGTATTTGTCACGATTTCGTTTTCGGCATCCTGGCACTTGATCCAGTCAATGCGGTCAAACCTCAGCCGGTACTTCTTCAACTTTGAGTCCCAGATTACCAGTCCCAGAATGACTGGCGCGCCGGTCCTCCGCGCAACTCTAGCCGGCCCAATGGTGGTTGAAGCCGGCAGGCCGAAAAAATCCACGAAGGTCCCTTCGCCCGCCAGCATATTCTGGTCCATCAGGATGCCCACCGCCTCATTGCGCTCAAAGGCCCGCAGGGCCTTTCGGGCGAATTCCCTCTTTTCAATTGCCTGCCCCCCGCTCGCGCACCGGTACCGGTTGATGAGCTGGTCGATTAGCGGGTTGTCCATTTCCCTCACCACAAAGTTGCAGGGATAACCATAAACGCCATGGGCAAACGATCCCAACTCCCAGTTCCCGAAATGTGCTGTGAGGAAGATGATGCCTTTGCCCTTTTTTCGCGCCTCGTCAAAATTCTCAAATCCGTCATAGATAATCAGCCGCTCGATGTTCTCGCGGTTCAATTGCGGAAAGTGCGCAAAGTCCGCCAGCATGCGTCCCAGATTGAAGAATTCTGAAAACAGCACTTTTCGCCGCTTCTTGTCGCTCCACTCAGGAAAAGCGATTCGCAGGTTGAACATACCCACGCGGCGAAGGCGGGGCCAGAAGGCATAGCTCAGCACCGCCAGCGCCACACACACGCTTCGGGCCAGCCGTTGCGGCAGCCAGCCGAGAAATCCCAGGATGCTTCGGGCGGCGAAGAATTCAATGCGGTGGCGCCATAACGGTTTTCGGGATGAGCAATTTTGCTTCAAACCTTTCCTCAACGCCGGAGTCCTTCCGGCCACAGGTCCCGGGGCCGGCTGAGCCGGTCTTCTGGTATTGCTGTTCCAGGGACTCCCTCCGGGAAAGGCTATTCTAAGTCTATTCAGATCGTAGCGGGAGGTTGTGAAGAAAAAAGTTGAGGATTTGGTCTTCGTATTGTTTTCTTTCCGGCCCTGACACGACATCCGCCTGCGTGTGCGGCAAAACCACCAGCCGCTTGGGATAAGGGGCTGCCTGATAGATCTGGCGGGTCGCTCTCTCGAGTGTGGGTTCGCCGTCAGAGGCGAGAAAGAGCTTGGGCTTTCCGCCCAGCCGGGAAAGTCCGGATTGAAGTGCCGGGTGGGCCGTTCCCATCGTGAAGATGTGAAATTCCGCTCGCGAAATCATCCCGAAGAGCCACCCCGTCCCACCCACCAGTTTGTCCAACTGGACTTCAAACAGCTCCGCCGGCCGGTTGTAAACATTGTCCACAGCCAGCGCATCCACCACAGAATCCCGTTCCGTCACCGCCACGGCGGCATAGGCGCCAAGCGAGTTTCCATATATCCCCAGGTGGCGGGGATTAATGTCCTGAAGTTTCCGGACCGTCGAAATGGCTGCCGAAAGAACGGAAGCCTCCTGGGCACCAAGATTGGAAACGGAACTGCCGCCACGGGAACTTTCGAAATTGAAGAGATAGACATTATAGTGGTTGGCCTGCAGGACCGTGCCCAGCGACAGCAGCGCCGATCGGTTGGAATCATATCCGTGGCAGAGAAGGATGACAGGGGCGCCTCTCAGACCGATCAGCAGCCACCCCTGGTGCTCGGCCCCTTCTGCGTCTTTGAAGTTCACGTTCTCATAACTCGAAAGCAGGTAGGAGGCGGGAGTGACGTTCTCAAGGCTGTCATGGGCCGTTGTAATGCGGTAGGTCAGGAAAGCTCCAGCGCCGAACAACACCCCCACAATGGCGGCGAACACAATCAGAGTTCCCACGACAAAACTGCGGCCCAGCCTGGCCAGCTTGCGCCCGCGGGAAACAACCGGTTTGGATGGTTTAGACTCCATATTCATGCCATCGAGCGGGCTCTAATCGGCCCCGTCGGCAGCCAGTCTTCACGAAGGCGTTCGTGTGCTCACCTTGTCTCCAGTATCGGCAACAATCTGGGCTATACTGAACTAACCGTTGCATCGGTTTGCAGGAGGACCAGGGAAGCCTTGGGGTCCAGGATTGTGGATGTCCGGCAATTACGCGCACAGCAGTTTCAGCCGCTCTTGCAGGCAGAGTCACGGGCCTGGCTGAAAGACCTCCATTGGGACTACGCTCCTTCTTCGGGACTAATCTCTTCCTACCTTGAAGAGAAACGGCTTTCAGGCTTTGCTCTGCTGGAAGACAACTTGGCACGTGGCTATTGCCTCTATTTTCGCGAAGGATCCAAAGGGTTGATCGGCAGCCTCTTCGTCGAACCGGGTGATTCCCGGTCTGGCCGCGAAGTCGATCTGCTGCGTAAAGCCATTGACGCGCTGTGCACTTTTGGCGATATCCGCCGCATAGAGGCCCAACTCCCACACCTCAGGCTTGACCAGATCGGCCCTTATTTCCGTTCCAGGGCGTTCCAAACTTATCTTCGCCAGTTTATGACTTTTCGTTTAGCAGAAAGTCCGGCTGGGGCCGGTGGCTCTGCATCCCAGTTCATGCCGCAAGGGCCGGCGGCTCCGGCGGGCGACTTCGTCTTCGGGCACTGGGAACGCAAATACGACCGAGAGGCGGCACAGTTGCTGCACCATGTCTATCGAAATCACATCGACGCGGCCGTCAATGACCAGTATTGTTCCTTGACGGGCACGACACGGCTGGTGGAAAGCATTGTCCGGCACCGCGGGTGCGGGGACTACCTGCAACAGGCCTCGATTGCCGCTATCCACCTCTCAACACGGAAGCTGGCCGGAATTCTTGGCCTTACAGCAGTGAGGCCCGGGACCGCGCATATCCCCCAGATTGCTGTGGCCTCCGGATTTCAGGGCCTCGGTCTGGGCAGCGCCATGCTCCGTGCGGCGTTCGACAAGCTGGCTCGGGCGGGGTATGCCGAGGTGTCACTCACAGTGACGGCCCTCAACAGCGGGGCAGTCAGACTTTATGAACGGATGGGATTTCGTACGTTTCGGGAGTTCGGCGCCTTTGTCTGGAGCCGTTCCTGAGGGGCGCCCAGCGGTCAGGTGGTCTTGGCGTTCAGAAGGTCTTTCAATTCAGCCATAAATTCCCCAACATCTTTAAAATCCAGGTAGACTGAGGCAAACCGCACATAGGCCACTTTGTCCAGTGCCCGCAGCCGGTTCATCACCAGCGCTCCCAGTTCAGAGCTTGGCCGCTCCCGGTCCGGAGATTCGGCCACGTGGGCTTCCGCCTCGTCAACTATGTCCTCCAGCTTGCTCATGGGAACAGGCCGCTTTTCACACGCTTTCAGCAGCCCACCCAGAATCTTCTGGCGGTCGAACTTTTCGCGGCTGCCATCCTTCTTCACCACCATATAGGGGATTTCATCAATCCGCTCGTAAGTGGTGAACCGGCGGCCGCACTTCATGCACTCACGCCGGCGACGGATGGTGTCTGCCACCTTCCCTGCGCGGGAATCAACAACCTTGTCTTCAATGTAACCGCAAAAAGGGCATCGCATAGCTTACACAATATCTGGCGCGGCTTACACCCTGGTCAGCCGGTCCACTCTCTCAAGGCGCGAAGATGGATGGGCCCGGTCACTCAGCCTCTTTCGTGGCGGCCTCCTTCTCCATTTCTTCTTCTTCGGTTATGGCTTCAAGCCGCCTGAAACTAAGGCCTTCGCGAACGAGCAATCCCAGGCTCACCAAAAGCACGGGAACCGACATCATAAGCCAAAGCAGGATGGCAGCTCCAGTAGAAACGTCCGCTCCTATGCCGAAAATCTCGGTGAGGGCCAGAATAATTCCCACCTGGTATCCTCCACCAATCCCTGGAAACTGCACCACCAGGCCCAATGAAGCACAGAACAACACCAGCGCGGAAGCAAGCCAGACGAAATCCCCAAGGGAACCGCCCAGGCTCCTCAGCGTCAGCCAGAAAACGGTGGCGTTAGTGATCCAAAGGGCCACGGACAGCGCTACGCTGCCCACAAAGTCAGGCAGGCTCCGCACAACCTTCAACCCCTCCGCAAACGAATGAAGGAAATGCTCGACGTGGCGTTGAAAACTACGCGGGAGGAAGCGGGCCATCCGCAGTGCCCAGTCCATCACCGCCTGGGTTTTCAAGCGATACACCACCAACCCCACCACCAGAATGAGGGTAACCACCAGCATAGCGTCGCCGGCTTTGTGCATCACGGAGAGCACGTTCTTCCCGGCGGCGCTCATCTCCACGGGGGCAAAATAAAGCACCACCGAAAACAGCACCACCAGGCAGATCGTGTCGCAAATCCGCTCCATCAGCCACACGGCCACCATCGAGGAGATGGGGAGCGACTCCTTGCGGGCGATGTAAGCGGGGCGAACGAACTCTCCGGGCCGTCCCACCAGGTAGATTGAACTGAAGCCCAGCAACTGCCCCACCAGCAGGACCCACAACGAGCCCTTCTTGATGGGGTGCATTAAATATCCCCAGCGCAGGGCCCGGATCAGATAGGTGACGTAAACGCCTGCCAGCGATGCCAGCAGGAGCCCCGGTTTCGCACTCACCAATGAAGCCCATAACCGGCCCCAGTCAAAATGGCGCCATTCGGGATTGTGCCGGAGGTTAAAAATGATCAGTGCCAGAACAGCCGTACTGACCCCCAGCCAGATCCATCGTCGCAGAGCTTTTTTCTTCACAAGTCACTCATTCCATTAAGCTGCCCGTCAAACTACCGAATGTGTTGTTCAGAGTCAAGCCACTATCGCCGTGGTGTGTTCGGGGCTTTGGTGGCATGGTGCGCCCTCACAGCGGCTCCGCGGGCAGTCTGGAACTCTTCCGGTTTCGCTGGCCGGCGGGCATGAATTGATGTTTATCATCGGGGAAAAGGGCCTTTCCGCCCTGAAGTCGAGTTGTGGAAATCCGGGTTACGGCTTCATATCAACCACCAGAATCCTTCCGTCACTCTCCCATTTTCCGCCGGTTGCCGTCAACCCCGACCGCGCGGGAGTCGAAACGCTCACCAGTTGTTCAGCATCTACCAGCCCCGTCATGCCAAGGTCCGCGCCCACTTTGGCGCGCTCCAGGTCAACAAGGGGATCGACCGAATGCGAAATAACTCCGGGGCGGATGTCAAAACCATTATCATGGTCTGCCACCACTAACCACATGGGCCGTCCATCCGGGGCTGCTGAGGGTACTTTCCAGATACGGAGGTGATGCCGATGCGTAAAAGTATTCAGCATCTTCTCAAAAGCCATGTCTTCCGGACGCCCATAAAGGTAAAGAATGGACATCGGGGCAGCATCATAACCTTTGCCCTTGATGACCGCTTCGAAAGTCTGCCATAGCGAGTTGGCGTCCTGGTCTTTGGCTGCCGTCCAACCCGCCCTCCCAAACGCCGCAATGATTTCCTGCCTGCTGCCCACTAGAACGAGATTCACCGGTCCGCCTTCATTGCCTTTCTTGCTCTTCACTCGCCGCGGAGCCTGCGACAGCACCTGCATAACCGACTCCTCCAACGTTGCTGGAATCTGCCTGGCAAATTCCGGCTGAAATTCTCCGGAAATTTCAAGTGGTTTGTCCAGCATCACGCTGAATTCGGTGCCCACGGGGTAGTTGATGGAGGTATCGGGACTCCCGAACCAGGTTCCACGGGCGGTCTGCCCCTGCTGTGAGCCGCCTGTTTTTTTCTGCATTTTTGCAATGGCCGAGTTCAGCAGAGTAACCGGCAATTCACTGGCGAGGACGCCCTGGATGGTGCCGTCAGCCAGCACTTTCTCCCGCGCATTGTCCACATCGCTCACGTGACAATCCAAGGGAACGGCAGGCTCGCCCGGCAGTTTCAAGGTGTTGAATTTCAGTAATATTTTTGCGCGGTCGGTGGGGCTTGAACTCGGAATCAGGAGTGCGATGCGACCGCTCAAAACGGCCCCTACAGGAATGGCACCCCGGTCATTCACCTCCACCGCACGCTCCGTCGCAGCCTCGGCGGCCTCATCGAAATGGGACGATGTGGTGCTGACAGGTGTCTTGAGCTGGAGAAAGATCTCCGTCCCCGACGGGATGGTCTTGGTCCCTGCGCCACCAGCAATTGAGGAAGGCGAGACTGACGGACCCGAACCCTCGCTCGGAGCAGCTCGCAGGGCGGGAATCGCAGCCGATAAGGTAGTCAGGCATACCATGGCTCCTGCCAGCAGCCATGTTGCTCTCCAGTTGGTCCGTGCCCTGCAGTGATTTCTCATTCTGGTCTGCAAGTTTGAAAATACACGATTCGGCATCAAGGGGTCCAATTGCAGGCAACTTTCCCCTCCGGCTGCTGCACCTGCTGATTCCAACAGGTGCGGCCGCAAAATTGCCACCCACTTATTTTACTGGAGAGTGGACCGAAGTTCCTGAACGATCTCGCCTGCAATCGCGCGTCCTCGTTCCAGGTCGTTGGGCGGAAGCGATATGGCGGCAACTTTCGCATGGCCGCCACCTCCAAACCTTTCGCAGATGCTCGCGAGATTGGCGTCCTTCGGCGTGGGATTCCATGGATTGCTTCCCACAGCTATTTTAATCCTCTCGCGGGACCGGCTGACGGCCACGTTATAGACCGATTCGGGAAAAAGATAGTAAGGAATGAACTTATTAAATCCCTCAAAACCCTGGTCAGCAAGGTCGAGAAACACAACGCCCTGTTGAAGCACCGCGCGATCCCGAATAATGTCAACCGTCTTCAGGTGCTGGTCGTACAACCGCTCGAATGCCAGCCGGATTTGCGGCAGCGCGGCAATCTCCGCCAGCGGCATGGAAAGCAGGTGAGGAATCAGCCCGGCGACAAAATCGTTTGACGGCGCGCCTTCAATCACCAGGGTGATCCGCGTCGCCGGATCGCGCATTTCGACCGCTGTCTTCGGGTCCGTATACTGCGCGCCATCGATAATGTCTGCCCAATGGATGACCTCTTCGAGATCCGGCGCGCAGAAATTGAATTTCGTTGCCGCGATGTGAGCGATAAATTTCGTGCAGGAGCGAAAAGAGGGGTCGTAGAACTTCTTCCCGCTCTCGTCGCGCTGGAAGTGTTCCGCATCAGCCGGTGTCAAAAACGCGCTTTGGTGATGATCGAACCACCAGGTCATATGGGGCGAACTTGAATATTTGAAATCGACAATGACATTCTCATCCCCGTCAAATATGTCCTCATCAAAAAGCTGCCCCGCGCGATGGAGGAGCCCCTGATACATAAATTCTGCATGCGGATCCACCATCTCGCGGTAAAAGCGCGAAAACACTGCTGCCGAACAGGCGCCATCAAAACACCGGTTATGAAAACAGACGCGAACTTTCATTTTGCAATCATCGACGCTCTTAGTACCTCACAACCAGAGAGGCGCAGGTCGTTCTGTAGAATTTGCTAAATTGCTCTGCTGAGGGCAAATTGTCAAGAGAAAATAAGAAAGGGTATCACAACCGTCTATCCTGCCGCCACTTTAGCGCCAGCGCGCCAGGCCTCGAACGCTACGCCATCTTCTCCGATTCCTGCCTCGCCAGGTTACCGATCAACGCAACGCCGTACTGCTCGCCGTTATAGGCCTTATACATAAGCACAACAACCAGTATCACGATGGCCATACCGAAGCCAATCCATAAGAGTCCGTCGATAACCCATCCGATGACCGGAATCAACGCCAGGATTGAGGTCATAACTTGCAGAGCAACAGCCACCAGGATTCCGGCAAGTCCCAGAAAGAGCGCCTGAAAAGCATGAAAGCGAACAAACCGGTTCCGATTATATGGTCCAACAAGAAGGAAGAAAATGCAGGCCGCCGGCCAGAGAATGTAACTGAGGAGCGCTGCCACGTTATACGCAATCCCCGGCAATTCCAGGCCCAGCTTGGCCCCACGGTGATCGCTTCCAGTCCCTGCTGCCCTCCCTGCGCTCACCGGCGACCCGCACGAACTGCAGTAAACCGCGTCGTCCGCTAGAGGTGCTCCACATTTTGAACAGCCTGGCGTAACCCGCCTCCTTGCTTGAAAAATGATCCAGTGTCAAACTCAGCCCGGGGATGCTCACCTTTTTGCAATCACGAAAACGATGAAAATACACTGGGTTGTTCTATTTTTAGCACACTCTCCCGCATGAGACAACGAAACAGCCAGGCATCATGGGCAGTCATCGCGACGAAGCCAGATGGACCACCCGATCTGCGAGGTCGATGATCCGCGAATCGCGTCGACGCACGCGCCAGCCCTTTGTGAAAAGAGATAATCCAAAGGAAGATGTAGGTGAGGAAATACGGAAACTTTGAACGCGGCCGGGCGGCGACCCTGCAGGTTCGGTTCCCGCGGCCGCAGGGCTTCTTAAACGCCCGGCCCCGGCCGTCCGGAAAAGATGCGGTCACGAACCCCCTTGCCCGGCTGGTGCTGCACAACACGGCCATCGCCATCACCGGCAGCAAGAAACTTGTCAATCACCAGCCAGGCAAGCAAAGAAACTGGGAAATAGAGAGCAACGATAAGGGCCAGAAGCTCATAAATCCCCTGCATTTCGTGACCAAGCATATACATAACGTACTCGTTTCTCTTTCGTGACATTCTGCCGGCCTTTCGCCGGGCGCTTAATGCCCTTTCTATCTTCTAATCCATTTCAACACCAGCAGGTGGACAAAGCCATAGCACGCAAGTACTATCAGCATGGCATCCGACGCCAATCTTGTAACTTGTTGTTGCCTGTGGTTTTTAAACTGACCAAGCCAACTCGATTGGAGCGGCTGGTATTGAAGCTGCCAGAAAGAGGACAAGAGAGGGAATCGCGGGGTCTATCAGGCGCCAGGGCCGGGCAACGAGCGTGTATGGTTGAAGGTAAATTCACCGAGCAGTTGTTCGCCGCCTCCTTCATCCACATTGAGCAGGCGCATGATCATTGTGCTGGTCGGCGCGGCTTTTGCAAACGTGATTGACTCCTGCACAATAATATTGCCGGCGGAAGGATTAACCGGAATGTCCCGCAACCGGAGCTGTTCAGCGCCCTGCTCGTCGCAGATGGAAAGATCGACGCGGCGTGACCCCTCCAGGTTTGCGGCCAGGCGCCCAACCAGAATATCGTCTTCAGCGGTCACCGTACATTGGACGCTGCCCCCTCGTGGTGGAGCGTACTGGCGCACCCGCAGGCCTTCGTTTGCCGCGCGCCTCAGGAACGCGTCGCTCACGACCATTTGCAGGCTTCCCGAGCGCGCCAGGTTGCGCAGGCCGCCGGCAAGTGAGATCACTTGCCGCAGCCGGCCGCCACATTCGTCGCACTGGAGAAGGTGCTCCTCGACGGCTTCTTCTTCGGCCGCAGGCAGCGCAGCCAGCCAATAATCGGCCAGGATGGCCGCTTCAATGGGGTTTGTGCAGCTTGCAGGGGGGCTGTTTTCCTTGCTCATAACGCCACCCCCATGCATTCGCGCAACTGCCGAATTGCACGATGACGAATCACCCGCACGTTGGCTTCGGAAATGCCCAGGAAGCTGGCGACGTCTGCGCCTGTCTCCTCGTTATAAAAACTCATCACAACCACCGTGCGTTCCCGCTCTTTCAGGCCCTGCACGCAGCGCTGGAGCGACTCGTGGTCGAGTGCGATGGCAGGCTGGACAGCCACGGGCAGTTCGGCCAGGTGCTGCTCGAGCAGGCGTTGTTTTCTTTCTGCGCCGCGTCGCAGGTTCAGCACCATCATGCGGCACGTGCCTAGCACAAAAGAGGCAAGTTTCTCCGGCTCTCTCAGGTGGCCCGCCCGCAGGGCCTGAAGGGTGGTGATCAGCACCTGCTGCGTGAGGTCGTCGCTGGCGTGCTCTTCCCGAAGATGACGCAAACCGTAGAGCCGGACTCGCGGCGCCATGCGGCGAAACAGTTCGGCTTCGGCGTCGAGGTCATTTCCAGACGCGATTTGCCGCACCAGTTCAGCATCATTCAGTTCAATTTTCATCCACACACTTTTTATGTGTAACGGCAGGGGGATTTGTTACACTTCCGGATATCAGTCGGGGCCTATTGTACAAAATAAAGAAGGTTCACCACAAACAAAGGATACCCCAACAATCGCAAGAAAAGCATCAAGGAGGGCGAATTGATCTACACCCACAAGGCCGCACCCGATATCGAGGTGCTCACATCAAAATTTCCGATTCCAGGCTTCGGACTTGTTCCCATCAACGCGTTTGTCATCAAGGGCTCGGAGCCCATTCTGGTCGATACCGGGTCTGCGGTCGAGAGCGCGGAGTTCATGCCAGCGCTGCGGTCGGTTATTGATCCCGCGGATCTGAAATGGATCTGGCTGACACACACTGACTTTGACCACATTGGCAGCTTGCAACAATTGCTCTCTGAGAATCCGAAGATTCGCTTGATCACAAGCTTTCTCGGTGTGGGCATTATGAGCCTGGTCGCGCCGCTGCCGTTGACTCGGGTTTACCTCCTCAACTCGGGGGAAAAAATCAAGATAGGCAACCGCACGCTCACGGCGTTCAGGCCTCCCGCGTTCGACAACCCTTCTACAACGGGTTTCTACGATGACAAATCGTCGATCCTGTTCAGTTCCGACTGCTTTGGGGCGCTCCTCTCAGAGGTTCCTGAAAATGCGGCTGACCTCCCCGACGAGGCTCTGAGCAACGGCCAGGTCTTCTGGGCCACAGTAGATTCGCCTTGGCTGCACAAAGCGGACGAGTCCATTCTTGGGAGAGAGTTGGACATCATTCGCAGGATGGAGCCGAAGATGGTGCTCAGCAGCCACCTGCCACCCGCCCCCGGAAGCATGACAAACAAGCTGCTGGCTTCATTGGCATCCGTTCCGAAGGCCCAGCCGTTCGTTGGACCCAATCAGGCTGCGCTCGAGCAGATGCTGCAGCAGATGACACATGAAGCTTCATAGCGGGCTGGCGGTATCACTGCGGGTGTGGCACGCCGCCTTGCAGCTTATGCCAGGAGGGAAGGGGCCATCAGTGGGGCGGGTGGGGCCTGGACGAAGCCGCCAGATTGGCGGCATCAGCGCCGAGGTTATGCTTTTCCGGATTGGATCGGACAAGCGTTAAAACCCCCTATGATCGGGTACGAGACATGGTAAATTAAACGTTCTGCGCACGAATAGCTGGGGCACAAATTCACTAAAAGTAAAGGAGCATGCAATGAGTTCTACCGACGTCAAGGCAGTCGCCGATTTTTTTATCGCGGATTTTGGGTACGAAATGCAAACCACCCTCCGCGTGTTTGAAGCGGTCCCCACCGATCGTCTCGATTACCAGCCGGACCCCAAAGCCAAGGATGCCATCGGGCTCGTCCGCCACATCACGCTCGAGGATGAATGGCTTCTGAACTCAATTGCCGATGGCAAATTCGACGCCCCGCCGGCAGGGGACGATTCCTGCGGCATCATGGACCCGGCCGACGCTGTCGCCCGCTACAAGGAGAGGATTCCCGCGGCACTCCGTCGCGTTCGAGCACTGCCGGCCGAAGAGCTGACGGCCAACCTCGATCTGCTTGGCCTGATTCAGATGCCCGCCATCAACTTTTTGGCGATGGCGCTGAAGCATTCAGTACACCATCGAGGGCAGCTCAGCACCTATATTCGGCCGATGGGCGGGAAGAATCCGTCAATTTACGGCCCGACGGCGGACACAGTTCGGGAAGTCTCAACTGTGTAACGGAAGTTGCGCCAGGCAAGAAAAGGGGTTGCTGCCGGGGAAAAGGCCGCAGCACACATACGCACGGCAGCTACTTTCGATTTACAGACGTTTCCTGGGTTGCCGGCGGGCGCCGGGAGAACATCTCTTCAATCAGCTCACAGTAGCGCTCTTCAACCACCGGGCGTTTGACCTTCAGCGTGGCTGATAGCTCGCCGGCACCAATGGTGAGTTCTTTCGGGAGCAGCGCAATCTGGCGGATGCGTTCGTGCGGGGGCAGGTGCCGGCAGGTTTCGTCCACTTGTGCCTGCAGGAAGGCATGGATGATTTCATTCTTCACCAGGTCCTGGCGGCTTGCAAATTCAATGCCCTGTTCCCGGGCGTAGGATTCGAGCGCCGCGAAGTTGGGAACAATCAAGGAGCCCACAAACTTTCTTGCATTGCCCAGCACCACAAGCTGCGCCACATAGCGATGTCCCTGGAACAGGTTCTCCAGCCTTTCCGGCGAAACATACTTGCCGCCGGATGTCTTGAAGAGGTTCTTCTTTCGGCCGGTGATGCTGAGAAAACCCTCCTTGTCCAGCAAGCCCAGATCGCCTGTACGGAACCAGCCATCGACGAAAGCCTCACCGTTCTTTTCATCCGGACGATAATAGCCGGGGGTGACGTTGGGCCCTCGAACCAGAATTTCTCGCCCCGTGTGGCCCTCCGCATCCTCCGTTTCCTCGCCCAGCCTGACTTCAACGCCCGGAATGACCTGCCCCACAGTGCCCAGCTTTACAGCGCCGGGATAATTGACGGTGATCACCGGAGAAGTCTCGGTTAAACCATACCCTTCATAAATCGGAATCCCAATGGAGAAGAAAAACTCCGCGAGTTTACGGCTGAGCGGTGCGGCGCCGGAAATCAACAGCCGCAACCGCCCGCCCATTTGAGAGCGGATCCTGGCATAAACCACTTTGTCCGCGAGCGCCCGCTTCAACCCCAGCCCCAGCGGAGCGGAACGGCCCGAAATGTGGTAAGGAAACCATTCACGGCCCGTGCGCAAGGCCCAGCCAAACAGTCTCTGCTTCGACGCGGGAAGATGGCCGACTTCATCCATCACCTTCTCCCGAATCTTTTCCACCAGCCGTGGAACCACGGCCATCAGCGTGGGGCGCACTTCGCGCAGATTCTGGGGCAGCGTATCGATGCTTTCCGCGTAGGCAATCGAGACACCCTGCGCCATGTAGTAAAAGTCGATCATCCGCTCGAAGATGTGGGCAAGCGGAAGGAACGCCATACTGACGTCGCCGGGATGGAAGTCAAACAGCCTGTCGCAGGCCTGGATGTTGGAGGCAATGTTGGCATGCGTCAGCACCACGCCTTTGAACACGCCCGTGGTTCCGGACGTGTAGACGATGGTTGCCACATCGCTCGGCTGCGCGCGGAGCGCCTGCGCCTCGAGTGATTTCACCTGGTCGGTCCCGGCAGCGCTTCGCCGCTCCGCAAGTTCCGTCCAGCAAAGGACGTCCGGAAATTCCGCCGGCTCCGCGTCCATAGCCACCACAAACTTCAAGTCCGGCAGGCCGGATCGCACAGCCAGAACCTTCTTCAACTGATCGCGGGTGGAAACAATTATTCCTTTAGAGCCGGAATCTCTCAGGATGTAATGCACATCCTCTTCCAGCAGAGTGGAATAGAACGGAACGGTAACGCCGCCGAGGCCCAGGATGGCGTAGTCAGTCAGCGCCCATTCCAGGCGATTTTCCGACAGCAGCGCCACGCGATCACCTGCGGCAACGCCCATCTCCCGGAACGCCTGTGCCAGCGCAGCCACATTCAGAAGCACATCTCGTGATGAGACTCCGCGATAGCGGCCTTCCGCCTTGGTCAGGAAGGCGTCGGGCTTCTGATGGTCTTCCATCGCCTTAAGAAACAGTTCATTGATGGTTTGAAACGGTTTTGATTCCATGCTTTCCCATACCCCTGATTTGCAGCAAACG
>DASSJE010000129.1:0-2425 GCA_035691365.1 Terriglobia bacterium
GAGCTCCTTGAGTTGAGCGACGTGCGCGTAAGGCACCACGAGCGAGTGAGCCGTCGTATAAGGGTAAAGGTTGAGGACAATGAAGTTAAAGCGTCCGCGATGCAGGATCAGGTTCTCACGGTCGCGGGCCGGCTCTCCACCGGCCAACTGGCAGAACACGCATTGGCCCGGCTCACCCGCTCCAGTGACGTAGCGGAATCGCCAGGGACTCCACAGATAATCCATAGGGTTGGTGCCGGGTCTTCCGGAAAATTCCTGCGTGCAATCAGGCTGTCGGGCCGCCGGTCGGAGCGGGATCGCCGGGAACGGCCGCCGTCGATTTCACAGCGGGTTGCGCGGCGTTGACGAGGTCCTTCATTTCTTTGCTGGGCTTGAAGAAGGGAATTCTTTTGGCGGGCACTTCAACCCGCGCGCCCGTTTTGGGATTGCGGCCAATTCTGGCATTGCGCTGGCGCGTGCGGAAACTTCCGAAGCCGCGAATCTCGATTTTATCGCCTCCGCGCAGAGACTTCACAATGTTTTCAAAGATGGTGTCTACAATCACTTCAGCATCTTTGCCGCTCATCTCCACCGCTTGAGCTACGTCTTTGATCAGGTCAGCTTTGGTCATCATTTACTCCTGGAACAAAATTAATTCCATCGGAGCTTTAAACTCCTCTGGATTCCTGACCGCATCATAACACCCTCAGGCAGGACAACTTCAAGTCAGAATCCGGTTGCTCCATCCGCGTCATGAAGAGGATTGCTCTCCGGCCACGGCCGTTTTCTCCATGGCGTCCGCCTCCCCAGCGGCTCCGGCTGCCGCCACCTCGGTTTCCTGCTCTGACTTGGCCACTGTGTTTGAATTCGCGGCGTCATTAGAAACCGCCACAAGTGCGGGCTCCACCGCCGAGATTTCTGCGGGGACTATTGCAGGCTCGGGTTCCAATTTGGCCTCGGCTGAAGATTCGGTTGCGGCGGCGGGCACTTCCTGCCCCGTCTTCACGACAGCCGCGGATTCCGCCTGCACGTGCTCAGATTTCCGTTGAGCCTTGGGAGCGGGATGGTCCTGCACCCTCGACGTCGTGATCCCCGCCGCGGAGAGGGCTTCGGCCATTGCCGTTGTGGGCTCCGGCTTTCTCTTGGATTCCGCCATTGCGGGAGCGTGCGCGGATTTGTTAAAAGCCCCCTCCGTTCGTTTGCTCGTTCGTGGAGGAGGCGGAGCGGGCGCCGGCTTCAAACTCAAACTGATCTTTCTTTCCATGGGATCCAAACGCAGCACTCGAAATTCCATCTCGCTGCCGATTTCGAGTTTCGGTTTTCCGTCGGGGCCTTTTTTGTCCCCGAATTCCGATGTGTGGCAGAGCCCTTCAACGCCCTCTTCAATTTCCACAAATGCGCCGAACGGTGCCATGCGCGCCACCCTGGCCTTTACCAGATCGCCCACGCGGATCCGGATGCAGAACCCATCCCACGGATCAGACTGAGTCTGCTTTATGCCCAGCGCCAGACGGCGGTGCTCGGCGTCCACGTTCAAAACCAGAGCCCTGATTTTTTGTCCCTTCTTTACTACTTCAGACGGGTGCTTCACCTTTCTCGTCCAGGAAAGGTCGGCGTTGCGAATCAGACCTTCCATTTCCGAATCGATTTCGGCGAAGGCTCCAAAGTCAGTCAGGTTTGAGATTGTCCCTTCCACAATCATACCGGCGGAATATTTTCCCGCCAGCGATTCCCAGGGGTCGGGCAGGGTCTGTTTCAGGCTGAGCGATATTCTTCGTTGGGCAAGATCCACGCCCAATACGGCCACTTCCACCTGATCGCCCGGCTTCAATATTTTCGACGGATGCTTGGGCCGCTTGCTCCAGGTCATTTCTGATACGTGAATCAGCCCTTCGATCCCCGGTTGAAGCTCGACAAACGCGCCGTAGTCCGTGACGTTGGCCACGTGCCCGGTAACACGATCCCCGGGGTGGTAGTGGGACGGCACGTCCGCCCACGGATCAGGTTGGAGCTGCTTCAAACCCAGCGAGACACGCCCTTTTTCCGCATCGAACTTCAAAACCTTTACGGTGATTTCCTGACCTGCCTTGACTACTTCTGAAGGATGAGTCACCCGGCCCCAGGACATGTCCGTGATGTGCAAAAGGCCGTCCAGCCCGCCCAGGTCCACGAAGGCGCCATACTCGGTCAGGTTTTTCACGCGGCCGGGAAGCTCCATGCCTTCGCTCAGTCTCCCCACCAGTTCGGCTTTGCGAAGGTTTGCTTCCTCCTCCATCGCCTCTTTGCGGCTCACCACCACATTGCTGCGCTTGCGAATCAGCTTAATGACCTTGCAGGCGATTTCCTGTCCCAAAAGCGCGTCCACGTTGCGGAGCGGCCTGATGTCGGCTTGTGAGCTGGGCATGAATGCATGAATTCCAATGTCCACGGTCAGCCCGCCCTTGAT
>DASSJE010000130.1:0-10671 GCA_035691365.1 Terriglobia bacterium
CAGTCTGGATGGACTATTTAATACCTGCAAGTGACTGAAAACACAATAAGGCGTATTGGGCCGCTAAAACGCGTGGGACAAAAAAATTTTATTTGCAGAAACGAAGCCGAGAGGTTGTTGAAAACAAAGGAAAAGGCTACACATGTTAGCCGAAACGAACCCAAAAACGAACCCAAGAAGTCCTTTAGATTCGCACCTGCGGAAAAAACGAACCCGAAAATGAACCCGAGAAGTCCTTTAGAATCGCACTCGGCGAAAAACGAACCCGAAACGAACCCAGAAGCGGCTACATCGATGTAGCCCCCCTGTGCCGGCCCCAGTTGCCCTCCCGGGTAAACACCGCAATAAGCGAGGAACATCCTGCATGATCAATCGTTCAGCGGCCACCCTCTTCGAACTTTGAGAGGAATAACGGCTACGAACGACCTGGAGGCCCAGCTTCCCTTCCTGTGAGCACGCGCCAAATTATCAGAACGATCAAGGCTGGGCGCACATCGTGATCAGGAGCTTTTCTTTCATCGAGATATGCCGTTAATGCAGCAGGGAACTGATGATTCGGAAGATGCCATTGGACCCTAGAGCGTGTATGCGATGCAGCCGATGAAATTCCTGTATGGCTTCTATCATGAAATCGTTGGAGCAGTGCGCGCCGCCAGACGGCTCAGCGCACCGAGAACCGGCGTGGCCGCGATCATCACCTGCCAACGCCGGCAGGCCGGGGCGCGGGAAGCATGCCCCATATGAAGGAGCGTTTACTATTCTGGAGGCACTGATCGTGGTCGCGATTTCCGGTATTATCACCGCGATGGTGGTCCCGCAAGCCTATAACGCCATCAAGGCTTACCGGTTGCACGCGGATAGCGCAGCGATTGCGAACCAGTTGAACATTGCGCGGATGCGAGCAGCTTCGCAATTTGCGCCCTATCGCGAGGTTGTCAATGCTTCTTCGGGAACCTACTGGCACGAAAAGCTTTGCGGCAGCACGTCCGTCAGCGCCGATTCCGCCTGCACCTCGCCTTACAAAGCCCTGACGACAGCGGGGATTGAGGGGGGAACGCAGTATGCCAATGTTGGAAACACATTTTCAGGGTGCCGGCCGGCTTCTCTCGGCGCCAGCAGTTATCCGGGCACTATTCAGTCAGACTCGAGCCCCTGCCCGGACCCGGTTCAAATCTATTTCAACACGCGCGGCGCGCCCGTGGATAGCAATGGCAACCCGCTCGGCAATGGTGGAGCGGTGGTTTACGTCAGCAACCAGGACAAGTTGGTAGACGCCGTCACGGTGTCGATTGGTGGCGCGGTCAAGGTGTGGAACTGGGATACGGCCAGTAACTCGTGGATGAAGAGATAGATATTCCCTTCAATCGGGGGAGCTGCGCGTTGGCACGGGAGCCCACTGGGTTCCCGCGGGAGTGCAAGGCGCCCCCTGCAAAACCTCGATGGGGACAGAACCAATGAGAAGTTCTACCAGTGAAAGTGGCGTGACGCTGATTGAGACGCTGGTTGCGGTCTTTATTGCTGTTATCGGTGTGTTCAGCGTGGGCGGCCTCATCTTTCAGGGGATCGTCACCAATAAAAACCAGGGCACCGAGGTAACCCGGGCCACCATCTACGCCCAGGACAAGATGGAAAAGCTGTTGTCGCTCGACTTCAACAACTGCACGCAGCCGGCTTCTTCCCAGCCATCCAGTTGCAACACCACCAATATCAATGCATCCGGATGGACCGACGGCCTGCTGGCCGGGGGCGCCATCGGTCCTTCTGTCCAGGCCTCCTGCCCGTCTTCCGGGAGTTCTGTCGGATATATCGATTTTCTCGATGGCAACGGCATCCAGCTTCCGGGGGCTTCCGGCGCGACCAGTTGCTCCGCGATCGTATCGTCGAATATTTCGTATGTTCGCATGTGGCAAATTTCAGACGTCGCGTCCACCGGCGGTCCGCCCCTTAAACAGATCTCCGTAGCTGTCTATTCCCAGTCTGCCGTAAATTCGGCATCGGGCAAACCGGTTGTTGTGCTGAGCAGCTTGCTGTCAAACCCGAATTAGAGGAAGCCAAGCATGGAACGGAGCCGAAATTCGCGCCAGGAATTCGCGGCCGGATTTTCATTGATCGAGATGATGGTCAGCGTGGCCATCATTGTTCTATTGATGTCAGCGGTCTTCCCGTTCCTCTTCCAGTCCCAGAAAAAATACCAGGACAACCAGGTAGCCGCTGAGTCCAACCAAAGCGCCCGCGCGGCCATGGAGGTCATGACCCAGGAGATCGGGCAGGCGGGCCACAATCCAAATTTCACCGCCGCCAAGACCTCGAGCAATGCGGTAGCAGTGAGTGCAAGTCCGCAATGCATTACGCTCAGCGACATTAACCAGATTAATCCCGGCGACTGGCTCGCGGTGGATACAGGGCCAAACCATGAATTGGTCCAGGTCCTCTCCACGTCGAACGTTTCAGGCACCCCGTGCAGCGCGGCCAATCAGATCAATGCCGTTTTCCTGATGGCCCATAACGGGTCCGTCACCCCGTTTCCCGTCATCAGCTACAAAATGCCCTACGGCAGCGGCATTTTGCAGGCTGCAGGCACCTCAAATGACCAGAGGCTGGAATTGTTCGGTGACATCAACCAGGACGGGGTTATTCGATATGTCGTGTATAGCCTTTCGTCGGCAAGTCCCGCCGCCACGGTCAGCATAAACGGGACCACTTACACTGTTTATGACCTTTATCGTTCCGTGACCACGGTGCCCTTCACGAACCTGCCCGCGCCTTCCACCTATACACCGCCGGCAAATGCTCAAGCTTCCCCGCTGGTGACCAACGTCCTGTATAACAGCGCGAGCCATCTCGGCCCCGACGGCCAGCCGATTTTTGCCTACCCCAACCAGATTGTCATCGGGGTGGTGCCGAACCTGATCACCGTGGTCGGTACGGTGGCGGTTACCATCAGCGTGGCTGTGAGCCCCAAGAGTCTGGAGTCCGCACTGCCGCAATGGTTTACCATGGCCACACAGATTCGTCCTTTAAACCTCCAGGCTGCCATCACCGTGAATAATGCGGGCGGCGCCATCTATCTGCCCCCGCTCCCAAAGAGCTTGCCCATGACTTTTCCCTCGAACTATTACCCCTGAGGAACAATCTCCAATGAAAACCTTAACCTTTCACAAAATCGAACCGAGAGGCGATCAACGCGAGCGAGGCATTGCCCTGATCCTCGTTTTGCTGGCGATGCTGGTCCTCTCTGTGCTCGCGGCAGCAATCGTTTTGGCCGCCCGCTCCGAAACCTTCGCGAGCTACAACTACAAGTTGGATACGCAAGCCGATTACCTCGCCAAAGCCGGAATCCAGCGTGCCGTCAACTGGTTCCGCAGCACGCATTACCGGGCTATTACGCAAGGTGAGGCCAACACTTATTATCTGGTAACGGCAAGCGGAAGCCCCTTCAACCTTTTCACCTCCAACGCTTCGCCCGTGGTCTGCAAATCCGGGTGTCCCAGCGTGAACAACCCAGTTCAGTTGATCGGCTTCGGCAGCGGCTCTTCCAATTTTCCCGCTATCAACAACAACGAAAGTGCGCCCCGTGCGGTGACGGTTGCTTTTGCCTCAGACCTGGACAGCGCTGCAAACACCCGTGTGACCGCCGACGCCAATAATTCAGGCTACTTCAACGTGAACGCGGTGCTGTTGAACTACCAGACGGTCAACGTCGGCTATCAGCCTCCGCTGACTCCGACGCCCGTCGAGACGTGGTTGATCACTTCACGGTCAACCTGGACCGGAGGGTCCGGTTCCTCGACGAGCGTGGCCACGGCTGAGGAATGGGCGATCGTGCAGCCGATTTACATTCCCACCTGGGGCAACGCCCTTTACGGGTTCTGCTCGGTCACCATGCAGGGTAGCGCCGGGACGTGCACAGACGCCTTCAACTCTTCGCTGGGGGCGTACGGCGGAGGCAATCCCAGCGTAGCTTCGGGCCAGTGCGACTCCACCACTGCCAGCAACGTGATTGCAGCCGGGGCCAGCGTGGGTGCTAATGGCGGTGTGACGCTGGGGAGCAATGTGACGGTTTCAGGGAACGTGATCATCGGAACCAGTGGAAGCTCGGGCTGCACGGCCAGCGGCTATAGCGGGAGCACAAGTTCCGTCCTGGGCCAGGTGATTAACGGTCCCCACAAAGACCCGCCTCCTACGCCGACTTTTCGCACGAACTTCCCGAGTGGGGCTCCCGCATACTCTCTCGGCACCGGGAGTGTCCAGGTGCTGCCGGTGGGTGCGACGTGGTCGAACAGTCCGTTTCCGCAGACCACAGGGGTGAGCCCGGCAACAAGCTCTCCCTGCATGGATTCCACCTGCAATGGCACTGCGGCCCATCCCTACGAGATATCGAGCATTTCGATGTCGGGCGGCGGCGGAGGGGGTAATGCCCCTGTGCTGGAACTGGTTGGCGGCTCCAGCGTTCTGAATCCGGTTTACTATAACATTGGCAGCCTTAGCGAGACACAGGGCCAGATTAATGTTTCAGGCTATGTGGTCATCAACATCAAGACCGGCTTGAGCATTGGGGGTCTCGGCGTTTCCAATGGTATTACAAACAGCATTGCTCCTGAGGCGGTGGTCATCAATTATGCAGGGACAAGCAACGTTTCCATCAACGGAAACGGTGCCATCTCAGCGGTGCTGAGCGCGCCCAATGCCACGGTCAGCCTGGGTGGGGGTGGCAGCGGAGGTTACTTTGTGGGGGCCATCCAGGCCAACAATGTCTCCGTGCAGGGCGGTTATCCCGTCCACTACGACGTACAACTCGGCCAGAGTGGAGGAACCATGGGCGTGATGGTAACCTCCGCCTATAGCCGGAGGAAAATGTAGACGGCAAAGGGCCGGCCTTTTATTGTCTCACCCGCCTTTCTGGAAGGTGGTATTTCACCCTTGTGTGCTTCCCAACCGGAAGCTCCCAACCTGATTAATTTACGGGCAATTGACGTTTGCCTCGTCGCGGCCGAACCCGTGTGTGGTAACCTTAATAATGGTGGGGTGGAGGTGCTTTTGGGGATCAAGAGAGGCGAGAATCGTACGTTGTTAATTATTAAATTGGCGCATCACGGCGTTAACGCAGTAGGAAATCCTTACGTGCTGCTGGAGCATCTGAGTTAATGGCAAAATCAAGATTACACCGTCCCCGGAATGGGTCAAACTCTCGGCAGAAGAGTTGACGAAAGGAGAATCTTTTCCAATGCCGCGCTTTTCCAAGCAGTTTTTTCGCGAGAATTTTCTAGGCCTCAGCCTGACGATGATCGGCGTTCTGTGCCTGGTTCTCGCTTCTGTGATGTACGTCGGGCATAGCAGTTTTGCGAATATCGTGCTGGCCGATGGCCAGGCGCTTGATGGTCCGGATATCAATCAGCTTGAGCAATTGAACAAGGCCTATGAGCGCATCGCCAAGGCCGTAACCCCTGCGGTGATTTACATCAGCACCACACAGGTGATGAAGGTCCAGCAGTCCCCCTTTTTCTCCGACCCCTTTTTCCGTCACTTTTTCGGCAACATGCCTGGCGGAGTTCCGCAGAGACAAATCCTGCACGCGTTGGGCTCCGGCGTGATCGTATCGCCCAAAGGCTACATTGTGACGAACAACCACGTGATTGCCAAAGCGTCGGATATTGAAGTGATGCTTTCTGACAAGCGGAACTTCAAAGCCAAGGTGATCGGCGCAGACAAGCCGACGGACCTTGCGGTTATTAAGATCGATGCTGATAATTTGCCGGTTGCTTCCTGGGGTAACTCCGATGACCTCCATGTGGGCGATATAGTCATGGCCTTCGGCAACCCCTTCGGGCAGAACTTTTCGATGACTCGAGGGACCGTGAGCGCGCTCGGCCGCTCGGGAATCGAAGGCCCGCGGAGTCTGGAAAATTTCATTCAGACGGACGCTGCCATTAATCCCGGCAATTCCGGAGGCGCCCTGGCGAACGTCAGAGGCCAGGTTGTGGGCATCAACACCGCCATCCTCAGTGGAAATTCGGGCCCGGGCGGCGAAGGCAGCTTTCTCGGAATCGGCTTTGCCATCCCTTCCAATACCGTCAAGCATGTGATGGAAGACTTGATTAAGACCGGAAAGGTCTCCAGGGGCTACCTGGGCGTTTTGGTTGGCGATTTGAGCCCCGGATTGGCCAAGGAGTTCGATGTGCCCGATACGTCGGGCGCGTTGGTCCAGAACGTTGAGTCCGACGGGCCTGCGGCCAAAGCCGGCCTGAAAAACGGCGACGTCATTCGCAAGTACAACGGGCAAAGTGTTTCCGACGCCGGGGCGTTGACAGTTTTGGTGACGCAAACCGATCCTGGGGCCACCGTCACTCTGAGCATTCTACGGAACGGGAAACAAATGACCATCAAGATAACCTTGGGTGAGCGGCCTGTGAACGCCGGCGAAAGTCCGGGACAAGGACAGGGACCTTCGGGAAGCGCCCTTGAAGGGATTTCGGTCCAGAATCTGACTCCCAGTGTTCGCGAACAGCTGGGCATTCCCAGCGACGCGTCGGGAGTTGTTGTCTCCAGTGTCGATCAGAGCAGTGCTGCCGCAGAGTCCATCGAGCAGGGTGATGTGATTGAAAGCATCAATCGTCAGCCTGTTCATAACGTAAATGACTTCAACAAGCTGGCAAGCGAGGCCAAAGGACAGGTCCTGCTGCGGGTCATTCATCAGGGGCAGCCGATGTTTGTGGTGATATCTCCCGGTCCAGCCGGCCAATGACCCCGCAGCCGCCTGGCTGGTCCGCAGATGATTAGACAAGCCCCCGGTAGGTTGCCGCTCTTCCTCGTGATCAGGTGGAAGGGCTGCAAGGGCCGGGGGCTTTTTCCCTTGCCTGCGAAGGTGTCCCTTCCGGGGGGGCCGACCTTTGCGTTTGAATGAGAAAATTGTTCAATGACTGAGACTGCGCGGCTGGCAGTGGCGAGCGTCGCCCTGGCTGGCAAGGATGATCTACAATGAATGGATTATGACTTTGAGGGAGTAGCGGGCGCCCCATCGGATTTTTCTGCTGCAGCCGCAACCGCACTGGGCGCGCCGTGGCACTTCTTGTACTTCTTGCCACTGCCGCAGGGGCAGGGATCGTTGCGCCCGATTTTTTCCTTGCGGACAACCTGTTGAGGCTTTTCCATGGCGCCGCCCCCAACCATACGCATTTCCGCCTGCTCGCGCCGCTTTCGCTGCTGATATTGGCGGATCAGCGCCTCTTCCTCTTCGGGGGTCCGCATCAGGAACAGGTAGCGGAGGGTCTCGTCCTCCGTGCGGTCCATCATGTCCTCAAACATGTCAAACGACTCGCGCTTGTATTCCACAAGAGGGTCACGCTGGCCGTAACCCCGGAGACCAATTCCTTCTTTCAGATGGTCCATGGCCAGAAGATGGTCCTTCCACTGCGCATCAACCACCTGGAGCATGATCATGCGCTCGTGGAACCGCATGCGTTCCGCACCCCAGACCTGCTCGCGCTCTTCGTACCGCTGATGAACGATCTGCTTCAGGTCCTCAGCGAGGGGGTCAAGCAATTTGGAATCGAACTTGAGGTCATGTTTGCGGATATCAACGCCAAACCGGGCCCAGAACTCGTTTTGTAGCCCCTGGATGTTCCACTCGTCCGCATGCTGGGCCTTGGGGCAGTAACTCGTCACGAGCCAGTCCACCACCCGGTCGGAAGAGTCCTGCAGATACTCTTTCTGATCGTCGCCCATCAGCAGTTGTTTCCGCAGGTCATAGATAGTTTCTCTCTGCTTGTTCATCACATCGTCATACTCAAGCAGATGCTTACGAGACTCAAAGTTTTGACCTTCGACGGCCTTCTGGGCTGCCTCGATCCGCTTGGTGATCAACTTTGATTCAATCGGCACGCCCTCTTCCATGCCGAGCCTGTGCATGATCTTTGAAATGCGGTCGCCGGCGAAAATACGCAACAGATCGTCTTCGAGAGAAAGGTAGAATCGTGATGAACCCGGGTCGCCCTGGCGACCGGCGCGTCCGCGCAACTGATTGTCAATCCGGCGCGACTCATGACGTTCGGTGCCGAGAATGTGCAGGCCTCCGAGGTCAATCACGCGCTCGTGTTCGATGTCGGTGACGCTCTTGAAGCGATTGATGAAGTCGGTCCACTTCTTTCGCCAATCCGCATAGGCGTTGATGTATGCCTGGTAAATTTCGTCCGCGGAGCCGGCAGCCGGGCGTTCGGGTGGTTCAGGATCGATGCCTTGCTGGCGATACTTTTCCGGCGATTTGCGAAACTCTTCGCGAGCCAGAAATTCCGGATTGCCGCCCAGCAGAATGTCTGTGCCGCGGCCGGCCATGTTGGTGGAGACGGTGACGGCGCCCACGCGCCCTGCCTGCGCCACGATCTGGGCTTCGCGGTCATGCTGTTTGGCGTTCAGGATGTTGTGCTTGATTTCGCGTTGTTCCAGGACTTGCACCAGGCGTTCCGTGCGGCACTGGATTTCGATGAGGTAATCGAGCACCGGAACCACTTTGTCCGGAGTCTTGGTTACAAACTCCACCAGCTTGGGGACCCCGTCGCCATCCAGCGGACCGACCGGCGGCGCAAAGTATCTGGAAACCTTGCGCTTGAGCAACGCGTTGACAAACTCGTTCCGATTCCCGTTCGACGAGCTTGCCACTCCCGAGAAACGACCGTCCTTCAACGTCTTTCTCGCGGCCGAAATCGTGACTCCGGCGCGCACCAGCCAGTTCATGGCAGTGGCGTGTTTCGTGTGCAGGTCTCTGGCCCAGTTTTCTAACGTACGGCCATCCAGTTCCGCCTGCTTCAGCAGTTCCTGGAATTGTGCCGGCAGGTAGCCCGCCTTGCGCAACTGGGCGCTCAGCCGCTCCGATTTTTCAATGGCGATGGTACCCACCAGGACGGGCTGGCCTCGCAGGTGGTATTCCTTGATTTCCTCGATAGAAGCGTTGAACTTTTCGCGCTCGGTGCGATACACCACGTCCGGGTGCTCATAGCGGATCAGCTCACGGTTGGTGAGGATGACCACCACTTCCAGCTCGTAGATTTTCTCAAACTCGGCCGCTTCAGTTTCCGCCGTGCCGGTCATGCCGGAAAGCTTGTCGTACATGCGGAAATAATTCTGGAAGGTGATGGTGGCGAGCGTCTGGTTTTCTTTTTCAATCTTGACGCCTTCCTTGGCTTCGATGGCCTGGTGCAGGCCGTCACTCCATCGCCGGCCGGGCATCAGGCGGCCGGTAAATTCGTCCACGATGATAACCTCGCCGTCTTTCACCACGTAATCCTTATCGCGGATAAAGAGCGCGTGGGCCTTCAAGCCCTGGTAGACGTGGTGGATAAACTCCATGTTGGCGGGGTCGTACATGTTTTCGAGCCCCAGCATTTTTTCGGCTTTGGCGATGCCGGGCTCGAGCAGGCTGACGGTCCGCAGCTTCTCGTCGATTTCGTAATCGTCTTTAATCTTGAGCTGGGGAATCACCTTGTCCACGCGGTAGTACTTTTCCGTCGACTCTTCCGACGCGCCGGAAATAATCAGCGGCGTGCGCGCCTCGTCGATCAAAATCGAGTCCACTTCATCGACGATGGCGTAATGGTGCTGGGGCTGCACGCAGTCGGAGAGCTCAAACTTCATGTTGTCGCGCAGGTAGTCGAACCCGAACTCGTTGTTGGTGCCGTAGGTCACATCGCAGTTGTAAGCGATGCGGCGCTCGTCGTCGTCCAGGTCATGGACGATCACGCCCACGCTCAGGCCCAGCAGGCGGTAGATGGGGCCCATCCAGGCGGCGTCGCGGTTGGCCAGGTAATCGTTCACCGTCACCACGTGCACGCCCTTGCCTTCCAGCGAGTTCAGATAGACGGGCAACGTGGCCACCAGCGTCTTGCCTTCGCCGGTCTTCATTTCGGCGATTTTGCCCTCGTGCAGCACCATGCCGCCCACCAGTTGCACGTCAAAATGACGCATGTTCACCGTGCGGCGGCCGGCCTCGCGGCAAAGCGCAAAGGCTTCCGGCAGCAGGTCGTCGAGCGTCGCGCCCTCGCCCAGGCGCTTCTTCAGCTCCTCGGTGCGATGCGGAAATTCCGCGTCTTCCAGCTTCTGCATCTCCGGCTCAAGCGCGTTGATCTCCTCCACGCGCGACTGCAGGCGCTTCAGCTCGCGGTCGTTCTTCGATCCGATAATTTTGCCAAGCCCGGTCTGGAAATATGTGCCCATGGTCCTCAGTTGCGGGGTTGCGCTGCGATATCTGTATCGCCCTCGCCTTACGTTCGCGCAACGTTCGTCCAACCTTTGTGCAACAATTGTTGCACAATCTTTTTTATTCTACCTTTCCCCCGCAGGATTGGCAAAGCTTGCGGGCTTGGCTGCTGCCGCTGGCCGTCAACCTCATTAGGAGGGCGTGGCGCCCTTTTGGGAATTGGCGATTGGTGATTTGTGATTGAAAAGCAGCACGCGACGCCGTTTTGTAGCGGCGGCTTCACGCCGCCATCGGGGTCGCTCAGCGATGGTCTTCAGGAGGGCGTGGCTTCAGCCACGCCATTACGCGCCCGCCACCCCTCGCGGCTTCAGCCGCTGAAGCTTTCCCCGCACCGCCCCACGCCATCCTGAGCAACGCGAAGGATCTCCGTAGTTGCTCTGAAATCTTGAATTTGCCATCTTGAATCCCCGAACGGGCCCCCGCCT
>DASSJE010000131.1:0-5724 GCA_035691365.1 Terriglobia bacterium
GAAGCCGCAGTCGACCGCCTGCGGAACCTCCCGTTTGAGGACATCGGCTATGCCCGCATTGACCATCATCGCTCGCTGCGCCAGGGCTTTCCGGAAGTCATCTTTGCGCGCGGCAAGTCGCCCGACCACGTGGTAGGTATCGTCCAGGGCATGCTGCGCAACCAGCACAACATCCTGATCACCCGTGGCAATGAGGAACTGTTCGAGCTGATTAAGCCGCTCGATAAGCGCACGCAGTTCCACACCCTCTCCGGCGCCATCTCCATCCGCCGCGACCGCAAAATCCGCGGCAAGGGAAAGATCCTGGTGGTGAGCGCGGGCACGTCCGATATTCCTGTGGCGGAAGAGGCCCAGGTGACCGCGGAAGTGATGGGCAATCGCGTGGATTTTATTTACGACGTGGGCGTGGCCAACATCCATCGCATTCTGAGCACCAGCAGCCAGCTCCGCAGCGCGCGAATCATCATCGTTGCGGCAGGCATGGAGGGAGCTCTGCCCAGCGTGGTGGCGGGCATGGTGAGCGTGCCGGTGATCGCTGTGCCTACCAGCATCGGATACGGAGCCAGCTTCCGCGGGCTCGCGGCACTGCTGGGCATGCTGAACAGTTGCACTTCCAACATCGCCACCGTCAACATTGACAATGGCTTCGGCGCAGGCTACCTGGCCAGCGTGATTAATAGGTTATAATGGCCAGAGAGATTTTGAGATGAAAATCATGTTAAAAAACTCTAAACGCCGGTATGTAACGGACAGTCACGGAAACAAGCGGGCGGTCATTGTCCCGCTGGCTGAGTACCGACGACTTATGGAAGACTTGCATGATTTTGCTATCGTCGCCGAGCGTCGCCAGGAACGCCCCATTAGCTTTGAACAAATGCAGCACCGCCTGAAATCCCGTGGCCTCCTATAATATTCTCTTCAAGCCCTCGGTCGAAAAGGACTTTTCAAGTCTTCCTAAATCTATTTTGCAACGGGTTATAGCTCGTATAGATTCGCTGGCTGAGAGCCCTTACCCCGCAGGTTCTATGAAGCTCTCAGGTGCTGAAAAGCTGTACCGATTGCGAGCAGGTGAGTACAGGATCATTTACGAAGTGGATGCGAAGGCAAAAAAGATTACGGTTCATTATGTTCGCCACAGGCGCGAGGTCTATCGAAGGCTTTGACTTTGCTGTAAGTCTGCCGCTCCACTGGTTGCAATTGCACCCTGTTGGAGTATCATCAAATCGGGTGCGGGTATGCCTGGGCCGAAGAGCGGGACATCGGGCGATGAAAGTCCCGCCGCGCGGCAGAGCGCTTCGGCGCCAAAAAAGTCGCTTCCCCATTAGGACGCCCGCACCCGTTCTTGGCGAACAAAGACCTCCGCATTCGCAGCACCTCTACTCCGTGCCACTATCTTTCAGTTGCCGAACACCTGCCGGAAAATCTGGTCAACGTGTTTCAGGTAGCGTTTAGTATTGAACACGGCGGCGATTTCTTTGGCCGAAAGGCGGCTGCTGATGTCGGGGTCGCGCTGGACGAGCGATTTGAAATCCTCGCGCGTTTCCCACACCTGCATGGCGTTGCGCTGCACCCAGCGATACGCGACCTCACGCGCCACGCCTTTGTCAGTGAGGTCCAGCAGCAATTGGCCGGAGAAGACCAAACCCTTGAGCAGGTCGAGATTTTCCTGCATGCGGTCGGGGTAGACGAACATCTTTTCCACCAGGCTGGCGGTTTTGTTGAGCATGTAATCCAGCAGGATGGTTGAGTCCGGCAGGATGACGCGCTCGGCCGAGGAATGAGAAATGTCGCGCTCATGCCAGAGGGCTACGTTTTCAAATGCCGCCTGGGCATTGGCCCGCACCACGCGAGCCAGGCCGCAAATCTGCTCGGCGGTAACCGGGTTGCGCTTGTGGGGCATGGCGGATGATCCTTTTTGCCCGGCAGAAAAAAATTCTTCTGCTTCGCGAACTTCCGTCCGCTGCAAGCCGCGAACTTCCAGCGCAATCTTCTCGAGCGATGCGGCGATGACGGCCAGCGTTGCAACATAGAAAGCATGCCGGTCGCGCTGGATCACCTGCGATTCGGCGGGCGATGGCTTGAGCCCAAGTTTCTCCAGGATCTTCTTCTCGATCGCGGGGCTCAGATGCGAATAGATCCCCACGGCGCCGGAAGTCTTCCCCACGCGCATCTGCTCGGCGGCATAAGCCAGCCGCTCGCGGTTGCGCCGGCATTCGGCGTACCAGATGGCGATCTTCACGCCAAAGGTGATGGGTTCGGCGTGGATGCCGTGCGTGCGGCCCACCATGGGCGTGTGTTTGAATTCGTGCGCCCGCTTCTTCAGCACCACCGCCAAGTGGTCCAGGTCCTCCAGCAGCAGGCGGGAAGCGTCCTTGATCAGCAGGCCTTGTGCTGTGTCCACCACGTCATTTGAAGTCAAACCAAAATGCAGGTAGCGGGCTTCCCGGCCCACGTGCTCGGCCACGTTGGTGGTGAAGGCGATGACGTCATGCTTCACTTCCTTTTCGATTTCCAGGACGCGCTGGACGTCCACCCGGCCTTTGCGGCGGATGGCGCGCGCGGCGCTTTGGGGAATCAGGCCAGCTTCCGCTTCGGCCTCGGCCGTGGCAATTTCCACGTCCAGCCACTTTTGGAATTTGTTTTCATCACTCCAGATAGCGCCCATCTCCGGGCGGGTATAGCGAGGGATCATGTATTCTCCAAAGAGTTAATCCACAGATAACGCAAATGGCACAGGATCCGTCCGCAGATTTCACAGATTACACAGATTGGGAAAATACATAGCGGCCGTACTCGAATGACATCGCGCCGAGGTTTAATAATAAACCGACCTTGTGGCCAGTTGCTTTCAAAAAGGACATTCCTCAAATTTTAACGGCTATTGCTCCTGCCTGCAGAAAATACAGGAACTGGAGTTTCCCGAAAGTGGACAAGCGCGGACGGCAAACCTGGGGTGGAAAAATCCCAGGTTACAAGCAGGCGGCACGCAGGCAGCGCGATCCGGGAACAGGCAGAGGCACTGGGCCAGAATTTGCTTGACTTTCGTGGCCTAGTGTGGTTGTCTTATTTTGCCAGTTGAGGGCGGCTTCGGGGCGGAAAATAAAAAAAGATATCTTATTTTGGAAAACGAAGCCAAGAAGTTGTTGAAAACAAAGGGAAAGGCTACATATGTTAGCCGAAACGAACCCAAAAACGAACCCAAGAAGTCCTTTAGATCCGCACCTGTGGAAAAAACGAACCCAAAACGGACTCGAGGATTTTTCGGCCTCGATGCAGTCCCGCTAGCCTGTTTCCACAAGGCCGCTCTGGCTTGAGAACACAATCGGGCGCCGCATTTGCCGCTGACGAATAAGTCTCCACCGTGACGGAGCTTCAGGGAAACACGCTGCCAGCCCGCGGCCTTTATAGAAGGCCGGAATACTGACTTCACGTTGGAAGGGAATGTTTCGTCGCCTGCCTGAATTTAATCTGTGCCATCTGCGTAATCTGCGGATTAAAACTGGAAAACTTTGGTGGGTTCGGTCTGGCTGGCGAGGTGAAGTTCAGATGGGCGTCCACTGCCGCGTTTTTCGAAGGCTTTGTTGGCGGAATGCATGGCCAGGCCGGGATTGTTGTTCTTGTCGCTGAGGTGGGCCAGCACCATCACTTGCGCCGAGCCGTCGTAATCATCGGCCAGGAAGCCGGCGGTGGCGTTGTTTGAAAGATGGCCGTGGCGGCTCATCACGCGCTGTTTGACGAACCAGGGGTACGGCCCCGTCTTCAGCATGTCGAGATCGTGATTTGATTCGAACACCAGGCAGTGGCAGCCGCGGGCGTGCTGTTTCACCAATTCCGGAACATAGCCCAGGTCCGTGATCACGCCCACCTTGATGCCTTCCGCCGTGAGCGTAAAGGCAACGGGGTCGACGGCGTCGTGGGGAATGGAAAAAGGAGCGATTTCGAAATCGCCTATCGTGAATTTCTCGCCAGGGGAGATGGCCTCAAACGCTTTGAGGCGCGGGTCCCACTGAATGACTGAACGCGTGGGGCCGGTGATGTAAACGGGAACCTTCAGGCCCAGCGCCAGCGACTTCAGGCCGTTCACATGGTCCACGTGTTCGTGGGAAATAAGGAGTGCGTCAAAATTGTCCGTTCGCTCACCCGCCGCGGCCAGCCTGCGAAAAGTCTCTCGTTTGCTGAATCCGGCGTCCACCAGCAGGCGGGTGCGTTCCGTCGCCACCAGCGTTGAATTGCCCTTGCTTCCGCTTCCCAGTACACAGATACGGACGCTCAACCAGCCTCCCGCAACATTCAGTTCGAATCGGGCGCCGGGCCCGGCTTCGGAAAAGCCTTCATGGAATTATAAGGCAGGTTGGCTGAAGCGGAAATTGAAAAAGGAGCGGCAACGCTATTTTTCCGCCCACACGGTGTAAAGCGCTCCGGCCATCAACAGCAGGCAGACGGCGATGCTGATGGCGATAAGGGATGAGAGCGAAAAGGAATAAACTACGGTGCCGGCAAAAATGTTTGAATGCTTCAATTGCCCGGCCAGCCAGGGGGCTGCGAAAAACAGCACGGCCAGCAGCGCGCCGGCGCCGATGGCCAGCGAGGCCTTCTCTGCAATCAGGATAGGACGCAGCGCGCGCTCGGCCGCGGCACGGCGGGCTGCCAGTGTGGCCCGCCACCAGACAAGTCCTGCGTTCGGCACCCAGGCCGACGCGCAAAGCTGGTCATTGTCCTGCTGGAAAAGCTCGTAGACGGCGATGACTTCGGCGCAGGAAGCACAGCCGGCAATATGCCGGCGCAGGGGCTCGTCCATGGTCTCGGGTGCTAAACCCCGGGCCAGGGCTTCCAGAATTCGGGCTTCGTTTTCGCAATCTTTGTGATTCATACTCATGCCTTCTTTGGTTCCAAGGCCGCGCCGCCGATCAATGCCAGGAGCTTTTTCCTGGCCCGAAACAGCAGTGGACGGATGCTGGCCTCTTTCATCCCGGAGGTTTTTGCAATCTCCCGATGGCTGGCGCCTTCCGCGTAAGCCAGCCAGAGCAATTGCCTTTCCATGGGCTTCAACTTTGCCAGTGCGCGGCCCAGGTCCGAGCGCAAGGGAACATTTGCAATCTCGAGGTCATGCGAGGGAAACTCAGCGCTTTCGATGGCCGTTTCGCCGTGCCTTTGAACCGTGCGCCAGTGGTCCCTCAGCAGGTTTGTGGCAATCCGGAACAGGTAGTTCTTCCGGTGAGCTTCTTCCTGCGGGGGACTGGCCATCGAGAGAAAGCGGCAATAACATTCCTGCAGAAGGTCATCGGCCAGAGCCGGATCACCCGAAACACGCGCAAGGTAGGCCCACAGCGGACGGGCCGTACGCTCGTAGACGATCCGGAAGCTTTCCTCGTCCATGGCGAGGGTCTTTCCCTCTGCTTCGGCCCTTGCGTCCTCACCCCTGGCAAAGGCCATGGCGCGCGCCAGCATGTTATTGCCTCGGTCCACGGTTTTGTCCGGATTAAGCAGTCAATTTTTCGACTGAACGATCGCGGTCAAGAAGTCCGAAAGACTTCGACAGGCGATAGGACAGTCCAGACGAAATCAGGAACCCAATTCCCAGTGCAAGGCCGAGCCCGCCCAGGACTTTGAATCCCTCCGCCACATCGACATAAGTGACCCCGAGAAACAGGAGCGCGATGCTGACACACACCAAAATCACTCCTGCCTGGACCGAGGCAATAACATGCTGGCGCGCGCCATGGC
>DASSJE010000132.1:0-8776 GCA_035691365.1 Terriglobia bacterium
TCGGCTGAATCCAGCCGCTCCGGAGGCCGCAACTCCCAGTAAGCGAAATCTTCCATCCCGCCGGTTTTCCACAGCAGGCAATGGCCGGGCGCCAGGGCGGACACACCCTCAATAATGCTCTCCGGCTCGTAAATCGAACCGAAACTCAGGTACTGCGCCAGCGCGACCTCGTTCAGTCGGCGGGAAATACACCCGCTGGCCAGAATCGCCCGCACTTCCGATGCAAACACCATCCCGCCGTCGCGAGTGGCATAGTAAAGCGGTTTAATTCCCAGCCGGTCGCGCGCCAGAAACAACTGCTGCCGTCCCGCGTCCCAGATGGCAAACGCAAACATCCCGCGGAAGTGCTGCGGGCAGGCGGTTCCCCACTGGCCGTAAGCCTTGAGAATGACTTCTGTATCGCAGTGGCTGGTGAAGCTTACGCCTTCGCTTTCCAGGCTGCGCCGGATCTCGGCGAAATTGTAGACCTCGCCGTTGTACACGATCCAATTGCCGGTCTGGGGATCGTGCATGGGCTGATGGCCCGCCGGCGAGAGATCGAGAATGGCCAGGCGCCGGTTGGCCAGGCCGATCCGCAGCTTCCCGGCCGAGAGAATCTGCAGCCCGGCATCATCCGGACCGCGGTGGGCGATAGCCTGTGAGGCATTGGCCAGCGCTTCCATTCCCAGGGAAGCCGTGCTGTCAACGAATCCTGCGATTCCACACATCTAGTGCCACCTCGGCGCAGCCTGCCAGTCGCCTGGGCAGGCATGTCTCCATTTACTTCGCGGAACTGGCGGCACCCGATCCCCCACAGCTACAGACCTTCCCCGCTTGGAATTCTCGAACGTGTACTGAAATTGAAACGCATTCTAACGCACACTTTGGCAGTTCGCAATCAGCTTTAAGCTATTTTTCTAACTTGGCTTTGAAAGGGCCTAGCCCCGGTCTGTCATCCCGAGCGAGGGCGTGTCGAGCTTGCGAGACCACGCCCGAGTCGAGGGACCTTGTGTTTCAACAACGATGAAATTATTGCTTTTGAAAGGGCGTGGCGTCAGCCACGCCGTCAACGGCCGCATCAACACGGGTTTAGCTCCTGAGAGAATCTTAGTCACCTTCTCGCACTCCCGTCGGTGCAAGAGAGTTTTGTGCAATTGGAATGTTCAGCTTGTGCTGCTTCTGTTCCCACTGCTTGGCTACTACGAATTGCTGAAAGATGCCGTGCATCACGCAAAAATGCAAGCCGTGCACGCCATCCAGAAATCCCAGCCGAAAGAAATACATGTACAGAAAGAAAAACAACGCGCGCCCCGGCAAATGCGGCCAGATGTAATGTTTGATGAAGCGCTTGCGCTCCGCCTGGTTTCCCCACAGCCTCGGCTTGATCCCGTCCCCCGCTTCCTGCTCCGCCAAAGCGAAGATCCTGGCATTGTAGGTCGAGTAGCGATTGTGCTTTGCGATCCACGCTTCCATGCCACGAAGATCCTCGTGGATCATGTCATTGCGGCAATAGCCAGTCGCGCCGTCGAGAATAAGGTGTTCGTCAACCTCACGTTGTTCATAGCGGCCCAGCCGGTGTTTGAAAAGACGCAGGTGCCAGCTCGGATACCACCCGCAATGCCGAATCCACTTGCCGTGAAATATGAATCGGCGGTTGAGAAAATACCCCGCGGGCCCACCATCCTCCACCACAATCCTGCCGATCTCTTTGCGCAAACCCGGAGTCAGGCTTTCATCGGCATCGAGAATCAAAACCCATTCGTTGGCGAAACTCAGACTGCCCAGCGCCCAATTCTTCTGGAGGGCGTATCCCTCGAACTCGTGCTGGACAAAACGAGCTCCGAAGCTTTTGGCGATCTCGCCGGTGCGGTCCGTGCTGAACGAGTCCACCACCTGCACATCGTCGGACAATTCGGCCACGCTCGCCAGGCACGCAGCAAGATGGAGTTCCTCGTTGTATGTCGGAATCAATACCGAAACTGGCGCACTCATGCGGTACTCTCAACCGGCTCTGTGAGAAGTTCCGGCGTGCCCGCAAACTGCTCGATAAGCATTTGCGCATGCGCAGACCAACTGAACTTCTGCGCTCGCCGCAGCCCTGCTTCTGCCAGGCGCCTGCGCAACTCGGCATCGTCGATCACCCGCCCAATCTGACGCGCGCAATCAACATCATCGAAGGGGGTGAAGTAGAGGGCGGCGTCGGCGCAGAGCTCGCGATTCACGGGTACATCGGCGGCGACTACCGGCAAACCGAACGCCATCGCCTCCAGCAGAGGGTGGCCAAATGACTCAATTATCGAGGGATAGACGAATATGTCGGCCCGGCCATAGAGCTGGTCCAGGGCCGCTCCGGTGAGCACTCCGGTGAGCTCCAGCAGCCGGCGGCGCGCAAGTTCACCCGCCAAAACACGGTCAAAGTGGCGGATTGGGTTGTGAATTTTCTCCCAGGAGGGGTCCGCGGTGGTGATAAGAAACGAGTTATGGCCGCAATCGTTGAGGCGCACGAGAGCGCGAAAGAGCGTGCGCAGATTTTTGTGCTCGGCGTAAAGCGAAGTAAACAAAAGACGCGCGCGGCCGCCCGGAGCGAAGGAATGGGGCGTGGGATGGAAACGACGGGTGTCCACACCGTAATAATTGACCTTTGCGGGCACATCTAGGGCGGCCTGCAGCTCGTAAGCCATAGCCTTTGAAGGAGTTAGCACGACGTCAACGACCTTAGCTGAGCGCCGCGCGAGAAAACGGCGAATTGTCTCAGTCACACGCGCTCGGCGAGTTTTGTATGGAACAATGAAATCGCGATAGAGGGGGGAAAAATAGAGGCTGTTGCGCATCAGCAAAAGCTGGCGGCAAGGACAGAAGAAGGTGGCGAAGTTGGCGGTGGAGAAGAGCACGTCAATGCGCTCGCGACGGATGAGGCGGGGCAGAGCGACCTGGTCGAACCAGAGTCGGCGGAGCCCGCTTACGTTTTTGGACAGCACGGAGAGGTTGGGCGCGCGAGGTAAGGCGGCGGCCTGCGACTCGGGCACCAGGAAGAGGAAGTCGTGCTGGCGGTACTCGGCCAACTCGTGAGCCAGAGTGCGAATGTAGTTGCCCGCGCCGCCCATCTTGGCGGTTAGGGCATGCATCAGGATGCGCATGGGTTATGAGCGCTGCTCGGCTGCGGTTGGCGCCATTACGCCAACGGTGACCGGGGTAAGGGATCGCGGACGCGGGTGCTCCACGGCGGGAGCACGGTACCGGTCCCACAAGGGTAATTCGACTGTGTGATAGAGAAGAGCTCCGGCCGCGGCACTGAAGGCAAATCCCACTAGCGATAGGCGCAAAAAGGTCGCGTACGGGTGCTCGTTGTCTGCCGGCCAATAGCGCATGAGTATTTCCAGAACCGGAAGATGTATAAGGAAGAAGCTGTAGGAGGCACGGCCGAACGCCGCAGCCCGCTGTTCCAGCAAGCTAGTGACTCCGCCGGTTTGCACCCCCAGGCAGATTACGGCGAACCCGGTGATGGCACAGTAGAGAATCCCCAGCATGGGATCGGCCAAGAATGCCGGCCCGGCGGCTCTGCACCACAACGCGACCGGCAGAATGGGTATCCAGATCCAGGCAAAGGTCGCGTTCCACTGATTTGGATTATGCAGATACAGATCGGCGAGCCACATTCCCAGTGCGAATTCCAGAACTCTGCCCGGCATCTGATACATCAATAGCGACCCAAGTTCGATACCGCCGATTGGTTGTGAAGGCAGGGGCAGTAGCGCCACGATGAGCCGGTATCCGACAGTCGCGGCGCCAACCAGGGCCAGGAAACGTACTCCGCCGTGCTTTTCGTACAGGCGCAGCAGCACGGGGAAAAACACATAGAACTGCACCTCGATGGCCATGGACCACAGCGCGCCGTTCAGAGTAAGGAACGAGTGCGGGTCGAAGCCATGCAGGAACAGCAAGTGGAGGGCCACGGTGCCGACAATTTGTCGGAAGGCCGCGCCCGTTAGCCAGACCACGACAGCGGCTGACACAAGAATTGCCGCCCAGTAGGCGGGCACGATGCGGGCGACGCGGTTGCGGGCGTAGGCGCGCAACCCGCGGCCGGATAGTGTTTTGGCGCCACGACGCCATTGCTGGAGTGCCAGGCAAAAGCCACTGAGCACGAAGAAGAGGTTCACCCCGCTGGCTCCCAGAGAGAATATGGAAGGTACGCGGGCAAAGTGCCTGCCCCAAAGAGCGAACTCCGGCAGCACGCGCTTGGGAAACCCGGCCAGGGCCGAGACATGAAAAAAGAAGACGCCCAAGGCCGCCAGCGCTCGCAGCCAGTCAACTTGCGGCAAGCGCGCGCTTGCGAAAGGCATCTTCAGCACTAACGAATTATCTACCGTTTGGAGCTGTGTCATGAAACTTCAGGAATTCTGAATATCGGTTTAAAAGCGACCTTGATAACTGATCCTCAGGCGTATTGCGCGGGTATCCACGATTTTGCGGAGAAATACGGAGCCGCCGAAGAGGATGTAGAAGGCGGTCATCGTAACTAGGACGGAACTCGCCTCTGGCAGCATCACCGAGGCTGCAAGAACAGCGGAGTAAAGGAGCATCTTGAATAGTTCGAAGATCGGGTATGTTCCAACCAGCCTCCACAGTCCGCCGAGCAGTAAGCCGATCAGGAACATACCGGCAACTTCGCCAAAGATGCCAAAGTTCCAGTAGCACTCGCCGAAGGCGGTCATACCCGTGGAAGTGGTCGCCTCCTGGGGACGAGGCGCCATCCCGATGTAGGTGGTGAACCAGGCGCCTCGGCTGACGATGGGCTTTTGGGGCCAGATGATTCTGGGAATGAAGGCGTACTCGAGGGTGCGCATGGTCTCACCCAGTTGCAGGCCACTGCGTGCGACCTCTCCCACAATGAAACCTGTGGCCGAAGGCGGCTCAAACATGCGCATCATCAACTTACCGTACTGCTCGGACAGTAAGTCCCAAGTAGATTTGCCCGGCGACAGGATCGAGTTGGTCTCGGCCGACTGCACCACCTTCCCCCAGGTAGTTAAGCCGCGAACCGTCGGAATGTCCCTGGAGTTGTTGATAGCTGGCGCGACCAGTGCTAAGTAAAAAAACAAACCTAACGCAGCAGCAAGCGGCAACCAGCTGCGAAGTCTTCTGGTCTGGACAAGGAAAGCAACCAGCGGCAAGAGGGCCAGGAGAACTTCCATTTTGGAGCTGTTTTGGCTGGCTGCGGCTGCCGCGAGCAGTGCGCAGGTGCCAAGGCCAAACAGCAATCCTTGGGTCATACGAGAAACACGTAGTTGGCGTGACGTAGCGAAGGCGAGAGGCAGCAAAGCCGCCATGCCACCATATTGCAGAAGGGTTCCGAACATGCCAAAGGGAATAACAGCATGAGGCAGATAGATGGATACGACTCCGCAAAATAACAAGATACCGAAACTCAGGTAAGGGAAGGGAGTTGTATTCCTGGGAAGCTGTTTGCGAGCGTCGCGAGGACGCAGAGTTTCCAGACCCGCATGCATAGCCAGCATCCCAAGGAGAGAAATCAGGTAGCCGGTGGCCAAGTCCTTGGCGGGAATTATCGTGGTGGAAAAAGGCAGCCAGGGATTGGCGCGTAAGCCGTAACCCATGTAAATGGTGGCCGGCCCCATTTCCACCCCGTAAAAGAAAAAGAACACCGACAACGGCGTGAGCCACAGCGGTCCGCAGCGCGCTTCGTTGACAGCAAGGCAGCCATATGCGGCTCCAACTATGCAGCCGCTAAGTATGAGGGTTGTGGTGGGCGAGAATAGAACCCAGAGGAGAGCACATGCGAGCACAACCAAGCCATGGAACTTCAGCCGCGTAAGGGCGGAAACAGCAAGATGCGGACTCTCCCGCATAGATTTCGCGGGCACAACTGCGGGCGCGCGTTGCAGAAGCTGGGGAGCTGCACTCACGAGGCGGTCACCTCCGAGGTGGCTCGAAGCCGATCTTGAGAATCTGCACGCCGTCCCATCTGATGTAACTGTCTCACGGCAGATGCCAATCGCTCAGCAGCCACGGTGACATCCTGGGAAGCGGCAATTTCTGAGGATTTGGCGGACATGCGCTGATAGAGGTCACGATCGCGCCACAACAGCTCGATGGCATTTGTCAGAGCTGGCACATCTGCGCAGGGGTAGACAATGGCGTTGGCGTCCGGCTGGGCAGAGTCATTCGGGCCAATGCAGCCCACACGGTCACTAATCACGACAGGCAGTCCGAAGGCGCTTGCTTCCGATACCGCCAGGCCGTAGGCGTCAAGGCTCGACGGCATAGCCAGCAAATCCGATGCTGCATAAAACGGACCAATTCCCGCCTGGTTGACAAACCCGGTCATTAGCACATTGGTTGCCCTTTCGCGCTCGCAAAAAGCAGTGATGCTGGCTCGTTCCGGACCATCTCCAACAAGGAGGCACCAGACCGGCAAGTCTTTGCCCGCGAGATTGTGAACGGCCATCACAGCATCAAGTGGTCGCTTGTGCGGCTGGTACTTGCCACAAAACATCACGACAAAAGCACCTTCGGGAATATTGAACTTGCGGCGGAGTTCTGTCCGGATTGCAACGCGGTCTCGAACGGATTGGAGCAAACGTCCGGTTGCCACCGGCAGTATTCCGCCAAACAGGCGCTCAGTCGAGATGCCGTAGCGGGCGTGGTAACGCCGGTTGTTGTTTCCGATGCAGAATGCGCCGTCAACGTAAACGCTGTAAAAACTGCCCACGACCAAGTCTTTGATGGCACGCTTCCACACTGGCGGAACGATTTGGCCGTTGGAATCGGAATAGAGGAGAAGGGGCCGGCCGTACCGACGCGCCCAACTTGCGGCCCGCCAGTTGGTGCGGTGGGCGTACCCGAAGATTTTCACGACGTCAGGCTGAAAACGATCTAAGGCCGAGGTAACGGCGGGATTGTCGACCTCCCAGAATCCGAGGCGTTCGGGCCGGCGTGCAATGGGGAGAAATTCGTGGCCGTATCCTTCCACGAGTGGGATATCCCACTTCACCTCGGTCTTGAACTGCGGATCGAGATAAGTGTTCAGACCCCAGTCACAACAGAAAAAAACTTTCAGCTCTAGATCGGGAATCTTTGCCAGCTCACGATGCCAGGGAGCAAAGTATTGGATTGGATGGCTGACAATGATGGCAAGACGAATGGGCATCAGACAATTTCCGATTTGACTTGATCGTTTGAGCGCTTAGAACGACGACCCTCAGGGGCTAAAGCCAGCGTTCCTAATGGACCTTGATGGCACGGCTGAAGCCGTGCCCTTCCGAAACCTAGTTTTAATATCAGCTCTAGATAGAAAGTAGTTTTTGACAGGGCTTCTGATTGGCCGCTATAGTGAGCCAACTTCCAATCATGCTGAATCGAGCCTTTCATGCCTTTGTCGCGTTCTGTTTCGGACACGGCATCGCAATCGTCGGATACCTACTTCTCGTTCCCCTTTACCTGCACGCCTGGTCGGCCTCGCTCTATGGCGAGTGGCTGACGCTGGGGTCGGTGGTGGCGTACTTCTCCTGCCTGCACCTGGGAGTGCAGACCTGGGCGGTGAACCGGCTGACACAGGCCTATGCGCGCGGTGACATGGAAGAGTATCGCCGGGTGCGGGACACGGCTTTCACGTTCTACTCCTGCCTGGCGCTGTTCGGCAGCGCAGTTCTGACCGCCTTCGGGTGGTGGGCGCCGGTGGGCGTGTGGTTTCATCTGTCCTTCACCGGACGGCAGGGCATTTTCCTGGTGCTGCTGCTGCTGGGCGGGCAATTTCTGTGGACCATGCCCGCTTCCCTGCTGTGGTGGGTGTACGGCACCACAGGAGATTTGGCGCGGACACAATGGGTGATGAACGTTTCGAGAGTGCTGACGCTGGCGCTGACGGCCGGCGCGCTGCTTCTGTGGCCCCGACTGGTAATAGTAGCGGCGGCACAGGCGGCCGGCTTCGCGGCGATTATCGCTTTCGTATGGTGGGACGTTCACAGGCGTTTCCCCGAACTGGCCCCGGGATTTCGGCAGGCGAAGGCTTCCCTGCTGCGTCCTATTCTGGGGGAGAGCATATTTTTTGCGGTGATCAACTGGGCGGTAGCGCTCACGTTGCATGGGGCGAACCTGGTGGTAGCAGGAATGCTGGGAACGGCGGCGCTGGCGCTGTTCGTGACCACGCGCACGCTGGCCAATTCGGTCCGGCAGATGGTAGGGCTCATTGTTCACTCTTCCTCGACCAACCTGACGCGCCTGGAGGCGCTGGAGGATAAGCAGCGGCTGCGGCTGGCGTTCCGGCTGGTGCTGTTTGTGACCGTGGCCGGGTGCATAGCCGTTTCTGCCTCGCTCTGGTTTGAAGGCGCGTCGGTGTTTGCGGCCTGGACGCGGGGCCGACTGGCGGCGGATATCTGGCTGCTGCGGCTGTTCCTGGTGTGGCTGGTGCTGCAGTCGCCGTGGATGGCGGCCTCGGCGATTCCTGTGTATACCAACAAGCACAAGGGATTGGCGGTGTCGTACCTGGTCTCCAGCATCGGCGGCCTGCTGCTGGGCGCGCTGCTGGTTCCGAGACTGGGATTGAAAGGGTTGCCGATTGCGTTCATTGTGGCTGAAGCTCTGGCCTGTTACCACTTCGTGGTGCGCGATGCCTGCCGCATCATCGGCGAGCCATATGCGCGATTTGCCGGCAAGCTGTGGGCGGGCATGATGGCTGGAAGCGGCTGCGCCTTTGCCGCCACCTGGGCCGCGCATGCCGCCCCGGATCTGGGCACTTTCCCTCGCTGGCTCTGCTCCGGCGCGGCCAGCCTCGTGG
>DASSJE010000133.1:0-5424 GCA_035691365.1 Terriglobia bacterium
TCCTTGGAGACTTTCATGCCGCGCCCCACGGTGTCGCTGAAAGGGCAATTGTTCTTTGCGGCCGCGTCAATCAGGTCTTTGCGGCCCAGCAACAATCCGCTGTTTTGCGGGCCTCGCAACCCTTTGCCGCCTGAAAACTGCACGAGGTCGAAACCCATTTGCGTGTAGTCCCACAGGTGTGACTTGGGAGGCACGTCGGCCGCCGCATCGTTCGAGGCCGGCACGCCGTGCTTGTGGGCAATGCGGATCCAGTCCTCCCGGCCGATCTTCCCGCCCTGCGCAGCGTTGAAAAAGTGCGCCATGGCGGTGCGCGGCGTGAAGGCGCGATCGTAATCGTCCAGCGTTTCGACCTCCACCATCTTCGCCCCGCAGCAACGGACCGCGTGATCGTATTCGTACCGGTGCGCCCTTTGGATGAGAACCTCATTGGGTAGATCGGCCACGTCATTCGGCACGTTGAGGACGGGGCGTTCCCGGCCGCGGGTCATGCAGGCCGCAGTCGCCAGCGTCACGGCGGAGGCCGCTCCGTCGCTTACCAGTGCGCCTTCGCACCGCAATCTCTTCGCCAGGTATTCTCCAGATGCCTTTTGCAGCGCAATCAGCCCGACGGGAGTCAAGGCCGCGCGCTCGACGGCCGCGCGCACCTGCGGAGGCATGGTGGAGGCCGTCAGAATTGTGTAAGTACCGGCCGCATTGATAAATGGAGTCACTCCCAGCTTGGCGTAGTAATCCTCTCCGCGCGGTGTAGCATGACCTTGCGGCGCCGCTTGCAGACGGGAGACTTCGCTTCCCGCCATGGTAGAGGCGGCGAGCAGCCCGCCTCCCCACTTGAAAAATTTCCTTCGAGATAGAAAGCTATTTGTCATGTGATGGCCTCTTTTATAAGATCCAACCCTTCAGGAGCGGCGAAAAGGCCCCTTCAGCAGCGCGCCAAAGGCCGCCTGATCGATTGCTGTCCTGTAATTGCCCCGCATGGTCCCTCTGCTGTCCCTGAATAAGGCATAAGGTACATTGTTGGGGCAGGCGGGTCAAGTAAATATCCTGCCAGACATTCCCAATTCCTGGCCGGGGATGGCCAAAAAGGCCAGGCCCGCGTGGTATCACAAAGCCCGGGCGGGAGTGGAGAATCAACGTTTGGCGGCAACGGCCGTTGGGGAGCGCGCTCTCAACCGTGGGGCCGTCGTTGACCCTTTTACTTGCGGGCGCCGACCTGGCGTGCGATCTCCGCGGCTTGCATTTTTCAGGCGCAGGTTGGCGCAAAACGTAGTATTGTTGCTGCGTCTTGATGGCGGATAACCCTACAAAAACAGGAGACGTTATGGATATCAAGAGGCGGGAATTTATCGGCGGCGCATTGGCCGGGAGCGCCCTTGGGCTGCCCTTGTCGGGCGGCGCGCAGAACCATCCGGCGGCAGGCGCTGCAAAAGAGTATCTTTCTCGCTCGAGCGGTGAACTGGTTATCGAGAAGGCGGCACCCGGAAAACCGTACGCCGGAAAGGTTCTGGCGGCCATCGAGCCCCACGTGGATGACGTGCCGATTTTTGCCGGCGGCACGGTGGCCAAGCTCATCGATGAAGGCTACACCGGCTACCTGATTCGCACCACGAATGACGAAATGGCCGGCGGCGGGACAACAGGCGAGGCGGTGCTGCACAACGAGACGGACACGGAGGCGGTGGCCAAAGCTCTGGGACTGAAAAAAGTTTTTAATCTGGAATACCGGAACCACCGGCTCGACAGCGAGCCGTGGCAGGACTTTCGCGGCCGCCTGATTCTGCTCTTTCGCATGCTCAAAGTGGATACGGTTGTCAGCTACGACCCCTGGGGAATCTACGAGGAGAACCCTGACCATTACATTACGGCCAAGATGGTGGAAGCGGCCTGCTGGATGGCCGGGATGGAAAAGGACTATCCCGAACAGTTGGCCACCGGCCTCGCCCCGCACGGCGTCACCGAGAAATACTATTTTGCGCGCGGCCCTCAACTGGTGAACCGCGTCGTCGACATCAGCGCGTATGTCGATCGCAAGGTGGAGGCCAATGTGGCGATCGTGACCCAGGGGCCGGGAGGGAACGCCGGCGCGCAATTGCGGAAACAACTCGCTGCGAAAGGGCAGCGGCTGCCCATCCTCGGCAATGACGATGACACGGCCAACCGGCAATTCTTTAAACATATTGTGATGGATTACGATTCGGAAGCCCGCAGGGGCGTTCCTTCAGACCGCGAACTCGGGCGGAAATATGGCCTGGAGTGGGCGGAGGCTTTCCACTACATCAAAACACCTGAATCGAAACTGGACGAGTATGTCGCGCAACACCAGAAGCCGCTTTAGCCTGATGCTCAAAGAACCCATGCCCTGCGTCATCCTGAGCGCAGCCCTGTCCCGGATGGGACGGGGTGCAGCGAAGGATCTCTGCATTGTTCGAGCGAAATACGGGGATGCTTCGCTGCGCTCAGCATGACGGTTACCCTGTGCAGCGTCCCGCTGGCGAGAAGAACCGGTCATGGCGGCGAACCATGCGCCGGCTGGAGCAAATTGACAGCGCGAAGCGGATTGCCGTAGACTGCCCGGTATTCTGGGAAGGCCAGGCAGGAAACCGAAAGCTCCCGGAGTGGTGCAACTTCTCTGGCCAGCACGAGGCGGCCAGAGAAAGCGGGCAATATGAACAAAACGCCATTCGGCGCCGGCCTGACTAATGCTGTGGAGCGGTCTGGAGCGGCAATGGGAGGAGCGGAGCGCGGTCTTGGAGGATCCAGACCGTTGCGGCCTTTCAAAAGCCTTGGCGTTTTCCTTTGTGCCGCCCTTTTCATCCTGCCGGCCATCTGCCTGGGCCAGCGGTCCCAAACCGACAATGCGCGGCTGGCCGGGCCTGCTCTCGGACACGCGAAGCAATCATTTGCGACCCACTGCGCTGCCTGCCACGGTCTCGACGCCCGCGGAGGAGAACACGCACCTGCGATTGTGGGCACTCCGGCCGCGGCGCAGCGCACGGACCAGATGCTGGCCAGGATCATCCAGCATGGCATACCCGACAAAGGGATGCCCTCCTTCCACTTTCTGACCAAAGAGCAGATCGAGGAGATCATCAATTACGTTCGAGTGCTGCGCGGCAGCAACGGCGGCACGCCAAACGTGAAAGGCGATCCTGCGGCGGGGGCAAAGCTGTTTTTTGGAGAGGCCCGATGCTCTCAATGCCACATGATGCAGGGCAAGGGCGGTTTTATCGCTCCTGACCTCACTGATTTCGGCCAGACCCATTCCGCGGAAGTGATCCGCGCGACGATCCTGCAGCCCAACAAAGATCTTCCGCCACAGTGGGAGGTGGTGAAGGTGGTCACGCGTTCGGGCCGGGATTTTGCGGGGCTGGTCCGCAATGAAGACAACTTCTCCATTGCTTTGCTGAGCGAAGACGGCGCGTTTCATCTCCTGATGAAATCGGACATCGCGCATATCACGCGCGAGCAGCGGTCCATCATGCCAGACGACTATGGCAGCAAGCTGAACTCGCAGCAACTGGATGATCTTGCCAGTTTCATGATTCTGGGTCCGGCTGGTAAAAGTTCACGCACTAAAAGCGCGAGTTCGTCACGCTCCAGCCCGGAGTATTGAATGGTTCACGCGCTATGGGCTGCAGAGTTTGTTGAAAAACGGCCTGTCGTTTTGAACGCAGCGCCGGACCCCCGTATTTACTTGAAGAAATGCCGGGATTCTTCGCTGCGCTCAGAATGACAACGCAGTGTTTTCGCGCGGCCTGTGCAACAGACCGCAGTTGGAAAGGGGCACGTTCTTGATGAAATCCATAATCGTCGCATTGGTCTTATTGTTTTCCTTGCCCATGGGATTGAAGGCGCAGCATGCCCAGGCTCTTCGGAAATTCGAGCTTCGCGCGAATTCGCCAAAATTCTGGAAGCTGATCGGAAAGCACTCGAAGCTGACGCGCACGGCGACGGGATTCGGTTTTACGGAAGGCCCGGTGTGGGACCCGCACGGGTACCTCTATGTAAGCGACGAAATTCTCAACAAGATTTTTCGCGTTTATCCCGATGGCCACAAGGAAACGCTGATTTCTCTGGGCAATCCCGACGGGAACACCTTTGACCGCGAATTTCATCTGATCGACTGCGCGAGTGTTCTGCGGGCGGTTATTCAGGTGGACCCCGACGGCCATTACAAAGTGCTTGCAGACAACTACGAGGGGAAGAAACTCAACACCCCGAATGACATCGTGATGGGCCCTGACGGCGCGATGTATTTCACCAATCCCACTCTCGACCTTACCAAGGACCAGCAGCAGGAAATTCCCTATCAGGGTGTTTACCGGCTGGACGCGCAAGGCGGCATGCAGTTGCTCGTCAAAGACATGGCGCAGCCGAACGGGCTGGCATTTTCACCGGATGGCAAAAAACTCTACATCGACGACAGCGAGCGGAAAGACATTCGCGTGTACGATTTTCTGCCCGGCGGCAAAGTGGCAAACGGCCGCGAGTTCGGCAGTGAAGAGGGCGGCCCGCATGAGGGCGTTCCGGACGGCATGCGGGTTGACCGCAAGGGAAATCTGTATGTCGTTGGACCGTTGGGAATCTGGGTGTGGGACGCGGAGGGGAACCATCTGGGCACGATTGTCGTTCCCGAGCAACCGGCCAATCTGGCCTGGGGCGATGCCGATTACCGCACGCTCTACATCACGGCGACGAAATCGGTTTACCGGATCCGCACGCGCGCTCGCGGGTTTATTCCTTACCTTGCGAAGGCCAGCAAAAACTAGGACGGGCTCGTGCCAGCTTCGCTCTGGTGAAGTCCGTAGCGGCGGCTTTACGCCGCCAACCGCCACTGAATGCACTGGCCTGATGGCGGGGTGAACCTGCCGCTACGCAACTCCGCAGGCTATTTCAACAGCTTGCTAAGCGCGGGCCCTGCCTTTTGCGGTTGGGGCGAAACCGCGCGGCGGCATGATTTTCCGGTTAGGGTCCACCATTAACCAGGCCACAGATCCCACCGCGCAAAGCGCCGCGGCCGTCAGGAAGGATGCGCTCCAGCCGAAGTGATTGGCGATGGCCGGGGTGAGGGATGCGGTCAGCGCTCCGCCAATCTGGCCGCCGGTGTTCATGGCGCCAGAGACGGTCCCCGCCCAGGGCCCGGCAACGTCGGCGCTGACCGACCAGAAGGAGCTCTGGCTCAGATAGAGCGCGCCGACCCCGCCCGCAAGAACGAAACTGGCCACCTCCGGGCTTGCCGCCTCAGCCCCCACCACGATGAAGGCCGCTGCCAGGCCAATGCCCACCACAGCAATACCACAACGTCCCCAGCGCTTGCCGTAGCGCCTGGTGACCGCGTCGCAGATGATGCCGCCCACGGGCGAGCAGACGGCCATGGCGATGAAAGGCAGCATGGTGTAGCCGGCGCCCGACTTGAGGTCGAGGCCG
>DASSJE010000134.1:0-24611 GCA_035691365.1 Terriglobia bacterium
CAGACCTCGAAGACCTTTTGGAAGTGCAATTGAGTATCACAAACCGCTGCCAACATCAATCCTTATCCAATAATGAATGGCGTAAACTGCGGATTGCGGGCGCAAACCGGATATCAAGCCACTGCATCCGGAACGCTATCCGGCGGCGTCTACTCGCCCATCACCTGCACCATATAAGTTCGAAGGAGCGGGCCATCGTATTCCATGAAATAGATGGTCTGCCTCGAACCGCGAACGATCTTGCCGCCCTCGATGGGAAACAAACAACTGATCCCGCCCAGGATGCTCTTCAGGTGGGTTTCCGCGTTGAAACCCAGGCGGCCGTCGTAATCAAGATAGCGGTGGTGATGGTAGTTTTCATCTTCAGGAAATATCCGCCTGAAATGCGTGAGGATGTCTTCCTCAAGGCACGGGATGCCTTCTGTCACCAGCAATCCTGAAGAAGTGTGGCAGGTCATCACGTTCACAAGCCCCTGCTTGACGCCGGTCTTGCTGACCACTTCTTCCACCTGAGGCGTAATGTTGATGGCCTCCTCGGCTTGTCGAGTCTGGACCTTGATCTTTTCAAGCTTGATGATCATTGCGCTTACCCGCCTTGTTTCCCGCTCCTATTTGAGCCCCAGCAAGCGGCCGGGATTCTCTTCAAAAATCTTTTTCAAACAGCCTTCCGTCAGTTCCAGGGTTTTGAGGGCGTGAACCATATTTTTGATTTCAACGCGAGGATAGTTTGAGCCAAAGAGCATCCGGTTGCGAAGGCTGCGCTCCAACATTGTCGTTGGAATCTGCCTTGAAAACACGAACTGGAAAAACTCTCTTGGGCTGTCGTAATAAAGGCACGATGTGTCCAGATAAACGTTGGGGTACTTCAACGCCAGCGCGGTGGCTTCCCACACCCAGGGCCAGCCCCAGTGCGCCAGGACAAAATTGACTTTCTGGTACTTTGCGATGGCTTCTTCCAGCAGCATGGGATGCCCGCGCTCTATCAGGGTGGAGGGCGCCCAGCTCATGCCGGTGTGCACCAGCACGGGGATATTCAAACCCGCCGCCGCCTCATACAGGTCATACACTTTGCTGTCGCGCAGCTCAAAATCCTGCAGCGCCGCGTCGAGCTTGAGACCCTTCAAGCCCACCTTTTTTACGGCGTGTTCCAACTCTTTCACCGCACCGTCTTTCAGCGGGTCGACGCTGGCGAAGCCAATAAAACGCTGGCTGATGGAACACAGCTCCGCCACCTGTTCGTTTGAGCTGACCGCATCGCCGCGCGCCCTTTTGCAATCGATCGGGAGCAGAACCGCACGGTCAATCCCTGCCACGTCCATCTGGAGGTAGAAAGTTTCGAGCGGCTGGAAATTGTTGCCGATCTGGAAGACCTCGCGCGCCATCCGGCCGTAGTTCGGATACTTGTCCACCATCTCCTGGATCAGTACCGGGTGCGTATGAAAGTCAATTCTCATGCTGCCGCCTCATTCCCATGCTGATGTAAAAATTCCCGCCACTTTGCCGGCTCGCGGAAGGCCTCCGTGCCACCCGGGCGCGTGGTAGAAAACGCGCCGGCCAGGTTGCCACCGGCCAGGCACGCCTGAAGGTCTGATCCGCGAACGTAGTGGTGCAAGAAACCTGCATCGAAGCTGTCGCCTGCGCCAACAGGGTCCACAGCGTTTACAGCGAACCCTGAATGCGTCCATTCCTGGTTACCCCGCCGCACCCGGCAGCCGCGCGCGCCCTGCTTGACAGCCACCACCTTGACCTGGGCGGCCAGCTTTTCAACTGCCGCTTGCACAGTGTCTTCTCCGGTGATCTTGCCCGCCTCGCGCTCGTTGACCAACAGTACATCCACCAGAGGGAGAATTTCGTCCAGCCCGTCCCAACGGTCTTCCGGATCATCATTGGTATCGAGTGAAGTGCTGAGTCCCGCATCCTTCATCTGCTGAAAAAGTTCCGGGATTCGGGGCCGCAGCGCGCGGTGAAGGTAAAAAGAAGAGAGATGGAAGTGTTTGCTGGAGCGAAGGTAGTCAAGGTCAAGGTCTTCGTACCCCATCTCAAACATGGTGCCGGGATACGTCAAAATTCGACGGTCGGCCGTCCCCGTGACGATGACCGTCAATCCTGATTTGGTTGGTCCCGCAACGGTCCGCACTCGGCTGACATCCACGCCGCCGGCGGCGAGCCGTTCGAGAGCAATCTTCCCCAGCGGGTCCGTCCCGATTCGGGAGATGAAACCAACCCGGCCGCCGATGACTGCAAGGTTATGGGCAAAGATCGCGGACGAACTTCCCAGGGTCAGGGCCAGGCCGTTTGCCAGAAGCTCCTTTTCCGGCTCCAATTCGTCCGGCAGGCCGTAAAGGATCAGGTCGAGGTTCAGCTCGCCGACGACCGTTACGTCAAATTGTGCCATTCCGAGTCCTTATCCAGTCTTTCCCTTCAGGACGACGACCCGGCTCAGGTTCCGCGGCTCGTCAGGATCAAATCCCCGCTTCAATCCCAGATAAAGCCCCATCAACTGTGCCGGAAGGATGTGCGGGGCAAGGCGCGCAACTTCGGGAACATCCAGTTCCAATTCAATCAGAACGTCGGCCGCACGCCGAACCCTGTCGTTCGCACGATTGGTCACCACGAGAGTCGTTCCGCCAAGCTCCTTCATTTCTTCCAGGACTTCCAGCTCGGAAGCGCCTGAGCTTTCAGCAAGGAAAAACGTGAGAAGCGTTTGCGGACTTACAATCGACTTCGGGCCGTGGCGAAATTCCAGTGTGTGGAAAACCTGAGCGTAGGAGCAGGACATCTCCGTCACTTTCAACTGTCCTTCTGAAGCGATCCCGAAAAAGGGTCCCTGTCCCATAAAGACGTAATCAGCAAACTCATTGGAGCTGGCAAACTTCTCAATGCGCGGCTGCAAGCGTTCCAGCGCATGCTGTGCCTGCTCCGGCATGCGCTTGAGCGCCTCCAGAAAATCTTTCCGCTTGCCAGCCCAGCCCGCCAACGCCTGCTGGCCCAGCAGCATGGTGCTGAACGACCGGGTCATCACGGTGCTCTGCTCGTCAGCCGCCGGCAACATCAGAGTGGAGGTTACCCGCTTTTCGAGGTCCTGGCCTTTCGCACAACTGATCCCCAGGGCCCGAATGTTGCGTTCCTTTTCCAGATAGTCGGCTGCCATCAGGATCTCAGTGGTGTGCCCCGAGCGGGAGATCAGCACCGGCTGGCATTTCCCAGTTCCCAAAACCTGGTCTGGGTAAAATAGAAGTTCAGATGCTGGTACAGCCTTTGCCCGCTTTCCGGTGACTGCAGTCCAACTCCACGCCGCGGCCTGAGCAACGTAATAGCTTGACCCGCACCCTACAAAGACCCACTCATCAGCCTCTTCAAGCGGCTTCAGAACCTCTGCATAGCGGTTGTGGTCTTCAAGTTCCTGGAGAGTAGTAGTCCAGACGCCGGGCTCTGACATGATTTCTTCAAAACTTCGATGTCCTCGCCCTTCTACAATTTCACTCACTCCACTGCCTCCTTGTCCCTCTATAAAAAATCTTTATTCAAAAATAGGAGAACCTGCGCGATTTGCCCCTGCAGCCTCATGGGAGCGGCCGCAAATTCACCGAGACACGCATTACGGTCGGTTTCTTTTTAATACTTTTCCTTTCGAATGTCAAAAGGTTTCACGTTAAATCACTCTGAGATATTCAGGTACCTACACCAGCATGTGTTTGGACATATCTCGATTCCCCTGATGAGCGCAGTCCGACAAAACAAAAGGCACTTGTCAACTCCTATCGGCTCAGCCATGGACCCGCCGGGATCTGGCCGGGGTTCTGAGGCTTATAGGGCCATGTGATTCGCTTGCCGGTCGCGGCGGATTCGTACGCCGCATAGATAATCTCCAGGGTAGCCCGTCCGTCTTCCCCAGTTTCCAACAGCTTCTCTTCTCCCAGTAAAGCTCGCGTAAAATGGCGCATTTCATGGGGAAAACCGTAAAGGAAACCCTCCTCGAACACGGTAAAGGTCCAGCCTTTCGTATCGCCGGCCTTTTCCACGGCATAACCATAGCCGTTCTTGCTATAGGTTTCCATCGAGCTGCCGCGCATCAGATCACAATGGATTACACCTTCGGTCCCGTAAAGGTCGGCGCGATCGTCCATGCCGCCATGGCGGGCCCAACTGTCCTCAACCACGGCGATGGCGCCGTTTTCGTATTCAACAATCACGAGCGAATTGTCATCGCCGCGGGTCCGGCCCTTGTGATAAACGAGCTGGCAATGGGCCGTCACGCTTTTGACTTTTGGCTTGCCATACACCCAGCGGGTCCACTCAATGCCATGGCAACCCATGTCCATGAGCGCGCCGCCTCCCGAGCGGTTAACATCGTAGAACCAGTCCGAGTGCGGTCCGGAGTGCTTTTCGCTCTGCTTGGCCATATAAAGTTCACCGATGGCGCCTTCGTCAACAAGCCTTTTCGCGCGAAGGTATTTGGGCGAGAAGCAAATGGTTTCAGCGTACATCAGCTGCACCTTGTGCTTCTTGCAGGCGGCGATCATGGCATCTGCGTCTTCCAGAGTGTGGGCGATGGGCTTTTCAAGAATCACGTGCTTGCCGGCCTCGGCTGCAGCTACGACCACTTCACGGTGCAGGTCATTTGGAATGCCCACCACGACCACATCCACGTCTTTGTGGTCCAGCACCTTCCTATAATCCGTGACGGCGCAGGGAATCTTCCACTTGCGGGCGAATCCCTCAACGTGGTCCTTGTTCGGAGAGCAAGCCGCGACGAGTTGAGCTTCCTTGACCTCCTGGAAGGCTTCAGCATGGAGGTTCGAAACAAAAGCTGACCCAATAATTCCCACCCTCACTTTTTCCATTCTCGCTCCTCCAAAATGATTTCCGGTTGGTGTATCGCAATCCCCGAATGCCGCAGAAAAGAAATGTCCGCGACGCAAACGCGACCTTCCAAGATATCATAAGCAGGGTGACTCGAACCGTAAATCAGCGTCGATGAACGGTTGAGCAACTGGCGAGGGGCAAGGGCAACTTCTCACTCCAGCCGGCAAGCGGCAAATTGCAGAAATTAGTTGCAGCCAAAAGACGATCGAGGATAGCATCCAGTATTTTGTTTGTGCTGGAGACAATGGTGCGGCGAAGCCAGGTGGACATTGCGGGGTTGGGCCTGAACGCGACGGATACGGTGCTGATGGTCCGGGAGTTCCCTCCACTGGGAGGGAAGGAGCGTGTAGTGTCACTCTCCCGGCAGGCGGGCGGCCAGATTGCCACGGCCCTTGTGGCCTGCCAGCGCCTGGGGCTGCAGGCACGCTATATCGGGAAGGTCGGTGACGACGAGGCCGGTCGCTTCCAGTTGCAGAGCCTGCGCGAAGAGGGAGTTGATGTTAAATACGCGGACGTCGTGCGCGGCGCCGCCACGCAGTTCGGCCTGATCATCGTGGACCAGGCCACGGGCGAGCGGACGGTCTTCTGGGACCGCGATGAAAGCCTGGCGGTTTCGCCCAGAGAATTGAAGCCCGAGGCCATCACCTCGGCCCAAATCCTGCACCTCGACGGATGTGATGCCGCAGCCTGCGCTCAAGCAGCCAGATGGGCCCGCAAGGCTGGGATCCCGGTGGTGGCCGACCTCGATACGGTTTACAAGAAAGTGGAACAGATCTTTCCGCTGATCGACTACCTGATAGCATCCGCAAATTTCCTGCCGGCCGTAACCGGGCACAACGATCCATTTCTGGTGCTGGAATATATGGCTCGGGAATACAAGATCCACGCCCCGGGAATGACACTGGGGCGAGACGGCGCATTGGTTTATAGTGGCGGCCGGTTCTTCTATTCGCCCGGGTTCGTAGTGGAGACAGTAGACACAACCGGCGCGGGCGACATCTTCCACGGGGCGTTTGCCTATGGGCTGCTCCAGGGATGGCCCATCGAACAGATCCTGGATTTTTCGAACGCCATGGCGGGCCTGAATTGTACCCGCGTTGGAGCACGAGGCGGTATTGCCACGCGTGCCGAAGCTGAAAAATTGATTGCCACGGGCGCGCGCCATCGCAATCCCGACTTTGCAAACCTCCCACGCCGCGCCGGCAGCGGCCCGCGAGGTCCACTGCTTAAGAAAAGACGCCCCACTTAATCAGCCATGTCAGACTTTCGCTACACACTCATTACCGGCGCCTCGAGCGGCATAGGCGAATGCTTTGCAAGGGCCTTTGCCCGGCGAGGCCATAATCTGGCGCTGACGGCGCGCTCCAAGGATAAGCTGAGCGATCTGGCTTCAGGCCTGGTTCGTGAGAACTCCATCAGAGCGGAAGCGATAGCGGCAGACTTGAGCGTGCGTGATGCAGCGCCCCAACTCGTTGCCACCCTCAAGGAGCGCGGGCTTAACATCAACGTGCTGGTGAACAACGCCGCTTTCGGCGCGCGGGGGGAATTCTGGAAACTGCCGATTGATCGCCAGATGGCGATGGTTCGCCTGAACATTAACACGATGGCTGAATTGACCCATTTGCTGCTGCCGCCTATGGTGGAACGCGGGGAGGGCTCGATCATCAACATTTCATCCACGGCAAGCTTCCAGCCGATGGCCTACACCGCCACCTACGCCGCCACCAAGGCCTTCGTAACGAGTTTCTCGATGGGCCTCGCCGAAGAAGTGCGCCCGCACGGTATCCGGGTTGTAACGTTGTGCCCCGGCGGCACTCGCACCAATTTTTTTGAGGCTGGAAACTACGGTGTACGAGATCTTCCCGGCGGCCTGCAGGACCCTGAGGAAGTTGTCGAGGAGGCCCTCAGGAGGCTGGATAGAGGCGGCGGGCTGGTGGTTCCCAGGCTACTCAACAAGCTCGGAGTTGTTGTCCAGCGTCTTGCGCCGCGCGAGACGGTGGCAAAGTTCGCAGCCATGGCCTTTCGTCCTCGCAACACCGGTGAACGCAAATAATGAAATACTGAAGGGCCGCAAATGCCTGAGCTGAAAGGAAATTTATTGATGGAACTATCAACTTTGATTTCAAGCCTGCGTCAGGCCCGCGTGGTGGACCTGAGCCAGATGCTCGAAGAACAGATGCCGAACTTCCCTACCCACTCGAAGTTCTTCCACAACCTTTGGGGCGCCTACCGTTTCGGCGGCAGATCACTTAGCTATCAGCTTCAGGTGCATGAGCACAATGGGACTCACGTGGATGCCCCGGTGCACTTTGTTAGCGATCGAAATCCGGAAGCGCACAAGACGATCGAGCAAATTGGGCCGGCGCGTCTGATCGGGCGAGGGGTGCGGCTTGATTGCCGCGGATCAAAAGAAGGCGATTACGTCTCCGCAGAATTCGTAAAGAAATGGGAAGGGCAGCACGGCAAAATTAAAGCGGGCGACATCGTCCTCTTCAATTTCGGCTGGTCGCAGCATTGGGGACTTTCTCCGGACAACCGGCGATATCTCGCGGACTGGCCCGGCATACGCATGGAAACCGCGGAATACCTTGCCAGCAAGCCCATAGCAGCCGTCGGCGTCGATTCCCTTTCGCCCGATCCGCCCGCGGCGCTCGATGACCACCCGGTCCATCCCATTCTGCTCGAAAAAGAAATCCTGATTATCGAAAACCTCACCCGCCTGGATGAGCTTCCGGATTTCTTTCTCTTCGTCGCGCTGCCGCTGAAAATCAGGCAGGGTTCCGGCTCGCCCATCCGCGCCATAGCGCTGGTTTAGGTTGCGGCAGGACGCCTGGAGGGTCTGTCACTCCGTCGCGTGAAGGTAGCCATCCACTACGGGCTTCCACTTGCCTTGCGCGTCCAGAATGATCTCAACGGCTTCACGAATGGCGCCATGTCCGCCCGCCGCTTTGGTGACGTAGTGAACGTGCCTCGGGAGAAGCGGATGGCTGTTTTGGACGCAAACCGCCAGTCCGACGCGTTTAAGGATAGGAAGATCCACCAGGTCATCGCCCACAAAGCAAACCTCATCATCCTTCACGCCCGCCGCCTGAAGGATCCGCAGGTAAGGAGGAATCTTTCTGAGTGTGTTCTCCTCGATAAAATCCATCTTCAACTCGGCTGCACGATAGCGGACCGTATCGGAGCCGCGTCCGCTGATAATGCCGACCCTGATTCCGGCTTCGCGCGCGTAGCGAATGCCGATTCCGTCACGGGAATGGAACGTCTTGGTTTCAAACATTCCACCTTCGGGCCGCGGAACATAATAGATGCGCCCGTCGGTCATCACGCCGTCAACGTCAAGCAGCAGCAGTTTGATCTTGCGGGCCCGGCGCCGGACCTGTTGTAGAGTAAGTGGCATGCTCCTCCTTAAATTCTGAACACAAGGCATGGCAGCGAGGGCCAGGGGAGCCTCAAAACATCTGGGTGCGCCATAAGTCATGTATGTGGACGACGCCTTCGATGCGGCCCTCCGCATCCACGACCATCAGTGAAGTGATCCGGCAGGTTTCCATCACATTCAGCGCGCGCGTGGCAAGCTCAGAACGCCCGATGGACACCGGGGTACGCGTCATCAGATCAGATGCACGATGCTCGAGCGCCCGGCTGCCCTCCCGCTCAAAAAAGCGGCGGAGGTCGCCGTCGGAAATCACGCCGGCGAGCCGCCCGTCCGCGTCAACCACCGCGGTATGGCCCATCTTCTTCTTGCTGATCTCGTAAATCACGTCAGGGAGCGTGGTGTCCGGATGCACAAGAGGAAGCTCGTCGCCTGTGTGCATCACATTTTCAACCCGCCGCAGCCGTACGCCCAACCCCCCGGCGGGGTGCAGCGCTGCGTAATCCTCTTCTTTAAACCCGCGCTTTTCGAGTAACGCCATGGCCAGCGCGTCGCCAACGGCCAGCATTGCCGTGGTTGACGCAGTTGGAGCGAGGCCGAGCGGGCAGGCCTCCTCACTGATGCTGACGTCAATCATCACATCGCTTGCCTGTGCCAGTGTCGAAGCCGGCATTCCTGTCAGCACAATCAGAGGGACCGCCAGGCGTTTGATCGTGTCTAATAAGCGCAGGAGCTCTTCCGTCTCGCCGCTGTAAGAGAGCGCCATCAGCACGTCGCCCGAAACCAGCCTTCCCAGGTCACCGTGCAGGGCTTCGGCAGGATGCAGAAAGAACGAAGGGGTCCCGGTGCTGGAAAAGGTGGCTGAAATCTTCTGCCCCACCAGGCCGGATTTGCCCATGCCCGCCACAACCAGGCGGCCCCGGCAGGCAAAGATGGTTTCCACTGCAAGGTCAAACCGCCGGTCCAGACGCCCAATCAGTTCGGCAATGGCGCGCGCTTCGATCTCAAGCACTCTTCTGCCGATTTCAACACTCATCTTTCCCCTGCCCGCTTAAATCAGGGATGATATCACAGGTAGCGCGGAGCCCGGGGCGGCCCGTTTATCGACGGGCCTTGACATCCTGATGCCTGGGATGCAACCCTTCGGCGAGGGCAAGTCAATTTCACGATGCAGAGGAGCAGTCGCGACCATGACTTTTGAAACAAAGGAACTTCCCGCAGACCGCGATGCGGTGGCCCCGGACGGGTCAGACGTCAGAATCCTGCTGGGGCTCGGAGGCGGCGGGATGGCCCACTTCTCGCTTGCCGCGGGCAAGACCTCACATGCGGTTACGCACCGGACCGTGGAGGAAATCTGGTACTTCGTCGCCGGACAGGGAGAAATGTGGCGCAAGCAGGGCGCCGACGAGAAGGTCGTGGAGGTTTATCCCGGCGTGTGCCTGACCATTCCCCTCGGCACGAGTTTTCAGTTCCGCTGCACGGGGCAGGACGCGCTCGAAGCCATTGGCATCACCATGCCGCCCTGGCCCGGAGAAGAAGAGGCCGTCCTGTTGCAGGGACCGTGGAGCCCAACGGTGGATGAAACGGCCAAAGCGTAACCCGGCCCGTTTCCTTTACTTCCTCGATCCAGACAATCCGCAGCCGCCCAGGAAGGAGACGTGGCGCGCAAGGCACGATCTAACCGGTGATTTCCTTCTCCTCGATGTAAACGGCGGTGCGATTGCGCCCCGTCCGCTTGGATTCATAAAGGGCCTTGTCGCTGGCCTGCAGCATCTCTTCCAGCGTACCTCCGTGTTCCGGATATACGGCGATGCCAAGGCTGACGGAAATCTGGGGAATCTGTTTGTCTTTCACCTGGGGCATGGTCATCCGGCCCACGGCCTTACGGATACGTTCAGCCACTACCTGGCAGGCGCTGGCGCTCGTATCGGGCAAAAGAATAACAAATTCATCACCACCCAACCGCGCCGTCAGGTTGGTTTCACGCATTGACTGGGTAACAGTTCTGGCGAACTGATTCAGAATTCGATCTCCTACTTCGTGTCCGAAGATGTCGTTAATTTCCTTGAAATGGTCGAGATCCAGCATAATGAATCCCAGCGGCGTGTCTTTGCGCCGTGCCATGGCCATCAGTTTGCTGGCGTAATCTTTACAGAACCGGCGGTTATAGAGGCCCGTGAGGGGATCCACGTTGGCCTGCTCTCGCATGGTCTGGAGCAGTTGCAGGTTGGAAAGCACCGAGGCGCTGGTGCTCAAGTAGCTTTCGAGAAGACTTTCACGTTCCGGCGTCCACATGCCGGTTGCGCCTTCCAACCGGACGGCCCCGATAATAATTCCTCCTGCGATCAGAGGCCCGCAGTAATAGCTGCCCTCGTTGGGCAGAACGAACTTGCCGGGGCATAGAGGCTCCACGGTGACGTCGTTCACACGGAAAGGCCGTCCCGTCCGGACGGCTTTACAGCTGTGCTTGCCTTCTATGACGGGCCAGTCCGCCACTTCCTCGGGAAGGGGAATCAACGAGGCAACAACCTCCAGAATATCTTCTTCGGGGCGCAGCTTGAAGATGATAACCTGCCGCGGATTGAACCGGTCCCGGAAGGCGTGCAGGATGTGGTCATAAACCTCATTCTCCGTAGTGCACTCCGTGACGGCTTCGGAAAAACGCTTGATGGCAGACAGTTCCTCGCGGTCCCGCCGAAGGGCCTGCGCCATCTGCTGAAAACTGCGCGAGAGGGCGCCAAATTCGCTGCCGGTCTCCGTTGGCAACGGGGGATCAAACACGCCCTGCCGGAGACGATCTGATGCCTGAACCAGCAGATGAAGGGGCCCGGAGATGCTGCGGCTGACAAAATGGACCAGCAACACCAGAAGCACGACGAAGAGCAGCACAAACGCCACGCCAGAGACCACCGCTCTGTGCATATCCTCCAGACGGGCCTTTCTGCTGGCTGAGGCGAGATTTTGATTCTCCTGTCGAAGGACGCCGATGGCCTTCCGGATGGCGATAATAGCTCCCGACCCATTCACTATGGCAGATGTTTCAGCGCCGCTTCTGCCAGCCTTTGTCTGTTCTAAGGCTGGGTTGGCCATTTGTGTTTTCCACTCTTCGACCTGCTTCTGAAGATTTTCCAGTTGCGACATCATCGACGGCTGGTGGGAGTTCAATTCGCGCAAACTGTCAAATTCCCGGGCAACAGTCTGAGACTCCGTTGTGTACTTTTGGAGGAAGGCGCCCCGGTCTGTCAGCACATAAGTACCGGCCACAGCATCCATTTCGTTGACACCCTGGAGCAGCGACTCTATGTGCAAAGCGGAAAGCTCGGCGCTTTCAATGGATTGATTGATACGGTTGATTTGCCAATAGTTGAAGAAAAAGAGACCGATAACCCCGGAAAGAATCAGGATAAGGGGCAACATCGACAGGAAGACCCGGTTCTGGATCTTCAGATTTTGCAACGGGAGAGCCAATGGTTGCCTCGAATCCGGCTGCGAGCGGCCGTGGCGGCCCGGTCGCGTGAGCCCCTCATTCAATCCAGAAAGCCGCCAGCACGGTGCAAGAACTCAGTTGGGATCGACCATCTTCGCAAGCTATCCGGAGTAACGACTCCGCTGCCAGGATGTTTCCCAACCCCATTAACCCGGCAATGACTGACCCTTAACAAAAAGCTTACCGCATTCGCCTGACAAAATCGCCCAGATCACCGAGCCTTCTGGCAACAGGGCCAAAGCTGCGGAGATTCAGGGCAGATGATCCGTCTGAGAGAGCCTTATCAGGACGGTCGTGAACCTCCATAAAGACGCCGTCGGCGCCGGCTGAAACTCCGGCCCGCGCCAGGGTTTCAATGAACTCCGGTTGTCCGCCGCTCTTCCGGCCCGCGCCGCCCGGCAACTGCAAGGCATGGGTGCAATCGAGCACCACGGGGTAGCCCCACGCCCGCATTACAGCAATGCCGCGCATGTCCACCACCAGGTTGTTATATCCAAAAGAACTTCCACGCTCCGTGATAACGATGCGGCGGTTCCCTGTCCTCTCAATCTTCTCTACGGCGAAGCGCATGTCCCAGGGGGACAGGAACTGCCCCTTCTTGATGTTGACGACTGCCCCGGAGGAACCCGCCGCCTCCAGCAGATCAGTTTGCCGGCAGAGGAAGGCGGGAATCTGAAGCACGTCGCAAACTTCCGCCGCCGGTGCGGCCTGACTCGCCTCATGGATGTCCGTCAGGACTGGCACCCCGACCTGATTTCGAATGGCCGACAAGATTTCGAGGCCGCGATCAAGGCCGGGACCGCGATACGACGACGCGGAGGTGCGATTGGCCTTGTCGAACGACGCCTTGAAAATGAACGGAATCTCCAACTGCCTCGCTTTGGCGGCAAGCCGGCGGGCCATCATGAGCGCATGCGCCTTGCTTTCAATCACACAGGGGCCTGCAATCAAAAAGAGCGGACTCCCCTGCGTAAGATTAAGCCTGCTAATGCGAACCTGGCGTTTCATAAGCAAACAGGACCCGGCCCGGCGGAAGCGCGGCTCCGGCAAACCCCTAGCCCGAAGACTGGGTGCCCTCCTTAATCAGCTGCCCGGCGGCAGGTGTAGCTTCCGATTGTTTCGTCAGGCGCTTATTGCGATGCGCCAGTGACGCCCCAACGAACGCCTTGAACAACGGATGCGGGTCGAGGGGTCGTGATTTGAACTCCGGATGGAACTGGCACCCGAGGAACCAGGGATGGTCCCGGACTTCAACAATTTCCACGTAGGTACCATCTGGCGTCTCGCCCGCAATTTCGAGCCCATTGGCCACCAAAGTCGCCTCGTACTCCCGGTTGAATTCATACCGGTGGCGGTGCCGCTCGGAGATCTCTGCCTGTCCATAGGCTTCGTAGGCGAACGTATCCCGCTTGAGGCTGGCCGTCCAGGCGCCCAGGCGCATGGTGCCGCCCAGTTCGTCAATTCCCCGAAGCTCGCGCAGTTTGTAGATCACCCGGTGTGGGGTGGAAGGGTCAAATTCCGAACTGTCCGCCCCTTGCAAACCGCAGACGTTGCGGGCGTATTCGATGACCGCACACTGCATTCCCAGGCAGATGCCCAGGAAAGGAACTTTCCGCGTCCGTGCAAAGGTGATACCGTTCAGCATGCCGGGAATACCCCTTTTGCCGAAACCGCCGGGCACCAGCACGCCGTCAAAACCTTCGAGCTGATCTTCCCAATTCTCACCCTCGAGGCCCTCTGCTTCAAGCCACACCACATTCACGCGCACATTGTTGGCCAGACCGCCATGCACGAGCGCCTCGTTCAGGCTCTTGTAAGATTCCTGGAATTCGACGTATTTCCCCACGATGGCAATTGAAACCTCATCCCGTAGGTTGCGCAGGCGTTCGACCAGGGCGCCCCAGGGTTTCAGATTGCACTCTCCCTGTTCCATCCCCAGGCAGCGCACAATCTGCGTGTCAAGGCCCTCGCCCGCCAGGACGATCGGCACCTCATAAATATTGTCCACGTCCTTCGCGGTGATCACGGCATCTTTCTGGACGCTGCAGAAAAGGGCAATCTTCGCCTTGATGTCAGCCGGCAGAAAGCGGTCTGTGCGGCAAAGAAGGATGTCAGGCTGGATACCAATTTCCCGCATTTCCTTCACTGAATGCTGCGCAGGCTTGGTTTTCAACTCGCCGGAAGCATTGATGTACGGCACCAGGGTGACATGGACAAAGACCACATTCTCCCTTCCCTGCTCCTGGCGCATCTGCCGGATGGCCTCGAGAAACGGAAGCGACTCAATATCGCCCACCGTACCGCCAATCTCAACGATGGCCACATCCGTATCGGATGCCACCTTGCGGATTGAAGCTTTGATTTCGTCGGTGACGTGCGGAATCACCTGGACAGTCTTTCCAAGATAATCGCCTCGCCGCTCCTTGGTGATGATGGTTTCGTAAATACGCCCCGCCGTACAGTTATTTTCCCGCCGCATCCGGGCATGCGTGAAGCGTTCATAGTGGCCCAGGTCCAAGTCGGTCTCCGCGCCATCGTCGGTGACATAAACTTCGCCGTGCTGGAAGGGACTCATGGTACCCGGGTCGACATTCAGGTAGGGGTCAAACTTGAGAAGATTGACCCGCAGGCCGCGCGCCTCCAGCAGGCATCCGATCGACGCTGCGGCAAGACCCTTGCCCAAAGAACTCACCACACCCCCGGTCACAAAGATATACTTGGCGCTCATAATTCTCCTTTAAAGTATCGACTGAAATGCATAGGATAATTAATACGAATACCCTGAAATCGAGTCTCGTTTCAATTCGCGCGCAATCACGCTGACTGGTAGGGCAGTGTACCGCTCATTATCAATTCAGGCGGGAAGCGTTGTCAACGCTAAAAGGGGGCCGCCGCGCCGTGATTATCCCCTCTTTTCAATCTAATTGGCTGGATGATTCTCCTCCCGCGATTGTGCTAAAATGCAATCAGGTCACGCCGAGTGTGAAAAACAGCAACCGGAGGGGCAATTACCGGCTGCGACCAAGAGGAAGGTGCCTGGATGCTCGAACACGACAGTAGGCGTGCATTCCGGGTTTCATTGATTTTTGTGTTGGCCTTCTGGGCCGTTGCAGGCATATCATCAGCCTGCCTTGCGTCGGGTAACAAACCGCCAGCCCGTCCCGACACGAAGGATAAAGTTCCGGATGTTGAGGTCCGTCGTTCACCTATCAACACGACGCCCATCCAGATGAATGTAGACAGGGTGATCGTCCCTGTAACCGTAACCGATCCGTATGATCGAATTGTAACCGGGCTTGCTCAAGGCAATTTTGAAATCTTTGATGACAAGGTCGAGCAGAAGATTTTGTCGTTTGCTACCGAAGACGCGCCCATATCCGTCGGGATGGTTTTTGACACCAGCGGTTCGATGTCTGACAAGCTGCAGAAATCAAAAGAGGCAGCACTGGAGTTCTTCAAGACATCCAATCCTGAGGACGCTTTTATGCTGATCAGTTTCAGCAATCGTCCCTATCTGGTTTCAGCCTTCACCGGCAACTATGAAAACATCCTGGACAGGATGCTTTTCGTGAAGGCAGGTGGAAGGACCTCCTTGCTCGACGCCATTTATCTGGGTTTGAGCCGGATGAAGAAGACAGATACCAGCCGAAAGGCCCTGCTGGTCATTTCGGACGGTGGCGACAATCACAGCCGGTATACTGAAAGGGACATCAAGCGCGCTGTCAAGGAATCGGATGTACAGATTTACGCTATCGGAATTTTTGAGCCCCTCGCTGACCGGGACCGAACCCCCGAAGAAGCGTCCGGGCCCTCGCTTCTTTCCGAGCTGGCAAATGTTTCGGGTGGGAGGATGTTTTCAGTTGAAGACCCCAGTGAGTTGCCGGACATTGCAGAAAAAATCTCTATTCAATTACGGAACCAATATGTTATTGGATACAAGCCCTCAAATCTCGTGCGCGACGGGCATTGGCGGCGGATCAAGGTTAAACTGCGTCCGCCGCGCGGGCTTCCTCCCCTGCAAGTATACGCGCGGACTGGATACTATGCCCCAACCCAATAGGCGTCGGCACTCTCTCCGTCAATGTTCCTCATGGTCTACTCCTCTCGCACTGGCTCTGGCGCTCTTGTGCAGCCCGTTGCTGGCCATGGCATCCGGGCAGGCCAAAGGGAGCTCGCCCAGCACTCAGAAGAGGGGTGACCAGTACAAGATCAATGTCAACGTCAACCTGGTAGTGCTTCACGCAACCGTAATCGATAAAAAGGGGCGCATGGTCGACGACCTTAAGGAAGACGATTTTCGCGTATCCGAAGATGGCGTCCAACAAAAATTGTCGGTCTTCAGCCATGCCGACATTCCCGTTACCATGGGGATTGATATCGACGACAGCGGCAGTATGCGCGACAAAAGGGCTGCCGTGAATGAAGCCGCCCTGACATTCGTGAAGACCTCCAATCCCGACGACCAGGTTTTTGTTGTGAATTTCAATGATGAATACTACCTGGACACCCCCGGAAATTTTGCCGGCAACATGGGTGAGCTCAAGGCAGCCCTGGGAAAGATCGATTCGCGCGGAGGCACAGCGCTCTATGACGCGGCCTCAGCTTCACTCGATCATCTCAAGCTCGGCAACCGTGACAAGAAAGCCCTTTTGATTATTTCTGACGGCGAAGACAACGCCAGCCGTTACTCCTTCCCTGATCTGCTGCGCCAAGCCCAGCAGTCAAATGCGGTGATTTATTGTATCGGCCTTCTTGGAGAGGAACATCCTGGAGGATTATTCAAGATCCACGGGCACGATGACAAACGGGCGGAAAAAGTGCTGAAGCAACTGGCTGAAGCTACCGGTGGAAAGGCTTACTTTCCCAAGTCTCTTGACCAGGTTGAGCCCATTTGCGTAGCAATTGCCCGCGACATCCGCAACCAATACACGCTCGGCTATTACCCGACGAATGCCAAGAAGGATGGCACATTCCGTCAGGTCCAGATTCAGCTTGCCAGCCACCACGATAGCAAACACTATACTGTGAGAACCCGGCCCGGTTACTACGCCCCGAAAGCCGAGGGTGCGCAACCCGTTGCGGCGACCCGGCAGTAACAAATCCCTCTAACCGTGGTCTATCGGCCCAGTTTGGCGATCAAGGCCTTGGCGTCCACTGCTCAGCTTGTGGTGGCAATGCCGGTTGTTCAGCCCGGACGTGCATTGCATCCAACTCTCTCAAAAAGGTACACTCCGTCATAATGCCCAATGACCAGAATGCCCAGGCAGAAATCCGCCGGAAGGAGTGGCTGCCGGACGCATGCGTGTTTGTCGCGGCAGGGGCGGCGGTCTGGTGGCTGTGGGGAAACCGTTTTTTTCTCTCGCTTGACGAAGGTATTTACCTTGCGGGAGCAGAACGCATCCTGCACGGCCAGGTTCCGTACCGTGACTTTTTCGTCCTCACAGGCCCCGGAAGCTTCTGGATCCAGGGTGGTATTCAAGGATTGCTGGGCTCCATGCTTCGCTGTGCCAGGTTGTCACTTGTCCTCGACCTGGCAATTCTGACTACTCTTGTCTACTGGCTTACCGCGCGCCTGGGCGGGCGAAATCTCGCCCTGGTATCGGCCGCAACTTTCTTTGCCCTGGAAACGCGCCCACTATTCCGCATGTATGTCAACCATCGCTGGGACAGCAGCGCATCGGGGCTGCTGGCCGTCGCGCTTGTGTTTGCGGGCACGGAAAATCCGCGGACGCTCACCTTTCTGGCAGCCGGAATATTCGCAGCGGTAGCTGCGTGGATCACGCCTTCTCTTTTAGCGGTGCTTATACTTCTGGGAGTCTGGCTGCTCATGGTTCAGGAGCTGCGCCGCCAGTGGCTTCCCTATCTTCTGGGAATCACATCTATTTCCCTGCTCGTCGGCGGCGTGCTGTTCTTCCAGAGCGCTCTGCTTCCGATGTTCCAGGACCTGTTGTGGACATCCCGGCATTATCCGGCCGCCAATGCCGTTTCTTACGGCTACGGAGCCATTGTGCCGGGGGGGCTGCGAACCCTTTTCGCAGGGGCGAGTGGTTCGGCATTCGTGGCGCGCGCCACCGGTTTCCTGTCGGTATTGGTTCCAGTCGTTCTCCCGCTGGCTGTCTATGCCGGCTGGATGGCACGCCGCCTGAGCCGCCAGCAAATGGACCAGCGCGAAAAGCTGGCGGCGCTGCTGATGCTGACCTCTTTCGGATTCGTGATTTCGACTTACCCGCGCTGGTCGGCTGACCAGCTCCTGTTTATTATCCCTATCTTTTATGTCCTGGCCGGGTATCTGCTCAGACGGATAATCATGCGAAGGACCTTTCGGATTGCCTGCGCCGGCCTGGCGCTCGCGCTGACTATTGCTGCGCTCAGTTATTCGGTCTTGCACATACTGTCGGAGCCTGAGATTGAGACGCGCGTCGGCCGCCTGCGAGCCGACGCCGAAGACCAGTCCATTATCAAGCTCGCGACTGCCAGAGTTAAGCCCGGAGATTCCCTGTTCGTTTACCCTTACCTGCCCGTGGTGTACTTCCTGACCGGAGGGCGGAACCCTACGCCCTATTCGTTTCTGCAACCCGGCATGATGCAGGCCTCTGATTACAACGCAACCGTTTCGGCCCTGCGCGCTCATCCTCCCCAATGGATCTTCTATTTCGGTCTTTCGCCGGCCACTTACCACGCCATCTGGCCCGCCGCAGATCCTCGCGCGCTCAATTTGACCCCCGTAGACCACTTCATTCTCGCCAACTATCACCCGGTGGGCTTCCTGCAAGGAGCAGGCACTCATTTCTTCCTTCTTGAGCGGGGAGGACCTTGAAACTCTTGTCGAGGGGGTTGAGATTGCCGACCATGAAAGGAAATGGTCTGTAAAAAGTTCAGCTGTAGCGCCACAACCGGAAGAGAAGTTCTTTCCAGAGGCGCTACAGCCATTAAGATTTGCAGTAAGCCGCCTACTTGGCGCTGAAGTTTGTTGCCAGCACCAGATCGCCCCACTGAACGGAGAAATGGCCACCGCTCTCGTGCTGAGCCAGGTTGATGGTTACCATTTCAGCTGAATCACTGGCTTTGGATTCATGCAACGGTACCTTTACCAGGTCGAGCTTCGGATCATGCTGAGTTCCCCACTGGCCGTGCTGTTTGTTGAAGACAAGGTCCCACCTGTTGCCGGACAATTTCTCCGCCCACAGGCTATAGGTCCCCGCCGGAACGGTCTTGCTGCCGAATTCAAGGTCCGTATCGCTTTCAAAAGTGGTGGATGAATCCGCCCCCAGCCGCCAGACCTGCCCCGGCTTCAGCTTGGACAGCATTTCTCCCACCGTCCTCCCGTGAAGAACAGGGCGTCCATAATCAATGGAAACGTTTTTTCCATTCAACGCCAGCTCAGTCTTCCCTCGGGCATTTGCCGCCTGAAGGGGCAGCGTCATCGCCAACACCACAGCCACCCCGAAGGACATCATCAGTATCCGTTTCATCTTTTCCTCCTCAATGTCGTGTACCCATCACCCCAAAAACTTGTATTCAGCTATCCTACCGCGCTTTCGGCAGCACGAGAACAAATATGATGCCTGTGCCGATCCTCACCGATCCTGCTGCTCAAGAAGCTCCAGAAAAGCCTTCAGCCTGGGCGGCAGCGGGGATTCAAAGCTCACAAGCTCGCCGCTGCGCGGGTGCGCAAACTCAAGGCGAGCAGCGTGCAGGAAGTTGCGGTCAAGCGTCGCGCGCTCCTGCGGCCCAACCCTGACCTTTGCGGGAGCGCCGTACATTCTGTCGCCCACCACCGGGTGATGGAGATGAGCAAAATGCACGCGAATCTGATGGGTCCTTCCGGTCCGTGGTTCCACGTCCAGCAGGGTAAAGTGATGGAAGCGCCGCACCGCCCGGTAGAGGGTCAGTGCCTCCCGCGCGCCGATGCCACCCACCTTCATGCGCGCCCGTTTGACGGGATCGCGCCCCACCGGCGCCTCGACCTTTCCCTGCTCCGACTCCATCTGCCCGTGGACAAGCGTCTGATAGTGCTTGTGCACGGTCCGCGCGCGGAACTGGTCGGCCAGCGCGCGATGGGCCGCATCGTTCTTCGCCACCACGATCAGCCCGGAAGTCATCTTGTCCAGCCGATGGACAATCCCCGGCCGCATCTCTCCGGCAACGGCGGAAAGGCTATCGCCCAGGTGAAACAAAAGCGCATTCACCAGCGTGCCGGATCGGGTCCCCACGCCCATGTGGACCGCCATTCCCGCGGCCTTATCCACCACCGCCAAGTCGCCATCCTCATACACCACGGTGAGCGGCAATTCCTCAGGAAAAGCATGCAGCGTCTCATGCTTTGCCAGAATGCTGATCCGGTTGCCGGCTTCAACTTTTTCACCCGTTTTCCGGACAGCCTGCTCGTCAATCCTGGCAAGCCCCGAGCGCACCAGTTGCTGCAACTGGCTGCGGCTCCAGTCGGGCATGTGCTCCGCCAGGAAAACATCCAGCCTGTGGCCGCTGTCTTCAGCCGTGGCCACAAATTCCCGCAGATCTCCGTCCTGAGGTTTGCTCTCCGGCATCAAGGTTTACTTGGAAATAAGAATTTCGAGGAGCAGGAGCCCTGCCCCCGCCACAATGGCGCTGTCCGCCACATTAAAGGTGGGCCAGTGATAGCTCCGGTAATAGACATCCAGAAAGTCAACCACCTCGCCAAAGCGGATCCGATCGAGCAGATTGGAAGATGCCCCGCCCACAATCAGCGCCAGGCCGGCTCCGGTTTGCCAGTTCATTTGCCGGCTCTTCATGACGACAACCACCACCGTGACCAGCAATGCCAGCGAAACTGCGATCAGCAGGACCAGCTTCCACCAGGAAGACGAGCCGGCAAACAGACTGAAGGCAATGCCGCTGTTTTCCGTGTGGATCAGGTTGAAAAACCCGGGAATGACCGTAATCACCGCGCCATGGGCAATAGAGCTTTGCACGATGTGCTTGCTGATCTGATCGCCCGCAAAAACCAGGGCAACGATCAGAGCGTAAATGATGCGATGGGTGGCGAGGACACGCCTCGCGCGCGGCCCTGGCACTGCCGCAGGACCCATGGCCTGTGATGATTTTTCCGCCATATCGATCAGTCTATCCTGAATAAGGCCCACGAACCTCATTTTGCGGCATGACGTACTTTGCCGGCCCGAGGTATAAACTTTGTTTTCGGTCACTCGATCAAAAGCAGATTCCTCGCTTCACTCGGAATGACGAAGGAGCCGGTGGTGCGGCTGTCTTCCCCACAGGTCAACCGGCGGCGCCGGCTTCAATTTCGTGCAAGGCTGCCAGGCAGCGCTCACAGACATCCGGATAAATTTCATCTTTACCAACCTGCTCGGAGTACGTCCAGCAGCGCGCGCATTTCGTCCCTGAGGCGTGTTCAATTTTTATCTTCAGCCCCGGCAGGGAATCTTCCTCGTTGCTCTTGCCGGAATAGGGCTCAAGCTCAACCTGGGAAACAATCAGTAGGGTGGTCCAATCATTGCGATATTTCTCCAGAAGAGGAAGGAGATTTTCATCGGCGCTCAGGATGACCTTTGCCTCCAGCGGGCTATGGATCACATCCTCGCGCCGCGCAGCTTCCAGCGCCTTGAGCGCGGCATCGCGCACCTCAATCAGCCGCGGCCAGTCGTCAAGCTTCTGGCGGTAGACGGGCGGGACTTCCGCACGCAGGCCTGATGCCGGAATAAATTGCGCCAGGTGAACGCTGGGCCCGCGCGAAGCGGACTGCGGCAGGTGTGACCAGACCTCTTCTGCCGTGAAGCACATCAGCGGAGCCACGGCCCGGACCAGAGCGTCCGCAATCCGATAGAGCGTGGTCTGTGCCGCCCGGCGCCGCACCGATTGCGCAGGGGCCGTATAGAGCCGGTCCTTCAAAATGTCGAAATAGAACGAGCTCAACTGGATGGTGGCAAAGTCGTAGATCGCCCGATAGACCTTATGAAAAGCGTCCTCATTGTAGGCCGCATAAATCCGTTCCAGGAGGTTGGCGGTCTCGGCGTGTGCCCAGGCGTCAATCTCCTCAAGCTGGTCGCCGCGCACGCTGTTCACCGCCGGATCAAAATCGTATAGGTTCGAGAGGCAGTAGCGAAACGTGTTGCGCAGCTTGCGGTAGGCTTCTGAAAGCCGCGTCAGAATGTCGGCCGAAATCACCACGTCCTCGCGGAAATCGATGGAAGCGACCCACAGTCGAAGAATTTCCGCGCCGTGGGTCTTGATGACCTCGTTCGGGTCGATCACGTTGCCGAGCGATTTGGACATCGCCCTTCCCTGCGCGTCGAGCGCCCAACCGTGGGTCAGAACAGCGCGATAAGGCGCCGCTCCACGAGTAACCATCCCCACCAGCAGCGAACTGTTAAACCATCCGCGGTACTGGTCACCGCCTTCGAGATAGACGTCCGCTGGCCACGGAAGATCAGGCCGGTGGCCCAACACGGCAGCGTGGCTCGAGCCGGAATCGAACCAGACGTCCAGAATGTCCGTTTCCTTGCGAAGATTGCTCCCACCGCAGCCCGGACATTTTGTTCCAGCCGGCAGCAGGTCGCTCACATCGTGGGTGTACCAAGCGTCCGCGCTTTCCTGCTTGAACAGTTCAACCGCCTTGCGCCCGAGGCTGGCATCGAGCAGAGGCTTTTTGCAATCGACACAATGGAAAACGACAATCGGCACACCCCACGCCCGCTGGCGCGAAATGCACCAATCTGGCCGGGTGGCGACCATGTTGGAAATGCGTCCTTCACCCCATTCCGGCGACCACCGCACCTTCTTGATTTCTTCCAGCGTGCGCTCGCGCAGGCGGTCATGGTCAATGCTGGCAAACCACTGTTCATTGGCCCGGAAAATGATGGGGTTGTGGCAGCGCCAGCAGTGCGGGTAAGAGTGCGTCAGGCGGCCCGGCGGGCCCACGAGGTTGCCGCGCGACTTGACCAGATCGATGATGGTCTCATTGGCTTCAAAAACTCGTTTCCCCTTGTATTCAGGCAGGCCTTCCGTGAACTCGCCGGCATCACCCACGGGCGAGTAGATTTCGATTCCATACCGCATGCCGGTCTCATAGTCCTCGCGGCCGTGCCCGGGAGCGGTGTGGACGCAACCTGTCCCGTCTTCCGCCGTGACGTAGTCAGCCAGCACGCCCATCAGCTTGCGTTCCAGAAACGGATGCTGAATTTCAATGCGGTCAAGCTTCCTGCCCGGAAAACGCGCCAGGACCTCGGGCGCATTCAGCCCAGTTTCCGCCGTGGCCGGCCCGTAACGGCGGCTCTCCAGGATGTAGACAGGGCCTTCCTTGCTGCCGTCGCCGGCCGCGACGTATTCAAATTGCGGGTGGAAAGCCACGGCCATGCTGGCGGGAAGCGTCCAGGGCGTGGTGGTCCAGATGACCACGTAAACCTCGCGGCCTTTCAGTTCCGGCGCCACGGAGCTCAGATCAGAAAGCACGTGGTAGCGCACATAAATGGAGTGGCTGGTGTGCTCCTCGTACTCCACTTCGGCTTCCGCCAGCGCAGTCTTGTCGCGAATGCACCAGTAGACGGGCTTCAGCCCGCGATAAACGTAACCCTTCTCAAGAAAGGTCAGAAAGGTTTCTGCAATCAGCGACTGGTACGACGGCGCCATGGTCAGGTAGGGATTCTGCCACTCGCCAAAGACGCCCAGGCGGATAAAATCCTCGCGCTGCAAGTCGACATACTTCTCAGCGTAGCGGCGGCACTCGCGGCGGATATCCACCACGCTCATCTGCCGCTTCTTCGGTCCAAGTTCCTTGTCAACGTTGATTTCGATGGGCAGTCCGTGGCAGTCCCAGCCCGGAACGTATGGAGCGTTAAACCCTGCCAGGGTTCTCGACTTGACGATGAAGTCCTTGAGGATTTTGTTCAGCGCCGTCCCCAGATGGATGCGGCCGTTGGCGTAGGGCGGACCGTCGTGCAGAGTAAAAAGCGGCGCATCTTTGCGTGCCTGGCGGATCTGGCCGTACAGGTCCTCCTCCGCCCAGCGGGCAAGCCAGCGAGGCTCGTTCTGCGGCAGGTTGGCCTTCATCGAAAACCGGGTTTGCGGAAGATTCAGCGTCTGTTTGAGGTCGAGCGCCTTTGGCATCGGTCCCCCTTATCGGGATAAACCATTGATTATAGAAAATGAGATCATTCGGTGTCCAGCAATGCGGCGTATCAAACCTGTCCGCATCTATATGGGTGAATGCAGTTAGAAGCTAGCCTGAAGTCGCAGGCCGTAACTGCGCGGCATCGCGACGGCGGTCCCCGAAAACAGGCTGGCAAAGTTGATCACGTTCAGGTGGTTGGTAAGGTTGGAACCCTGGATCTGCACGCTGGCAGTCCTGCTCTCCTTTTTATACAGGTCGAAACCAGCGCCCGCATCGATAGAGTATGTCGGCCGGACCCTCCCCCGCGCAAAGTCCACGCGACTCAGAATCTCAGGGCCGTATTGGGCCAACAGAAAGCCGTAATCGGTATTTCCGGTATCCAGCTCAACCGGAAGGCCGCTGCCGTATGAACTCTCAGTCGCCAGCCAGAATCGACTTGTGGCCTGGTAGCGCAAATTCGCTGAGGCAGTGTTTCGCTGGTCCTGGGAAAGCGAAAACGTATTGTTGTCTGTCAACTCGCTGGTGGCTTCTCCCCCGATAAAGAGCCCGCCGGTGATCGGTCCCTGGCCCGTCGCTACCTGATTAGAGTAGCTGATGGAGCTCGAAAAGCGGCCCCATCGCGGCAACGTCAGCTTGCCCTCAATCCCATTAATAGTGGCATGTGCGATGGCGATGGGAAAACTGACACCCGTATTCAGCAGCGTGTCATCGTCGGCAAAGTTGCGGAAGGTTCGACGAAAAACGTTCACATCCAGACGGACCCGCCCCTGGATGCC